>NZ_QTMM01000051.1:0-506 GCF_003635445.1 Parabacteroides sp. AF17-3 | reverse complement strand
GTCACTTTGGTCGTTGTGCCGTCGCCAGCAACGAAGAAAACGCCTACCACAGCCTCGTCGCCTGTTATTTTGATGTTATTGCCCGTAATCATAATATCTTCGCTTGCCGTAATCGATCCGTCGAACAGGCCGGTCAGGGTATCAGTAACAAGCCTGATACGGGCCACGTCGGCTTTTGTGCCCATGTTGATCACTTTTACGTTTTTCAAGGCATCGCGAAGTTTCTTCGTCGGAACGATGTCGAATGTCAGTTTGTGGATAGCCGGGTCGAACTGGGCATCCGAGTTCTCGAAAGCACCCAGGATACGCGGGGAGAACTGGCAAAGGTCCGTTGTCACGCTATCGCCGTTCAACAGGGCTTCGAGAATGATATCACTGTCCTGCGACGTTACCGAAAGAATGGTCGGCAACTTCAGCTCAGAGCCGGTGCGTTTGATTTCCCGGGCCGTATCTTCTTTGGTCAGGGTTTTCGGACCGGTTTTCACTTCGGCAATACAGTCTTTTGT
>NZ_QTMM01000050.1:0-664 GCF_003635445.1 Parabacteroides sp. AF17-3 | reverse complement strand
TGACAGGTGATATGTCCGACGATAAATACATGAAACTGGGCAATATGACCGACGACGATGACTTCTCCGGCCACCCGCGTGAGTTCGAACTGCGTGCCCGATTGAAGAATCTGGAAGAGAAGCAGACCGCCTTCCTGCTGGATATCCCGCTGTTGGCAATGTACCAGACCCATTTCGGCGAAGAGGAAAAATGGGGCATGTACGCCGGCCTGGGAGTGAAGTTGCAGATTCCGGTCAAAGCCAAATACAAGGTCGAAGGCAATACAGCCAGCGAACTGAATGTTTCGGGTTACTACCCCCATATCCCTTCCGACGTGGGTTCTCCATCGGAGGCGCCTGTTCCTCACCACGGCTTCGGCACGATCAACGATCCCGGCCGCGAGCTGGACTGGAGCGGAAAGAACAAACTGAAACTGGGCGTAGCCGGAACTGCCGAACTCGGTTTCCTGTTCACCCTGGGCGAAGACACCGACCTGTTGTTGGGCGGCTACATCGACTACGGTTTCACCAACATGAAGAAAAAGAAAGACCAGGGGTTATTAACCACTCCTGCATCTTATCATCCGGATGGGAACATGACGGTAGGAAAGGGTATTCCTTATAATGGCATGATGAATTCAAACGTAACAGATAAAGTGAAGGTTATGTCTTTCGGGGTAAAATT
>NZ_QTMM01000005.1:296053-346947 GCF_003635445.1 Parabacteroides sp. AF17-3 | reverse complement strand
GGTTATCACGCAGATAAAATTCCCAGTAATACTCTTTGTTGTAATCTTCCATGATGTTTCATGTTTAATTGTTAATACTAATGTTGTTTATTTAGTCCGGCATAGAGCCGGAGTCTAATTTATTTCTCTTGAATGCAGCGAACAGACATGCCGTAAGCTTTAACTGCTTTATCATCATTTGTCAGAATCAAAGCGCCATGCGCTTTGATTTCCGTATAGTAAACGTATGTTGTTTTCGATGATTCATGCGCAGAATACATCACAAAACAAGCGGCACTTGTTCTCAACAGGCCTGTTCCAGCCTCTCTCATCCAATACATCGGAAACCAGACAGATTTACAAGAATAGTCCGCATACGTTTCTCCTGGATATAAGTATAAAAGCCCGTTGGTTGCCTTTATCACCGCAGCTGACTCAGCTATCGGAGATGTAAGCCATTTTTTATTGTTCACCAACGCCAGATTACTGCCAAAAGCAAAGCCATCAAACATTGTGTAATTTGTAGCGTTGTAGAAATCCGGCACTTTCCACCCTTTCGGACAAGGATCATAGATCGTCTTCGTTGACGGTCCCCATAATCCATTCTCTAAATACATCTTACGATAAAAAGTAGATGGGTTGGCAATAGAATTCGCCAGACTTCCTCCATCTTCCTTGCCTAACGGTATCGTATATCCGTCAGCATTGAAGATCGTATTGGCTTCTTCATAAGAGCCATCGGCCGAACCTGGCATCGGATCTTTACGCCCCCATTGGTAAAGAACGCCATACGTACGGGCCGACTCCAGATCACTTTCCAATGCCGGGACAGCACGGATAGCACCCAGGTTACGGTCCATGATGACTTTTTTATAGAAAGCACCCGACTCTTGTGTCCAGCTGGCACCTTGATAAGTATGTACTATTCCGCCCCGGGTGGTATTCTGAGCTGCTTCGATAGCCTTGGTCCGGCTAGTAGCATCACCAGCAGTAAAACTCCCAAGTAATGCCGGCACGTAATCTGAAACCCATATATGCCAGCTCCAGAGAGCGATTTTGTCATCCGTACCATATGCGGCTATCAAAGCGTTTCCTCCGTTGGTAACGGGTACTTTCAGATGGATACGTGCATCTTTCGCAATATCTCCATTCGTGAGTTTCACCAGATTACTGTGGTCACTCTCACTTATCGGATAACCCATTACCAGTTCACCACTGGTTCCGGCATCTTTGTTTTGCCAGAGTATTTTCACCTTTTTAATTTCTTTTCCATCCTTGATCGAACCATCGGTTGTCAGTTCGGTATTCCACCCATTCACTCCCGCTTCATGTTTATAGGGGTTAAAGCAGATGTTCGTACCCGGAAGCATCATGAAGCAGTTGGAAGTCGGTTGTTCATTGGTGCTTTTTACCGGTGTCTGGTCGAGCAACTGGATGCGTGGGTCGTTGACATAGTCGGCCTTATTGATATTGACTGTCCAATGATAGTTGGTATTTTCCAGTAGGTTGAAATCGTCGGTTTCGTTGCCGCCTAAATAGACACGGTAGTAGAGGCGTTCTTTCTTTTCGCTGTTGTCTACCACAAACTCGGCATAAGTGGCTGCTGGGTTGGCGTTCGTCTTATTACGGTAATAAGGGGAATTGGAATAGGAAGATATGCCGCGGGCATTGGCGGGAATCCAAACGGTCTTCGCGCTGTTGGCATTATCCAGTTCTGTTCCTGTCAAGCGGTAAACATCGACAAACTCGGCAACGGAGCTCGGATAGACGTTGCCCCATTTGGTCTCTTCTGTTCGAGGGATCAAGCGGTAATGGGCAGGAACCTGACAGAGTTTGACTTCTTTCAGGGTATAGCCTTTTTGAGTCATGTCCGAGGCAAAAGTCCAGTTTAATTCTACTTTTGTGGCCAGCCGTTTGAGCAACAGGCGGACGTCTTGGCCTGCCGGACTTTCGATTTTACCGGCGGAGGTGATATTGACGTTTTCCAAATAGAGGTAATAAGTCATATTGGCCAGACTGTTACCGATAGCATTGGGCGCAATGGCATTGATATTGCTTTCCTTCGCTTTCACTGTCATGTTCTGCACTTCAGATAATGTTTTACCGGATAGTGATCCGAAATCGGCGGAAGCCCCCCGGGCGACAAGCAAAAGTTTGCATCCGGTTGCCTGCTTCAGGCTAGCTGTAAAAGTTGAACCGACAGTGACGTTACCTAGTGCTTTACCGCCAATCTGCTTTCCACTTCCATCATATTGCCAGATTTCCAGATTGTAGAGTTTGTCAGGAATATCTGTTCCTGATTTGGTCTGCATACCATAAACAGGAACGGCCTCCAAAGCCGAACGGCTGTTGCTACCTGCCTTACTGGTCGGCGAAGCGGTTGCTCCTTCCCCGTCTTCTTCGTCGGCAATACCGAGATTGAGCGTTACTTCCACCGTCTTTCCTTCCGACGGATTTACCGTCGGAGAGTCGATTTTGTCTTCGCAACCTGTGCTTATTAATACCAGTGATAAGAGTGTCATAATAACTCCTTTCGTTTCTAATTTTTGTCCTATACTTGCCATCCTTTTATCATTAATTTACTACATCAAAAGCGCCGTTTTAACATTTCGTCAGAATCTCTTTCTTTTATAAGAAAGAGAGTTGGGACTGACGCTATCCGTGTAATCGTTGTTTTTCAACACATTACACTCTGCAGTAAATCAAAAAACTTCTACGCCCAAAAGGATGGCGTTATTTCAATATTATCAAATTGTAGCAAAATACTACCTGAAAACCTTGCCCCGGTCGTTAAAAGTTGCTACTTTAGCCGCTGATAACGCTAGATTATCAATCATTTTGATACAGACTCTCTTTCTTATAAAAGAAAGGTATTTTCACTTTTTTCGCTTCCCGTTGAGATTCAAACTGTCGTTCAAACTCTCCGCTTTTTATTTTTACCGTATTTTTCATATACTCTCTTTCCTTTTTTTACGCACATTAACAATCACGTTCAGGCACATGAAAAAGTGGCACAATCTTTCGCAGGACTACAAGGCATACCTTTTCTCTTTGATCAGGAGATACAATAGGTGTATAAATTTCTATTAATATATTTTATCAACTTCTCTTGCAGCATTTTCAGGCTCTTATCCATCTTCATTGGTATAAACATTTAATAATTTAGTGATATTAAGCTATGAAGACGTTGAAATTATTTTTAATGGCCACGGGAGTTTTATTTACTTCTTTAACCTTTCAATCTTGTTTGGATGATGATGATAACTATTATTATGGGTATCTAACGCCAAACGCCCTTGTGACAGTAAAACCGGTTAGTGATAACTCATTCTTCCTGCAATTGGATGACTCAACAACATTATTACCGGCAAACCTGACTTCTTCGCCTTACGGAGATAAAGAAGTTAGAGCACTGGTCAATTTCAGTGTGGTAAACGAACCTAGTGAAGGCTATACTAAAGCTGTCCATGTTAATTGGATAGACAGTATTCTGACAAAACAAATCGCTCCGGATCTGGGAGTGGATAACGATTCTGTATATGGAACAGACCCGGTAGAAATGATTAAGGACTGGGTAACAATTGCAGAAGATGGCTACCTGACACTCCGTTTCAGAACATTGTGGGGAGATCGTAGCAAGGCTCATTTCGTAAACTTACTGGTAAGTAAAGATCCGGCTAATCCTTATGAAGTAGAGTTTCGTCACAATGCTTACGGAGATGTCTACGGAACGGAAGGTGACGGATTGGTCGCTTTCAAACTGGATGAACTGCCGGACACAGAAGGTAAGACTGTTAAGCTGAAACTGAAATGGAAATCGTTCAGCGGCGATAAATCGGCAGAGTTTGACTACTGCACTCGTAAATCTACTCCTGCAAAAGTAGAAATTACAGGCGATAAAAGTGTGCTGAATTTAAAATGAATAGTGTAACAGACGAAGCAGATTAAATCTGCTAAAACAAAAATGCTATGTCTTAAGTGAGACATAGCATTTTTGTTTACATATAATAATGTCTTTTTTCTATATTAGAAAGAATATCAATTTCTCCAATTAACCCGTATAAGTTTTTCCTGAAAAGGATATTTCACCATTGAATATAACCAGGGAACTGAATCCAACAAAACATCGTAAGGTTTTTCTTCCATTTTCAGGTTCCAATAATCTGACATATCCTCCAATACTCCCTCCCGTCTCAGGAATGTTTCCTGAAAGCCTCTATTAGAAACATTTTTCATTTTACTCCAATTTATCTTTAGGCTGTTCAACAGTTCATCAATTAAAGAAGTTTCTTTACTTGTCAGTTCAATATTGCAAGGCAAGGGATCGGATAGCGGATAATTTAACATTATCTTAAATAACATTAATTCAGAATCTTTTACCTCTAATGAATATGTAGCCAGATACTGTAACAAAAAAATTCCCCGAATCTGCTTTTCTTTATCAATAAACTCTCTACGGGAATCCGCTAAATATCCTAACCGATAAAAAAACATTGGTAAAAAGGGAGTTGTTAAAACGATCCCGGCATTTTTCACTTTAAAAATCTGTGCATTTGAATTTTCCATTGTAATAATTTTTTATTGTTTACGTTCTAACTTATCATATGTGAATTCTATAGTTTCAAGTTCGACTTCATCCTTGTTGTTTTCCAAAAAAGCAGGCGCATCAAGTTTTATCGCATAAGCATCTGTAGTATCTTGTTTTTGTTCTACCATAATTATCGTTCTTATATTAACAATTTAGGTTACAATCTTCGTTTTATTCAATTGTTTTTTAGATCTGTTATTCAACTAATTGTTCCCAACATATTGAAACGAGATAACGCATCTTTTTTATATTGTCTGCCGATAGGGACCGTTTGATCGCCAATATAAAATATATTACCGATATAACCAACGACATGATTCTTGTTGACAATATAAGAACGATGTACCCGGATAAACAAATCTTTCGACAGATGTTGCATTGTATCCGTCAGTGTGTATGCAACTGTCGCTTTAGCACCTGCCTGTAAATAGAAAGTGCAATAACTGCCTGATGCTTCTATATAGAGGATATCACTAAACAATATTTTTCGGAAGTGATCCTGTATTCTGATAAATATACTATCCACTACGTTTCTATCCACACCTCCTACAACATTGGCTGTAGCCTCCTGTAATGTCCGTTCTTCAAAGTTGAGTGTATTCATTTTGTATCATATTAAAGAGGCTTATGGGCCCCGGTTATGTATACAAAGGTACTAGGAAAGGGTGTCGGATAGTTCCAATGGATTTCTTATTTAATTTTACATATATTTAATTGATTAACAAGAGACTATGATTATATATCAAATGGTATAAGTTTACGATTTAAGAAAGAAATATATAATTTGAGAATACCTTTGTCAGGACTTCGCCTTCATTTTCTTTCTCCACTGCAAAGGAGGCATATGATGTCGGGTATTGAAAGCCAGATAGAATGATGATGACGTTTGAAAACCGACTAATTCAGAAACATCGATCACCTTTATATCTGAATTCAAAAGTAATATCTCCGCTTCATCCAAACGAAGAGCGGTTACATATTCAGGGAAACGCATTCCCAACTGCTGACTGAAATATAAACTTAACGAAGTCGCATTCATACCCAGTCCACTTGCTAATATTTTAAGTGTCAAATTAGGATTATGCAAGTATTTGGGTGATTTTAATAAACGGATCACCTCCTCTTCTTCTTTTTCCGGAGTAAGTGGAATGGGGATCTCGTTCTTCTGTCTGGTTTTGGTGAAAAAATGGGGTAATAGATAAAAAACTATTTTACGTTTTACAGTCCGGTAAAATACAGATTGATTCAACAGATATCCACCTATAAAAATAGTTGATATATTATATAGAATATTACATACATAACAGGAAGTAAACATACTTATTATAGAAATAAGATAGAAACATAAAAGATAGAATAAGTCCTTTCTAATAAGTTGCATTTGTGGAGTATTATCATCATTTACTCCATTCAAAATACGTGGAATATAAACTAATAATTGTACAGCTAAAGATAAATAGCAACCAATACGGAAATAGGGCCACCAGACAGAACTATTGAGTCCGAATTCAGACCAGCTATAAATTAGCTTATCGGGAACCGGATTGAACAAAGTCATCCCGATATAAACGCCGATCAAGACTCCAGGGAGAAGCAGATGCCGTCTCCATTGCCGTGCATCGGGTAACTGGTTAGTTATCCTGAAACGAAAATACAGGTAAAACAAAGGAGTAAGTAATGTGAAAGCCCAACTGTTCACGCTGGGAATAAGAGCGATCTTTTTGAAAAGAAAGAGTCCTTCATACCAGCTATTATAAAAAGAAACTAAACAAAGAACCCATGCTATGGAAGTTAAAAGTATGACCTTTTTGTTATATCTGCTATATTGTAGCAAACAAATCCCGGCAATGATTAAAACAGCCCAGGCGAGTAAGGAGGTACAAATAACTAATATCTTAAATAGTAGTAATGACATAATAAACTTGTTGGTCACAAATGTACTGACTAAAGTTGAGAAATGCAGCTTTCTTTGATTTTTTTATCCTCAGACAGTAATTGTACAAAATAAAATAACTTATTTTGTGCTGCCGTAAGGCTTTAATGCTAGGTTATCTATAAGGTGAGAAGATGAGTAAGATTTGTTGTACGAAAGCTTTAGGGGTACTATTTTTCATCTTTTGTTCGTTGATAATTAACGGGCAAGAACAATTGGCACCATCCGACACTCTCCGTAACGTCCGGCTTCGGGAGGTGGTTGTCACAGCAACCCAGCCTGATGCCCCCGGTACCAGTTCATTGATTGGTCAGGATGCGATCCGCCATATACAAGCTACCGACCTGTCTGATCTGTCCCAATTATTGCCTGGCGTACTTACCCGCAATCCCGATTTGAATTCTCCGGCAGTTTTTACGATCCGCAGTGCTACATACGAGAATACGACAAATGCATTGGGAACAGCCATACTGGTGGATGGAATGCGAATGAACAATAATATGAATATGCAGCAGCTCGGGCTTGAAGGGCAAGGCAGTCTCTTTAACAGTTCGGTCCTTTCCGGATTTGATGTACGTTCGATTTCTCCGGCTTCCATCGAGTCTGTAGAGGTAATACGCGGTGTACCTTCTGCCCGCTATGGGGATGCTACCAGCGGCATAGTACTCGTAAACTCAAAGGCTGGGGTGCAACCCTATGCAGTGGGACTCCGCTTCACGGCTACTGAAAAACTGGCTTCCATAAGTAAAGGAATGGAAATTGGAACTCATGGAGGCATTCTCCATCTGGGAGCAGATTATGCACTTTCATCACAAGATCCCCGGTTACCGGAACAGACATTTCAACGGGTAGGTGTTCAAATTGCTCATGCGAAAGATTTTGAAACAGCAACACTCCGTACCAATTTGCGGGGATACTGGATACAGGATAAAGGAGGCGGAGGACGTAATACGATTGACGGAGAATATCAGAAAGCCTTCAACCGAGGTTTCTCCTTTTCGGCAAACGGCCGGTGGGATTTGAACAAATCCTGGATTTCGAATCTCGAGTATCATGCCGGGCTGACTTACAGTTGTCAAAAGAACAAATCGAGCACATACTATTCGGGAACGCAGCAAGTTACTACTTATACCCGCTTGCCGGGTGAACAGGCGGACGTCTTTTTGGCACCCAACTATTTCAGTGACCTTTCGGTAGAAGGGAAACCTTTATCTGCGGATGCTTCACTTACGGCAAATCTCAGGAATACGCTATATAATAATGTATATAATCATTTCATGGCAGGTGTGGAAATAGGAACGGAAGGTAACCGTGGAGAAGGCATTCGGTTTGATCCGCTCCGTCCGACATTGGAAATGCTCCGGATGCGTACCCGCTCTTTTAGCAGCATTCCTTTCGTACATCAATATACAGCCTTCACTGAAGATAAAGTCACTTTCCATTCAGGAAAGATGCGGACTGAGCTACAGCTGGGTGTACGTCTTACCAAACTGCAAACAAAGGCGTTACACTATGCTCCGGCAGCAGACCCGCGTATCAATGTGAGGCAAATCCTGGTGGAACGGAAAGACGATGCTATGCTGAAACATCTCAGTATACGTGCCGGTTGGGGATTGATGCATAAGATGCCCGTATTGGCGTATTTATATCCGGACAAATCCTATACCGATCAAAACTGCTTCACTTATAATGACATAGAGAACGGCGAACGGCTGACCGTAATGCATACTTTCGTGACCGGCCGGACTTTTAATCCTGATCTGCGCCTGCCGGTAAACCGGAAATTAGAATTGGGACTTAATTTACGACTCGGACAAATGACAGCCGATGTCGTATGGTTCAGGGAACATCTTCGCAACGGGTTCAGCACGACAGAGCAAGCTGAACCGTTTACATACCGCCGTTACGATCAGTTGATCGGCAGGGGAGAACATCCCGAACTGACCTCCGATGGCATAGTGAACAACGGGAAGCCTCTCTCCTACACTACTCATGCGACTTTTGCCACTTACACCTCTCCTGAGAATGGTATCGAGCAATTGAAACAAGGTATTGAATATACGCTCGACGTAGGACATTGGAACCCTTTGCACACATCGCTGCTTATCAGCGGCAGCTATCTGAATCTGCATGAAAAGAATACCGCCCTTTCGGCTATATATCCACAGGCAGATTTTAGTGGCAAATCATATCCGTACGTTGGCATTTACGAATCGGACCACTTTGCTTCCAACCTGCGGATATGGAAACAATTCAATACCCGCTTCCAGTTCATTACCCAATTACCCCGCATCGGTCTGATCACCACGTTGACATTACAAGCCGTATGGATGGATAAACAACGCCGTGGCATGGAGAGTAATTACAATAATCCCGTTTATCTGGTTGATGATAACGGAAACCGGATAGATGGAGATCCGATGACCGACACCGAGCACCATAAACATCTTAACCCGGTATATTATATGGATAGCGAAGGCGTACAGCATCCGTTCACTCCAGAAATGGCAAACGATAAACGTTTCGCAGACCTGGTGCTGGATGCAGGGACAGAGACCCGGTATCAGGAGGATTCGTTCGGCCCTTATTTCCTGCTGAATCTCCGGGTGACGAAAAATATAGGCCGCTATGTATCGGTGGCTTTTTGTGCCAATAATTTCACACAATCGAATCCAAAGAAATATACCCGCAGTACACAACAGTATACGATTCAAAATCCCGGTTTATATTATGGAGCCGAGATGACGATCCGGTTTTAAAAGAGTTTTAATATCGAAAACAAATATCAAATGAAAAAAGGTTTTTACTTATTACTTGTTTTAGTATTCTTCCTTGCTTCCTGTTCGGAAGATGGGAATCGTTCTTCCAGTGTTCATATTCAGCTGTTACCTCCCGAAGGTTATTCCACGTTGCCTTATGAAGAGATGGAAGTAACACTGACCAACAAAGATCAGGGAACGGTGTATTCTTTGCATTGTTCATCGACAGGACAAGCTTTATTTAGTGTTGAACCTGGTTACTACGCTGCTTCGGTACATTATCAGGCTGCTTCCGGGCTTGTTTTTAGCGGAAGAATAGAATCATTATCGCTGCTCTCTGACCAGGATGAAGCGCAAGGGGTTATAGAACTTCCTCTGTCGTTGGCTAAAACCAGTGCCCTCGTTATTAAAGAGATTTACTTTGGTGGTTGCAAGGGATTAAATAATGAAGAATATAAGGATGACCAGTATGTAACCTTATATAATAATTCGGACCAGACAATCTATCTGGATGGTTTGTGTCTCGGTATTGTAGATCCGGGTAATAATCTAGAATCCCCTTGGATGAACTATACGGATATGAAACGGATTCCGGTAAATGATCTGACCTGGCAATTTCCGGGAAGTGGCAAGGAATATCCTTTGGCACCGGGAGAAGAAATAACCATCGCCACGAATGCGGTGGATCACACGAGTGGCGAATATCAGCATGCCAATTCCGTAGACCTGTCCGGAGTCGATTGGGGATTCTGGGATGTTTCTCTTGACCGGCAAACAATTGCAGCCGGTGTAAAACCGATGACGTTGCTTGCCAATCTGAATCCGTCATTGGTGATGTATTCCCTCCCTGTTTTTGGTCCTACGTTTATGGTGTTCAGTTTGCAGGATTCTCCGGAAGAATATGTGCAGGACCCGGATAACCGTAAACCACGGCCCAAAGCGTCGAATCAGGAAAAACGTTATCTGATGGTTCCTCAGGAATGGGTAATAGACTGTATAGAATGCGTGAAGGATGTCAATTCTCCTAAACGAGTACCTAATGGGCTCGACAATGGGAAATGCTATATTCCAGGCGACCGGTATTCAGGCCGGTCGATTATCCGGAAGAAAACAGGAACGACAGACGGACGTGCTGTTTATCAGGACACGAATAATTCAGCCGAAGATATGGAAGTAACTTTAGCTACTCTAAAAACAAAATAAAGGCATGAGAAGCCGGGAAATACTGTTCGGATTATTCCTTTCGTTATCAATGACGGTTTCCGCTCAAACCGATACGTTATCTATACCTTCTACAGAAGAAGTGTACAGACAAAACTACTGGTTGACCGGGACTAATCCTGTGGGATTGTCGTTCAACCGTTTCCGTTCTTTCTCAGTGGCGGAAGCGAGTTATAGCCATCATAAAGGGAATTTTGGCAACGTCAGTATTCCGGCTTCAGCAGATATATATTCTGTGTATAGCGAATCATTTCAAACGGTGGATAAAGTTTCGATTTATGGAAAGATAGGCTATACACAGTTTCAGAATCGGCAACAGAACTGGAATGGGATGACAGGCGATTACTGGCAAGCCGTGAACTTATGTGATTCCATTAGTGGAAAACAGCGTTCGGAAGAGTATCAGTTAGCCGGTGGCTTTTCCCTGCCGGTCCATCCGCGCTGGTTGTTGGGAGCAAAAGCAGATTATCGGGTACAACTGACTGCAAAAGACACTGATCCACGAAATAAAAATCAGTGGATGGAATGGCGACTTACTCCGGGAGTAGGATACTTGTACGGAAACCTGCACCTGGGCGCCTCTCTGCTTTATGTCCGCCGAAAGGAAACCGTTAATTACCAGAATATGGGAAGTCATACCACTTATCCTGTCCTGGTCGCTTATCCCCTTGGATTCTTTAAAACCTTATCGTGGGGTGAAAATGTAAACTGGTATTATTCAGGACAGGAGGTTGGCGGAGCCTTACAGCTTCATTTCAACAGTGGTTCTTTCCAATTATATCAAGATATTAGCGGAGGTGCTGCTTCGCAGACCGTAGAGAGTGACCGTATAAAAAATAAAAAAGAAGGCGAAACAGATAGCTGGCAGGTGGAGTACAAAGGTAAACTGCAAAAAGTATGCCCTGACCACAGGCATGAATGGGAATGGTTGGCTACATTTAATCATGCTGATAACTTTGACCCGTTACAACATCAGGTGGAATACAATACCTGGCAATCGGACGGTAGGTTACTTCGTTCTACCCGACGCACAAGCCGGTATGCTCTGACCTACGGATATTATCAGTTGCGTGATGTCTGGCATTCCCGTTTCTCTATCCTTTCAGGAATTACGTATCGTCAGGCAAAAACGGCTCTGCTGTTTTATCCGGCGGAATACACGCAACCGATTCATCGATTTACAGTCCATACTACGTTTGTTCAAAATATTTTATTGCCGGATGCTTCCCTCGATTTATCTCTGGGAGGTCAGTATGGAAAAGGTGGAGGATCGATTATGGATGAAAAACAATTATCACCCAATGAAAGTGCTCCGGAAATTACGTTATGGCAGAGTCACAGTAGATTACAACAGGTGTTCGATTATGAAACAATGTCACGTTGGGGGTTACATTCTTCTATTACATATACACGATCAACATCTTTTCGTTGGTTCATTCAGTTGGCTTTTGATTTTGAAAAGACGCCTGATAATACGATTTATACCGATTCAAAAAAAATAACAGCTAATATTGGTTTGTTATTTTAAATAGAATGTGTAGTTTTGGCAAACAATTTTAAAATAACAAAACAATGAAAAACAACGAAGGGAAAACAATTAGTGAAGGTGATGGTCCAAAAACAATGTGGACTATTGACTACAAAAAATGTAATGTCTGTGGCGAGTGTGTGGATGCATGTAAAATCGGACTACTTAGTATCAAAGATAAAAGAATAATAATTTGCAGTCAGCTTGAATGTGATTGGTGTGGTGATTGCGCTGATGCCTGTGCTTCCGATGCTATTGTACTGACTTAATCAGATCTATGAAAGCATTTCATCTGTTTCTTTTTATTTTCATGTGCATTGGCTGTACAAATCAAATTCAGAACAAAACCGATATGCTGGATAAAGAGTTGGCAATAACGCCTATTTTATCTTCATCATTTGATTCTTTATGGCATGATGTACAAAAACTACCATCCAGACAACAAGCGGCAATCTTGCTCCGAATATCCTGTCGGGATGAAAAAGAAACAGGTGGAATACAAAAACAAGAACGTATTTTATTAGAAGGTCTTCCTTTTATTTCAAAAAAAGAGAAAAAGAAAATATTATTGCGATTACTCAGTTTGTATAAAAAATTAAGTGAGCAGAGAGAACCTGATGCAGATACAAAGGGTATTCAACTAAGTGAAAATCTGGAGACTACTTATTCGTTTTCACAAAAAGAGAAATGGGAAATAAAGAAAATAAAAGCAATTTTGTTAGGGAGAAGAGGACTACACAAACAATATTTACCAATTTGGTTTGAATTGCTTGCAGAGCATCGTGCAGCAGACAAACTTGAACTTGTAATAGAGGATCTTTTCACTATAGCTAATCATTTAAGAATATTAGGAGATCAGGAAAAAGGGATTTCTTTATGTAAAGAAGCTTATCAGTTAGCAATAGATAACCATCTTATAGATTTGAGAAATAAATGTTCAAGACAATTAATAAAGTTCTTCACTGATTCTAAACAATATGCCGAGATGGTGGATTATATAAATGAAATAGGCATAGATTCCATGATCTCATTCGTTCCTTCTGTTTATTCCTTATTATCAATGTGCTATTTAGAACTTCAAAAACCTGACAGCGCTCGTCTCTATTTGACAAAGATTGATCAGACTAAAAAAAACGGGAGTGGAATGATTCTTAATTGCAATATTGCGGATACATATATTACGGAACACAATATAGATTCAGCCCTTGTTTTTTTAGATAAAGCAATGGGAGAATTTCAGAATCAAGCTAAACGTCTTCAAAAGAATAACATTAAAGCATCCCTCCCCTTTTATTTTTTACCTACTTGTTCTTCTTTAGCTACATTATATCAACAAAGTGGTGACTATCAAAAAGCAGGTAAATCTTTTTTATTAGTAGAGCCTTTGATGAAAAAGGCAGCTAAGGATCCCAGTCGCATGGAAAAACAAGTGGATGCCCTTGCTCGCTACAGTTCTTTTTGTCGGGCTACCAAGCAATATGAAAAAGCTGTTGATTTATTGATGTTTCGGGACTCCCTCCTGCAAATCATTAATAAAGCCGACAAAGAACGTGAAAGTAAAAACTTTATAAGTCGACTGCAAATTAGCGATTTAGAGCATCAAAACAAGCTACAGGAAACCTTATTGGCCAACTCGCATCGTATGGTTGTCGTTTCAACAACTTGTGCAATCTTATTCTTTTTCCTTATATGTGCTGTCGGTTACATTTGTTATCAGCGGAAGAAACGGTTGGATGTTATCATGAAACAGGAAAAAGAAGCAGAACAACTCGAGTCGTCAGCTACGCCGGAGAAAGAGAAATCTCTTACCCCCGAAGAAAAACTCTACCATGCCGCCTACGAGAAAGTCCGTCTCCAAAAACTATACCTTAATAAAGACATAAGACTTAAATCACTGGCGGAAATGCTGAAAACTAATCATACATATCTGTCATCATGTATTAATACCTGCTATGGAAACAACTACAACCAATGGATCAATGATTTCCGTATTGATTATTTACTTGGGCGGATCCATTCCGGAAAGAAATTATCCGATTTAGCCGAAGAAGCAGGCTTCGCCTCTACCGATGCCTTTTATCGTAACTTCAAACGAAAGACCGGCCTTACTCCTAACGAGTATCTGAAACAGCATCCCAAGAAACAAAATCCGGAGGAAACTGTCCTCTGTTGAATGCAACTTAACCGCCATAACGTACCGTTTACAAACAAAATCTGTCATCTACCCGCATTATGGTTATAAATCCATATCCATAAACTACTTTTATGGCAGAACTATCCCTTACTACATACTTATCCTTTCTTATTCAATTGTCGTTTGCAATAGCAGACGGCAATTGTTTTTATATCTCATCAGGCTATCTAACAGCTACATTTGTTATATTATTCCACCAACAATAGAATTATATGACAAATGTATCAGTAAAAGTAAAAAGAAAAACTTCTGCCATTCCCGGCAAAAGAATGCCCTTGTTCCTGCAAATCATTTATAACCGCGTTGTGAAAAGGGTCGTGCTGGATCTTAAACTAACAGAACAGGAATGGATAGAAACAACGCAAACCATTCTTATCCCTCCGGATGCAGGGAA
Source organism: Parabacteroides sp. AF17-3 (assembly GCF_003635445.1). NCBI lineage: Bacteria > Pseudomonadati > Bacteroidota > Bacteroidia > Bacteroidales > Tannerellaceae > Parabacteroides > Parabacteroides sp. AF17-3. Next base: position 332,351 of record NZ_QTMM01000005.1, on the reverse strand, counting down.
CGAACGTATCAAGGCACTGATGCTTATCAAAGAAGCACTCGAACGGAACCTGGCAGAGATGGAGGAAATCGTTCAGCATCTGAAAGACACAAAAGAGTGCTCTGCCGAAAGGATTGTCCACGATTTCCGGAACCGCAAGTATTACACCCTATGGCTGGAATACATTCAACTGGTCATTGAGAAGAAAAGAGGCCAGCGGTCAGGGACCACTATTCGTAACTATCAGAACACTCACAAAACATTCCGCAACTTCCTCCAGGGAGAAGATATTCCCATTAAGGACGTGGACGAAGATCTTATCATCAGCTTTGAAAAATACCTCACAGACAGGAAACTCTCTAAAAACACGATTGCTTTCCATTGCAGGAATCTGAAAGCCGTATGGAACTTCGCCGTCAGGGAACAGGTCATTGAGCAGCGCCCTTCTCCTTTCAGGAACATCAATACAAAGATCGATAAGACAGAGAAACGGGCTATAACGGAAAAGTATCTCCACAAGCTGGAGGCCCTGAACCTGGAGAATGCTCCGGGACTCAGCCTGGCACGCGACCTCTTCCTTTTCTCTTTTTTTGTCAGGGGGATGGCTTTTGTAGATTTGGCTCACCTTACTTTGGCTAATATCCATGGCAATAAGTTAATCTATGTGCGAAGAAAAACCGGCCAAGTACTTAAAGTGGAACTTCTTCCCGTCATGTTGAAAATCATACGCAAATATCACCAACCCGGACAACCTTATCTTTTCCCGGTGCTAAAAAATGCCGATGCCTCCTGGAAGGAATACGACAGTGCCCTCCGTCTACAAAATAAAAGGCTTAACATATTAGGAAATCAAATAGGCACTCACCTGTCTACCTATGTGGCACGCCATAGTTGGGCAAGCATCGCTAAACTCAAAGGAGTAACTGAGGAAGTCATTTCCGATTGCATGGGGCATACTTCCGTCAACACTACACGCATCTATATAGCATCACTTGATAATTCAAAATTGGATAGAGCTAATAGAAAAGTAATTGTAGGAAACGGACATGCTGAATCTTATTTCGAAAAGAGGATGTTATAGGTAAATTACCATTCCGTCTATTCGTAATAGTTGGAATGGATATTCCTTTGTGATGTTAACACGTCACAAAAGTAGTAACGTTTTCTTTAATAGCAAATGTTTTCTATATTATTTTGAACATAAGAACCTATAATATTCAATATTAACCTGAATATTATACAATTATTAAGGAAATGCAGAGTGTTCATCTGTACTCTCCCAGGAAGCTAATTGCTTCTTTTTACAACTAAAATAGATATCTTAATTACTGCATATCAGTTGTTTACAGATTGTTTCACAATACCGATCATCAAACTTGCTTTGATTTTCATCTGCATCCTTTCTGTAATCGGTTATTTTATTCATATCTCTGAACTTTTAAATACAAGCCCCAGATGTATCTCGTACTTTTCACACAAATCATCTTAATAATCAGCCATTCCATCTTGAAATAAGACCATTTGTTTCATGAATTGTTTCACAGCAGGAGATTCCTCCCCTTCCGTATCCTATTGGATTGTCATTAATATCAAAGCCTTTCGAATTTGGCACGAAAGACTGTTCCAACTCTTACGAATAGACGGAACGCATTTCCATCAAAATATAAATAGGGTATATGCTAAGAAAACTACACATACTAATGTTTGTTATTTATTGTTTACCTACTGGTATACACGCTCAGCAAACCGCACTGAAAACAAACACATTATTCTGGGCAACCACAACTCCGAACGTCGGCGTTGAGTTCGGAATCACTCGTCAGATCACACTCGATTTATGGGGAGCATACAATGCTTGGAAATTTAGCAATGACATGAAATTGAATATGTATCTCTTTCAACCCGAAGTCCGTTATTGGTTTTGTCGTAAGTTCGAAGGACATTTTATCGGTGTACACGGACATTGGGGACATTTCAACATCGGGCAAATACCTTTTATATCCGGATTAAAAGACCATATATTGCGGGGAGATCTCTATGGTGGTGGCGTTACATATGGTTACCATTGGGCATTGGGCGAACGTTGGGGACTGGAAGCGATAATCGGTGCCGGATATGCTTATATGAGATACAACAAATTCCGTTGCGCCGATTGCGGTGAACGGGAAGGAAGTTACACCCGCAGCTACATAGGTCCCACCCGTCTCGGATTCTCCATCATTTACTTCCTGCGCTAAAGATTATCCTTATGAAAAATTATCTGCTACATATAATAATGTTTACTTTCGTCGTTGTCTGTCTTTCCGGACTTACCGGAAAAATAGCAGCCGAAGGCATACGTATCGTTCCCCAATCGGTCACCGTGAAGAATGACAGTCTGCATCTCTGGCTGGAGATGGATTTGAACAGCGTACATGTTAACTCATTGGCAGCCGTTATCTTTACCCCCGAACTGGCTGGAAAGAAAGGTTCTTCCCAAAAGATTACATTACCTTCCGTTGTGATCACCGGTGGTAAACGTTTCCGTTTTGAACGCCGCGAACGTGCATTGGCAACCTCTGCGGAGAACCGCGAAATTCCTTATCTTATATTACTCGATAACAACCGGACCGGTTCCAAAAATGTCCGTTACCGGATATCCATTCCTTATACCTCCTGGATGCAACAGGCCTCCCTGCTGCTCCGCCAGGAAATAAAAGACTGTTGCGACCTGCAACTGCTGGGAGTAGATACGTTGAAACGCAACCTGTCGGTTTCCACTGTACAACTCGCAAAAAACAACCCCATTCCTGCACTCAATGCAGAATCGCATAAGGACAAACCCGTTCAAAGAGACAACCATGTCCCGCGTCAAGTGCGGGAACAGATTTCCCTGAACACGGCAGATGTCAATACTTATGCGTCGATGGTCTCGTTCCTCACGCCCGACCCGAAGCAGGAGAACAAACACCGCAGCAAAAGCACAACCCTCTATATAGATTATCCGCTCGGCAAAGATGAAGTATATCCCGACTTTAAAAACAACCGGGAAGAGATCGGCAAGATCGACGCCAGCTTGCTTCCGGTCCTGGCCGAAGGTTACTCCGAACTGGAACGTATAGAAGTGAAAGGATATGCTTCGCCCGACGGAAACTACGGAGATAATGAAAAGCTGGCAGCCGACCGTTCCAGGCTGTTTGCCTGGTATGTGCAAAAAGCGTACGGCATCCCCGCCCGCCTGTTCGACGTCTCATCCGTGGCGGAAGACTGGAACGGCCTGGAAGATTTGCTGCTAAGCACGAAACCCTCTTATTATACGGCAGCCCTCGACATCATACGCCGGTTTGGCATTTTCAGTGGCCGCGAAAAACAGTTGATGAATTTGCAGGGAGGCATTCCTTATAAAGACATGCTGAAAAGGCTTTTTCCCTTGCTCAGGCGTATCGAGTTCGTGGTGGAATACCGCATTCGTGCCCTTAATGCCGAAGAAGCATCGGAGATGATCTATATCCATCCCGACTTGCTGAGCCTGGAAGAAATGTATGGTGTCGCCCGCTATTACCGTCCCGGAACGGAACAATACCGCGAAGTCTACGAAGTGGCGGCATTCCATTTCCCGGACGATGTGATAACGAACGTCAACGCGGCCTCCGCCGTAATGCTGACAGGCGATTTGAAATCGGCATGGGGATATCTCCGCAAAGTAGAGGCCGACCCGCGTGCCTGGAATAATCTGGGCGTGCTTATGCTGATGGAAGGAAATCCGGAAGGGGCGACAGTCTGGTTCCGGAAAGCCGTAGGGATTGAACCCCGCAAGGCACGCAGAAACCTGCAATTTGCCGAAGGATTAACAGAATAGAAGACGAATAAAAGAAATAGAAATTCATACTGGATTAATATTAATAATACGAAGTAGTGGGAAGGATACAGACAGGAAGGTTTTGGATGATATGCAGCATACTGGCAGCCATGCTCTCAGGCTGTTCATTTGGCGACGAACCTTCCGTCTGTCCTTACAATGTCAGGATGGAATACTGGTATGCGGGTAGCAGCACCGAAAATACGTTGCCGACTTATGTCGACAACCTCCGGCAATACCTTTTCGACGCAAAAGGGAACCTGCTGGCCACTATCACCCTCAAAGGCGACAGCGTAGCAGGCTGGAACGGCAACCTGCCCGACGGCGATTATACATTGGTTCTCTGGGGGAACCTCTCGGACGAAAGCAATGCCAACGAAACGATACAAATTCAAAATGAAAATGATATGAATATGAACGAAATGACACTCAGTGCCCAACAGACGGGTATCCCTCCCGGATACCGGGGCAATACAAGCCGTCTGTATTACGGGACAACCGCATTCACCCTGAAAAACGGGGCGACCCGGCGTCGACGCGTTTACCTGTCCCACGCCCATGCCGTCCTCTCTGTGACGGTGCGGTGGATGACAGGCGAACCACCCGCAGACGGCATTTTCAGGATGCGGCTCAAAGGGATTCCGGCTGTTTACGGATTTACCGGAGGCAATGAGGCTACGATCCCTTCGGGGGACGGGCAATATATCATTCCCCGTATCACAGGCGGTATCACCTACCATGAGACAAGGGCGGCTTTGAGTTACGACGGAGAAGTGATCGGAGAGTTCGTCACCTTCCGTTATACCGCTTCCACCCACCAGTTATGGAGCCTTTGGAAGGATGGAGAACAGATCGTTAAGGATTTGGATCTGAACCTCTTTTTCAATAAACAATCCGTCAACATGGATACCAATATGGAGCAGGAATTTGATCTTCTGGTAAGTGTATACGATGACAAAATTATTGTGACGCAGGCTACGGCTTCAGACTGGGATGAAGGCGGAACGATCGGATAATTGAATATTAAAACAGAAACAATAAAACATACTTAAAAACAAGGTGAATATGAAACTATTGACAAAATGCACCACCCTCATGCTGGCAGCCTTTTTAGCAGGCTGTTCGGAAGAGACGCAACATGCCGGCGGCAATCAGCCGGAGCCGGGCGGAACCGATGATGCCGGACGCCGTGAAGTGTTGCTCACTTTAAAAAACAAGTTGGCCCTGAAGCCGGTCGCCACCAAGGCGGAAACCATTGCCACGGCGGATGAGAATGCGATCGAAACACTCGATGTCTATGTGTTTGCCTCCGAGAGCGAAGCCGGTGACAACTACACCCTCCTCCAACGTTTCGCCTATCGTGCAGAAGCAGAAGCTACACTGCCTGCGGGAGCTGAAGAACTGCAACTGGCGGTAGACGGCGATAACGACGAAACGACAACAGGACTGCTCAAAGTGAAAAAGGGGTTGTTCGTAAAACTGTACTGCATCGCCAACAACACGATGCTGGTCGACCCGGCCAGCGGCGACGGTACACCGTTGACCGATGCTGCCTTCACACCGCTGGTCTTATCGGAAGCAGATGGCAATAATCCCGCGAAAATAGTGGCACTCGGACAACCTTCGGAAAGCATTTTCAAAACCTATCATACCGCACTGCTGTCGGCTACGGTACCCGGCGATACGCTGTGCACTCCGCTGGCTATGAGCGGCGCACAGACAACACCGCTCGACCTGACCGATCTCGGCTCTTCTGCCCGGGTACAGACCGGATTCAAACTCACCCGTCTCGCCGCACGTTTCGATATCGTTAATAATGCGGAAACTTCCCGTTTCACCATCCAATCGATCTCGATGGGCAACGGCCGCCGCGGCGCGACCTTCTTCCCTATACGCATTTACGGCACGGTTCCCGAAGCTGCCACAGCTGAACTCATCACCTGTCCCTCACGTACTTTCAGCGGAGAAAAAGCGAATAAGGGTATGCAGACTGGTGCTTTCTATTCTTATCCCTCGCCTAAAAACGATCACGGTTTCCTCACATTGAAAGGATTGTACAGAATAAATAAAACAGAAAGCAAAGAGGTTTCTTACCAGATACCTTTTACACAGCAGGCGGCTGATGGCAGTTCCTCTTTTCTCGAAATAAATAATAACCACCGGTACACGATCGGCATCACCGAAGCAGACGATTATCATCTGGATTTCACATTAACAGTCGCTGATTGGGCGGATGACGGAAACATCGACGAATACAAACCGGAAGACGGTAGCGGAGAACTTGACGTGGCCATCCCTCCCACATTCACCGATGAAACCGTATACGATCCGGATACCCGTACCATCAATATGTCGGTCAAGACTGGGAGTAGTATCGATATCAACATCAAGACCAATTCAGCATTGAATATACAAAAAACATATGCTGGCGGTCCGGAGTCGCAACAATACGATTGGCTGGAAATTTCTGAGCCTTCAATTACAAACACAACAAAAGCCACCATACCCGTTTGCACTTACCAATTTACTATAAAAGAGAATTATGACAAACCCCGTTTTCCTCGCGTCGTTGTAAGATTTACCAATACGATGAATGGGGCGGAAACTGTTTTGTTTGTTGAAGCAGTCACTTCACCGCTATTAAACGATATTCAGCAGGCTCCCGGTAATTGCAATACATTGGATGTGAAGCAACAAAAAGCAACTATGTATAAAGTAGTCGATAGTAAAATTAATGTAAGCATAACCTGCCCGGACGGAATAACGATCAAAAGCAAACCGGACTGGTTGGAGATAAAAAATACTGAAACAACCCTATTAAAAAACGCCTACGAACTTACTATAAAAGAAGAATCATTAAATACAGGCATTGGTGATAGCGAAGGTAGTGTTGTTTTTCAAAACAACAGAATAAGCGATCTGACAACGGCGATTACAATCAATTTACTGAGTAGTGAGATTACGGCAAATAATGAAATATCCCTACAGGCTGCAACCAGTGGAAACACTGCGATTAGTGTACATTCATCAGCTATAGGAGTTAAGGCTTCAGTAAAAGACTGGGGAGGCGGCGCCCCATGGTTCAATATTACAACCCCTGAAATAAAAGGAGATGGCAGTATTTTGATTACTCAAATAAGTACGAATACAAGTAGTGTCATGAAACCGGCCACTATCCTGCTAACGAATAAGATACCGAACGGAGAAAATAAAGAAATAAAAGTAATCCCCACCGGATTTACAGCACCCAAGTTGAGTTCTACCAGTGGAACGCTGGCTAATATAAAGAATGAAAATTCAACATCGGTAGATGTTACGGTTACACCTCCTGCCGGCGGATTCGTTTATACGATTGAAAATAGCAATATTGCCAGTATCTCTCAAAATGGTAATAGACTCACATTTACAGCTAAATATACCGGTTCTACGACCATCCGAGTGAAAAACAAGTCGGATGAAAGTAAAACAGCCACTTATTCCATAAATGTATCACGCGATTATAAAGGTCAGTATGTTTGGAAATATTCAGGATATTATATTGCTCCAGTAAATGCAGATGAAAGTTGTCAATGGAATAGTAACTTATCATCTAAATGTCCCTCTGGATGGCGTGTACCGACTCATACGGAATGGTTTAAAATCGTAGGGGTAAATAGTACATTTCCTACTACGAATACAGGAAGTAGATATCAAGAGTTAAAAAATAACAAAGTATTCAATACAGCTCACACTCATTGGTCATCAAATGAATACAATGAGAGTTTAGCATACTATATGTTTGTTGGAAGTAGTAGTGGCGCTGTTGGATACGATCCTAAAACAGATAGGCGTCAAGTACGTTGTATCAAACAATAGTATAAGTACCTGGCAACTAATTGAAAGTAAACAGAAATAGGCTTCAGCTATATTTCTGACAAAAGTGTTCTTTGACATGATGGGATTGTTTTTTTAGCAATCGCATCTGTAACCTATAACAGATGCACCGATCGTTACACAGCCCCCGACAAAGGGTTGTGCCGCATTTCGTGTGCATTTATATATGAAATTGAAACAAATAAAACACTGGTATAAACCGGTCCGGCACTTTATCTGTGCCGGACCACAATATTAAACGATATGGCAAATACACTGAAAGTATGGATGGCCCCCAATACGGTGACCCCTGATCCCAAAGACAAGATCTTTATCCTTGAAACCACCGGTAAAGCCGACATCAACAAGATCTACGAAGAAATGCGTGCCGAAGACACCGGCCTGCGACCTGAAACGATCGTACACGTAGTTACTCTCTTCGAACGCATCTGTGCCCGTTTGCTGATGAACGGCTGGCAACTCAACACCGGACTGTTCTACGCCGTGCCCCGCCTGCTGGGACTGGCAGAAGATGGCCGGTGGAATCCCGAAAAGAACAGCATCTACGTGGCCTTTACCCAGAACAAGGTGGTTCGTGAGGAAAGTGCCAAAACGTCGATCGCTATCCTGGGCGAAAAGGCCGACGTGATGTACATCATCGGAACGGAAGACCGGAAGACGGGTCTGAAAGACGGTACCATGACACCGGGACGCAACTTCTTCGTGCGCGGTGCCAACCTCAAAGTTGTCGGTACCAACGAAGCGATAGGCGTTACCCTGACCGGCGAAGACAAAGCCGTGATTAAACTCGATGCCGACCAGATAACCACCAACAATCCGTCGGAACTGATCTTGCTGCTCCCCTCCGACCTGAAAGACGGTAAATACGAACTGACCGTCACCACCCAATATAGCGGCCGCACGCTGCTCAAAGACCCCCGTTCGGCGTCGGTAGAGGTCCATGTTGGCGAAAGCGGTGGAGGTGGCGGCGACCGTCCGGAGATCGAATAGTATAACCCTGTACAGAGTGATTGTACAACGCTATACAACCTCCTTGTACAGTACTGTACAACCACCCTGTACAAAACCCGAAATTTTATTAATCATATATTGTTTAACAAAAAAACAAACGAACATGAACGTAAAAAGTTTAATGCTGCTCCTTGCCTTCGCGGGACTGGGAGCAAGCTGTTCAGACGATGAAACAAACGGAGGCGACACCAGTGGTATTGCCGGACGTTCCGAGTTGCAGATCGTCTTCAGCGGAACCGGAGAGAGCCAGGAGTATACCAAGGCGACTGCTTCTGAAGGTGAAAACAAGATAGACAAACTCCAGGTCTATCTCTTCGCTTCTGCTACCGGACAAGCCGGCAGCTACTACTACATGGAAACCTGGGACGAAGGCACCGCTTTCGATTCAGAAGACAAAGACGCCTCCGGTAACCCGAAGACCAACTTCAAAAAGCAGGACGCCGGAACGGGATGGAAAGCCTCCATCTATCCGAACGAGTTAAAAGGATTGCCTTACATCAAACTCCTTTGCATCGCAAACAACGGAGCTATCGACGCACAAGGTCATGCCACGACTGACGGGGAATTTTACCAGAAAGACGGTACGGCAAAAACCGCATGGAACGGTGCCCTGGTTGCTGCCACTACGGCCGATAACGGAGATGGTGTTTTTGAAATTAACAATGCGGCAGCAGCAACTACCGAAACTGCTTTCCGCGCCTCATTCACCAAAGTGCTGGGTACGGATGCCGCTACCGGCGGTATCATCGCTACACCGCTTCTGATGACCAGTGAGAGACAGACCAAGATCAGCGGCAGTGTCTCTAAAGTCGATATCGACCTGAAACGTATCGTAGCCCGTTTCGATATCGACAACACGGCCTCCAAGTCGAACCTCACGATTCAGAAACTGACGCTGGCACAGGGCCGTAAAGTCGGTGCTTTTTGGGGAACGGCACCTGAAAAGGTAGAAGAAGCCGATCTGAAAACAACCCTCACCCCCTATGCCGCCGTCGAGTTCGACAAGTTGGCCGGGGCCAACGAAGGTCTGACCGAGAGTGCGCTCTACACCTACCCTAACCTGAGTACGGATCAGACCTACCTGATCATTGACGGTACGTATAAAAGTCCGGCAACTTCCAAACAGGTAGACGTCACTTACCATGTGCCTATCGTCCGCACCCCCGAAGGAGCCGATAAGGGTGAATATATCGCGATAGCTGCCAACAACCGCTATAAACTCCGTATCACGGATGTGACCCAGAGTAATATATTCGGTACTTTTGAAGTTGTGGACTGGACATCGGGCGGCGGTATTGTAGTGAAACCGGATAATGATGCTCCGGTGTTTGAAGCAGCTACCGGATTTGAGGCAACAACCGGTAATATCCCGGTAGCAATCAATGATTCAAAAACAGCATTTACCGTAGAAGAAAGCAGCGTATTTAAAACAACGATTGCCGCTACCGGTAAAGTGCGTGTAGAAAAATCGGCCGCCGAGACAAAAACAGCCTCTCCCGACTGGCTGGAAATTGCTAAGCCTGAATATAAAGAAGAGAACGGTGTATGGTACACTACTTTCGAAATGACTGTAGATAAAGCGACAGGCGAACTGCCTGTCAATGTGGTCTTCATCAACGAAGCTGCCTCTTACGATCCGGCTCTTTGGACAACACTTACTTTCTACGGACCGAAAGCTAAACCGACCCTGGCAACAGGCGGAGACGGCAGCACCGGAAATACGGTCGATTATAACCTGTTTACAGCCAATATGTATAATGTTGTAGGCAGCTATATTAAAGTAAAAGCGATGTGTATCGAAGGCACCAAGCTGGTATTGCCGGAAAACGGAGAGTTTGTACAGGAAGGCGAAGCTGTAAAAGAAGGCTATTACTCGACCTTTACGATCAAGGTGGCAAAGGCATTGACTGACGGTAATGAATACGCAATCAAATTCCAGAACAGCGAGGAAGCGTCTGCCGAAACAACTCTGACGGTCACAGCGGTAGCTGCAGGATTATCCGCCACACTGGAAAATAATTCCACGTATGCAACAATCAGTCATTCGGATGCTTCGACCTATAAGGTAGAAACAGATATCGACCTGCTGGCAGCCAACACATACAACCTGAAGATCGCTGCTCCGGAAGGCGCAACAGCCAATATCCCCAGCGGTAAATGGCTGACAATAGATGGTGAAACGGTTACCGATGGCGTTATGACTTATACTGTCAAAGCAACCAGCGGAGTCACTGACTTTACAGACTTCGACATCACATTCACCAATAAGCTGAATACAAGCGAAGTCTTGACGGTTACTATGCACAAGGCAGCAAGCAAACCGAAGTTTGCAGAAGCCACCGGTGGGGCGAAAAGTGATTTCAATGAAGCACCGGTTATCGCCGATTATGCTTCAACAGCCAGCATGTACAAAGCAAACGGCAGTAAGATATCGATCAAAGTAACTTGTCCGGAAGCAATGACTTTCCTCGAAAAGACAACCTCCGGATTAACGATTTCCAATAAAGGTGAAGGTCTTTATGAAATTGAAGTAAACAATGCCACTGCACTCACAGCCGCAACAACGGAAGTCATCGCCCAAAATACAACAGCAGGCGCTGAAAGCCGTAATGCGACGCTGACGATTACCTGGTTAGACCCGATACCGGCGTTTACACTGGGTGCAGATAATGATGCCGCTACGCTGGACGGAAGTAATAAGGATCAGATAAATGTGATTTATACGAGCGCATCTGACAATACTCATAAATATGTACCTATTGCAATCGCTGTTACAGGATACAAGGGCAGTACGATTGCCTACACAGGAAATACATCGACCTGGCTGAATCATACGGAATCGCCTACCGAAATTGCTGAAGGCGGAACTGCTGCAATCGAATTTACACAAAATGGTTGTGGAAATAGCGATGAAACAGCAGACATAACGATCACGATCACCAGTGCAATTCCGAATGGCGGAAGCAGAACGATCACATTGAAAAAACAATAATAATTGACAGGACATGAATATAAAATATCTATTTTCTATCCTCACTACCGGCCTGTTCATCCTCGCCGGTTGTTCCGAGGAAAATGAGGTAGTAAATCCGACCCCTCCCGATCAGGGAGGGACGGATGATCCTACACGCAGGGAAGTGCTTCTGACACTGAAAAATAATCTGGTCCTGAAAGCTCCCGGTACAAAAGCCGGCGAACAGATTGCGACAGCTGTAGAGAATTATATCTATTCGTTGGATGTATATGTCTTCGGATCGAAAGAAGAGAATGGTACCTATACGTTCCAGGAACTTCATTATTTCCGCGATGAGGCTGACATTGTGACCTTACCCAACGGAAAGGCATACAGCTTCAATCTGACAGGTGACGTGAACGCAGGTACGACCTCCGGACTTTTGAAACTCAATAAAGGATTATTCATAAAACTCTATTGCGTGGCAAACCGTAGTAAGTTATATAAAACAGATGGCGATGCCGTGACCCTGTTCAATAATTTCAAATCGCTCGAACAGAGTAAACCCGGCATGCCGGACAATGTCGTGACGGCAGGAATCCCTACCGAGGATGAGTTTAAAACATTGCACACGAAGCTGATCGATGTAACAACTGATCCTCCGACTGTCGACGACGTGCTGGAATCTCCCCTGCCGATGTCGGGCGCTTACACGACACCACTCGACCTGACTGATTTCGGAACTTCCGCCCGTACCCAGATCGGATTGAAACTGTCGCGTATGGTGGCACGTTTCGATGTTATCAATGATGCGGAAAAATCAAAATTCACGGTCGAGAAGATTTCGATGGGACGAGGCCAGAGCGCAGCCCAGTTCTTCCCCATCAAGACGTTGGTAACGGATGCCGATAAGCTGATCACTTACCCGGAAAGGGAAATTGATGCCGAAAACCAGCAGGCTGACGACGAAGCGGCCGGAACCACCAGTCTCACACAGGGTGCTTTCTATACCTACCCCAGCCCGAAAGAGGATAACGGCTATCTGATGCTGAAAGGTAAATATGCCGTCAACAAGACTGAAAGTACGGATGTTTCCTATAAGATTCCTTTCCAGCAGATGGTTAACGGCGTGGGTACTTATATCGAAGTAGCATACAACCACCGCTACACGATCGCTATAACGAAAGCGGACAAATACCATCTGGACTTCAACCTCAAGGTTGCCGAATGGGATGAGCCAGGCGACCTCGATCCGTATAAACCGGATAATGAGTTCGATAAGAAAACGCCGGTAACGCTTCTGGCAGCCGAAAGCCAGGATGCTTATGTCATGGGCGACGGACGTGTCTCCGTCCTAGCAGCAAACGGTAGCAAGTTTGCGTTCACAATGGGTTCGAATACGGAATTGGAAGACGAATTGGTTTACCACTCGGCGACTGCCGTTAAATGGCTGGTCAAAGACGAAGAGAACAGCGGCCCTGTAACAAAAGCCGCCTCGCAGGAAACCAAATATGTTTATAAGGTGGATGAGACAGTGCTGGGAAACGGCAAACAGGAAGATATCATTATCCGCCTGACCAATCCGGCCAGTGGCATGAACAAAGAGATCAAGGTAATCGCCACACCGGGTCCTGTCATAAGCCTGACAACCGTCGAAGGTAATTATAATAAGTTCGACCCGTCGACACTGACCGCTACTATATATAATGTAGCAGCCCAGACGATCAAACTGCATGCCGTAGCCGAAACACGTATCGATCCGGACAGCAAGGCAGAGACAACGGGCAGTACAGCAACCGTAAAGTCAGGAGATACCTGGCTACAGGCAGACGGTCCTGTTACTACTGCCGAAGGCGATTATACCCTGACTCTTCCGGCTGTCAAAACACCGCTCCCTGCTACTACAACCGTTACTTTCGCTTCGACTGCCTCCAAGGGCGAGACTGTAGTGAAAGTCGTATTGAAAGACCCGGCCTTGAAAGATTTGTCGCAGGACGATTTCAAAATGGGAACCCGCAGCGATAACACGGTCAACATGACCGGAGGTACAGGAGGCAGTATTCCGTTAGTAAGTCTGGCAGATGTGGAAGATAACTCTTTCACCTTGACCGTCTCTTCGCCGGAAGGAGTCGATATTGCAACAGATGGCAGTTGGTTTGAAACCAAAGCCGGAAACGGTTCGACACAAGCCAACGGCTGGAAGCAGACAATCATCACAGGTAAAGTCAAAACGGCTATCGGCAATGTTCAGACAGGCGGTAAGATCACTGTGACAAACAAGCTCGACGCTACTGATAAATACGTAGTGGAGGTTGTAACGACCAAACCGGCCGAAGTTGTCGTACCGTGAATGAACTGTCCGTTTTTATAAACTTATGAAAGCCTGGTGGACTTGTTTTACCGGGCTTTCTTTAAACCAGGGAGAATTGGATATATGAATAAAGCAGATCTGATAAATAAAATAGCCGCCCGTCTTTCTGTTCCGCAGAAGGAGTGTCGCGAGCATCTGGAAGCGTTGCAAACAGTAATAGCTGAAGAGTTGAACGAAGGTAACGGCATCATACTCCAGGGATTCGGGTGCTTCAACCTTTGGAAACAAACCGAACGGGAAGGCCGGAATCCGCGCACCGGAGAAACGGTTCCGATATTACCACGCCGAAGTGTAAAGTTCAGACCCGGCAAAATGTTGCTGCAGAAACTGAATACGTAAAAAAATGGCCTTTGACCGATAGTCTTAAATTCCAACTCTGTACGGGCATGAATGAATTCCGGTTTTACTACTGGTTTCTGTTCATGCCCTTTTTCATGCATTTCATCACCGATTTTCTGTCGTCTGCGGATTTCTCTTCGTTTCTTTCAGCCTTTTTTATACCTTTCCGCTTCAATAAATCTAAAGAAGCCATGATAAAAAAGATTTTGACACATTTTGCTGCTCGTTTGGATGAGTATTTACGGCAAAGGTTTCCCCAGCCTGAAGGTGTGGCAGAAGCGGGTTTTATAGGCAACGGTCCGGAAGAAAGACCTTGCAAGCTGATTGTCTCGTTAGTCAATATAGAGCGGGAAGCCGCCGGAGGGATCTCGGCTGGTCTCAGTCGTAGCGGTTCGGAGTATATGCGAAATTATCCGTCGCTGTTGCTGAATCTGGATTTGATGCTAGCCGCTGTATATGATGAAAAACGCTATGCCGAGTCATTATCCGTCTTATCTGAAACGTTACTTTTCATTCAGTCGCATCCCTTTTTTGAACTGGACGGGCAGAAATATACGGTAGAAATCGTAACACTGTCCGCACAGGACATCAATAACTTCTGGACTACACTGGGCGGACAATATTACCCGTCTGTAATGTGTAAGCTGCGTCGCCTGACCATCGATGCGCAAGAAGCCAGTGGCAGCAGCAGTATTGCCCGTGAACCGAATGTGCGTTTAACAAAATAGAACAGAGGAAAATAGATGAGCCGATATATTGCTATAGCCACGATACGTATCGAACACGATTACTACAATCCGTCTGTAAACAGATTTGTGAGTTTGCAGCCGACGCCTGAGACCAAAGAGTTGATGAAACGGCGGGGAGTAATGTTTAGAGCAGTCTCCGCGAACGAGTGGCAATGGATAATGCTCGATGATTTGCCGGGATTTATGGATGAAGATGTACTGGAGTTGTCAATGATTGTGAAGGATCCCTGTTTTCTGCAACAGATAGAGAATAAGGGATATGATTTGGGGAGCTTGTACAAGTTCAATATAGAAAACAGAGTTGTGGAAGTGAATGCCGACTATGTCTGGAAAAAGGAAACGAACGGGCAAAAACTGAAAGATGAGTTCTGCCGTATAACGCTGAAACCGGTGGAAACTGCACCGGAGAAATTGCGAATGCTCTGGTACCCGGAATTCACCATCCGGTTTAGTTCACCCGCTTATTATTGGGAATATCTCTGTGTATTCAGGGATGAGAATGACATGCGTGGAAAAGAGCTCAACCTGAAAAGTCGTGAAAACATAATGGCTTTCTGTCCACCGGAAAAGTATGAGAAAACAACTTTGGGAAAAAATGTATGGAGAATTGTTTCTGCAGAGCGGATAAGACTGAAAGAGCATTACGACATTACAATACAACTTTTCATTGGTACACGGTTGGAAAGTCGGTTCATTTCACCGCCGCAAATAGGTAAATACCAATCAGAATCTCCTTATACCGTAAGAGAGGTCTGTGTTATTAGAGAACAATAATTATTAATCTTAAAAACGAATAATCATGGGAAGCATGAAAACACCCGGCGTTTATATCGTAGAGAAGAACGCCTTCCCTAACTCGGTGGTGGAAGCACCGACCGCCATCCCCGCATTTATCGGTATTACCGAAAAAGCGATGAATGGAAACGATGACTTGAAGAATAAGCCATGGAAAATTTCGTCGATGACGGAGTTTATAAAGTATTTTGGTGGGGCACCGGAGCTGAGTTTCACGGTGGATATAAAACAATACTTTTATTTGTCTAAAGCCCCAAAAGACGCCCAAAAGGTATTAGCGAAGGAATTAATGGAACCCGAATCCAAGGTCTGCAAATATTGTATATGTCCTCCAGGTGAGACAGCTACAGCGAAAGATGAAAATGAACAGGATCTTACAGATACGCCTGTCGGCTATGCCTTTTATCTTGACGGAACAAATTTATATACTTTGTACTACAATATGTCATTATTCTTTGCCAATGGCGGTGGAACATGCTATATTGTATCTGTCGGAACGTATGGCAAAGATACATTGGATGATACAAAAGTAACCACTGCCTTGACAAATTTAGAGAAAGAACAGGAAATTACAATGATTATTGTTCCGGAAGCAGTAGAGAATACAGGTGTTTGTACTAACATACAACAGAATATGCTGAAACATTGCGGGGAAATGGCTAACCGTTTTACAATTCTGGATGTAGCGCCTAAATATCCCAATAACGATCAATTGAATACCCGGATGGAAACCTTCCAGGGAAGTATCGGCAGTGAGTATATGTCTTATGGGGCAGCTTACTATCCATGGCTGAATACTTCAGTGTTGGGCGACAGGGGTATTGACGGTGAAATGTTTACATGGTCGGAGACATTCTATACCTATAGAGACAAATTCTCCGATGTAGATCGAAATCTCCAGGCAATAATAGAAAAGTTCATGTTCCAGTCCATAGAAGTTGAAAAGGACAAGAAGGTGACAATCAGAGGAAAGGAATATGCGTATGATATAATAACAAAGGAACTTCTGGAAAAAGATTTAGGGGAAGGGATAATAGCAACTGTTGAAACTATCTCTGCGGTAGATCCTACTCCGGAAAAGAAAGTTATTACATTCTCTTCTCGTTATGTGACGGATAAAAACGGTTTCCACCAGGCTCTATTTAATGGTTCTGTTCTTTACCAATATGCTATGAAGGGATTGAAAAAGTATTTGAACCTCCTCCCTCCTTCCGCTGCTATGGCTGGTATCTATACCAGGGTAGACAATACACGTGGTGTATGGAAAGCTCCGGCAAATGTATCTGTAAGCTACGTGGAAAGTACGGCTGAAAACATAGACGACAAGGAACAGGAAGATTTAAATGCCCCGATGAACGGCAAGGCCATTAATGTGATCCGTGCCTTTCAGGGTGAAGGTATCAAAGTATGGGGAGCACGTACGCTGGACGGTAATTCCTTGGATTGGCGTTATATCAATGTACGCCGCACATTACTTTTCCTCGAAGAATCCGTGAAGAATGCCGCCCGTGCTTATGTGTTCGAACCGAATGATGCCGGTACCTGGATCAATATGAAATCTATGATAGAAAATTTCCTGCGTGGCATATGGAAACGTGGTGGATTAGCTGGAGCTACACCTGAAGATGCTTATGAAGTACATGTCGGACTTGGTGACACTATGACGGCTGAAGATATTCTGGAAGGCATCATGCGAATCACAGTATTGGTCGCCGTTACACATCCGGCGGAATTTATTGAGATTACTTTCCAGCAGCAGGCACAAAAGAGTTAATAACCGATTGTTGAACTAAAATATCGAAGATCATGGGAGAATACAAAACCCCTGGCGTTTATATCAAAGAGAAGAACGCTTTCCCTAATTCTATAGTTGAAGCCGAAACAGCTATTCCTGTGTTCATAGGCCTTACAGAAAAGGCATTGAACGGAACGGACTCTTTGGATTTCAAACCGATGAGAATTTCATCGATAACGGAATATAGAAAGTATTTCGGTGGTGCCCCGACTCCGCAGTTTACACTGTCGGTCATAAAAACAGAGGAGGCCGATAAAACCTTATCAGTTTATGATGCGACAATAAATGGCGGTCTGAAAGCAACACTGAAAAGTAAATTATGCACCTTATATTACAATATGGTAATGTTTTTTGCTAATGGTGGCGGTACTTGTTATGTAATATCTATTGGCAATTACGAAAAGAATTTATCAGACGTTTATACGGATAAAAGCAAAGAAACCATATTTTCCAATATCAAGAAAGTACAGGACATAACTATGCTGGTTGTTCCTGAAGCGGTGAATGTAGATACTTGTATGAACATCTATACTGACCTGTTGAATCTGTGTGACAGTAAAAAGTATTTTGTTCTTCTGGATATTCCTTTGAAAAAAGGGAATAAGATTATAGATAAACCGATAGAAACATTTCGTGAGGCAATTGGTACCAATAATATTTCGTATGCGGCAGCCTATTATCCGTGGTTGGAAACATCTGTACTCTCAGACAATGATATTACAGGAAAAACATTGACATGGGATATTGAGAATTTTAATCCGGATACATTCAGTTTAGCACCTTTTTATAATGTAGATTCAGATGTTTATAAATTTATAAAAGACGCTTTATCTGCTATCAAAAAAGGGACAAAAACGGTATTGGATAAAGATGGGAAAACTCCGCAAGAAGTTCCTCTCACAAAGAATGAACTGTCTCAAATAGAGAATGACCTCCACAATGCCCTGATGCAGAACTGGCCGGAATACCAGCTACTGGCGAAGAAGGTGAAAGACTATTTGAACCTGTTACCTCCTTCTGCTGCTATGGCAGGCATTTATACAATGGTGGACAATACACGTGGTGTATGGAAAGCACCGGCCAACGTTTCGGTCAACTATGTGAATAAGCCTTCGGAAGTGATCGATAATAAGACCCAGGAAGAGATGAATGTGCCGATGGACGGGAAAGCAGTCAATGCTATCCGGTCTTTTGTTGGCGAAGGTATCAAAGTATGGGGTGCACGTACATTGAATGGAAATTCTTTGGACTGGCGTTATATTAATGTACGCCGTACAATGACTTTTCTGGAAGAATCAGTTAAAAATGCTGCCCGTGCTTACGTGTTCGAACCCAATGATGCCAATACATGGATCAACATGAAGTGCATGATTGAGAATTTCCTGCGCAGCGTGTGGAAACGCGGAGGACTGGCCGGTGCCAGTCCCGAAGATGCTTATGAAGTACATGTCGGACTTGGTGACACCATGACAGCGGAAGATATATTGGAAGGTATCATGCGCATCACAGTGCTGGTTGCTATCTCGCATCCGGCAGAGTTCATCGAAATCACCTTCCAGCAACAGATGCAAAAAAGCTGAGATTAATCGGGATTTAAATAATTAACAATAAAAAAAATAGAATATTATGGCAGAAGATGGAGCAGCACAAAGCGGGACTACACAGGCGTGGCCGTTACCGAGTTTTTACTTCAAGGTATCAGTTACTGATGTAGGAGATATTTCATGTAGCGAAGTATCAGGTCTTGAAACAGAATATGATATGATAGAATATCGTGCAGGCGACAGTCCGGTTTTCACTAAACAGAAAATGCCGGGAATGAGAAAGGCTAGCGACGTAACCTTGAAGAAAGGCATCTTTAAAGATGACAAGGCGATGTGGGACTGGATTAACAGCATCAAGTTGAATACGATCAAACGTGCAACGGTAACGATCAGCTTGCTGGACGAATCGGGCAAACCTGTGAAGACCTGGGAACTGACCAATGCATGGCCCAAGAAAATTACGGTGGAAGGTTTCAAGGCCGACGGCAACACGGCGGCAATAGAAACCCTGATTCTGGCACACGAAGGAGTAACTGTCAAGTAGTATGGCAGACAACGCTGCAGCAGACTGGACACTTCCTGTGAACTTCTACTTTCTGGTGGAATTTCAGAGTAAGTTTGATCGCTTCCAGGCCTCATTTACGGAAGTGTCCGGTCTGAATATGCAGCTGAGTACCGAAGAAAAACCCAGTGATTCAGGAATGTGGATTAAAATGCCTGGTGGAGTCAAATATGGAACCATAACACTCAAACGCCCTGTTCCACTAGAGAGTGATGATACTTTCACTGAATGGGTAGATGAATGCTTACAGGCTGACAAGGGCAAGAGAATGATTCCATACGATATGATTGTAAAGTTGCTGGGGAAAGACGGAAATCCCCTGGTGGGATGGAAATGTTCGCATGCCTATCCCACACAGTGGAACCTGGATGCTTTAAATGCCGAAAAAAGTGGTCTGGCCACAGAATCGGTCATAATAAGCTGTAACCGGATGGATCGTATAAAAATTTAATATTTGATATTATGGCTGTTATCATCAAGGAAATGCGTATCCGTACCGTGGTAGAGAAACGCGTTGTTACGGAAGCTGAACTTCCGGAAGAAATTCTCCGGAAGGTAGAAGACCGCATATTGGATAGGATATCCAAAGAAGAAAGAATTGGCTGGCCTGTCGGACAGCGACGGAAAAGAAATGAGCGGTAACAACAGGAGACGGAAATAATAAAAAAGGTGTAACATGGGGAAGATGATCATTACAGCCTATACGGACGGCGATTTCAACAGTGAATGTAAATCCGCGCTGGAACTGCCTGTCAACCCGGCCAAGGTAAAGCTCTCCAAAGGGATCCGCTATGCAGAGGACAAGCAGTTGGGGAGCCTGAACGGATCGAACGTTTATGTGCGCTACCAGCCCGAAACCTTCAGTTTCGATTGTCTATTCGACATGACCAACGCCATGGAGGACGATGACGAGAAGAAACCCGTGCATGATGCGGTAAACGAACTCGAACAACGGCTTTACGATTACAACACCGAAGGACACCGCCCTTCGTTCGTTAAGGTACAATACGGTGACATCACCTTTTTCGGCCAACTCAAGACGCTGGAAACGGAATATTCCCTGTTTGATCCGGACAGCATCCCGCTCCGTGCCGAACTGAAAGTGACGCTGACGGGCTATTGCAGCCAAAAGGAGGAGAAGAAGCATTTCTCCAAACATTCGCCCGATGTGTCACGGCTGGTCACACTGAAAGAAGGACAGACATTGTCTGCCCTTTGTTACGAAGTTTACGGCGACCCGCTCCTGGTGGGGCAAGTTGCAAGATTTAATAATTTGAACGGCTACAGAAATATACCGGCAGGTACGGAAATTCTGTTGCCGATGTTAAAAAAAGCATAAGAATATGGCAGAATCACCCTCTGTAAATAAAGACCGTGTACTATCTTGTTCCGTTTATTGCAACGGAACGAAACTGAAAGACACCTATTTGTTAGTGTCTGCTACCGTGCGGCTGGAACTGAATCGAATCGGTAAAGCGACACTCAAGTTTAACGCAGGCAACATGGACAAGCAGACTTTCGATGAAAGTGACGACTCATTGTTCAAACCAGGTAACACCATACGACTGGATGCAGGTGGCGTAAATAAGGAGGAAACGTTGTTTGAAGGCATAATCATCGGACTGCGTATCCTCGCAGACAAAGACTTCCGCTCCTGTATGGTGGTGGAGTGCCGCAACAACACCTATTCCGCAACGCAGGGACGCAAAAACCGCATCTTCGAGAAGAAGAACGACAATGACATCATCAAGGAAGTGCTCGCCGCCTATGGCAGTGTAGATGTAGATGCTACGAGTTACCAGCACCCTACACTGGTGCAGTATTACTGCTCTGACTGGGACTTTGCCCTCTCCCGTGCCGACGCCAACGGACTGTTCGTTTACACCGAAGGCAGTAAGATTAAAGTGAAGAAACCGGAAGTAAACGCATCTCCCGTTCTAACAGTTACTTACGGCACGGATATCACCGCCTTCGATCTCGAACTCTCCTCAGACGATCAGTTCACACAGTACGAGGCAGTATCGTGGTGCCCCAAAACGCAGAAGGCAGTCAAAGTGTCCGCTTCCACGCCCTCACTCAACAAGCAGGGAGATTTACAGCCTAAGAACATCGCTTCGGGTGATAGCCTGCTGCTTCAGACCGACGCGCCGACGGACGAAAAGGCACTCAAGCAATGGGCAGACGGCATGGCATTGAAAGCCGGACTGGCCCGCTACCAGGGTTCTGTCAGCTTTTACGGCTCTGCGAAGGCGAAACCGGGTTGCCTCATTGAGTTGAAAGGCTTTGGCAATCGGTTTAACGGTAATTTGTTCGTCGGTTCGGTGACGCATACCATCGAGGACAACGAATGGACAATCGAAGCAGGTGCAGGCATATCGCCTGTGAACATTACTGACGAGCCGGACGTGGTATCTCCCTCCGCAGCAGGTTTTCTTCCCGGATTGCAGGGACTGCATGCTGCGGTAGTCCGGAAGTTGGACGGCGACCCTCTGAAAGAATACCGTATCCAGATAGAACTGCCGTGGATGGATGGCAAGAGCAAGCTGCTTTGGGCACGCCTCTCCACGATGTACGCCACCGCAGGCATGGGCACCTTCTTTCTGCCTGAACCGGGCGACGAGGTACTGGTGGGTTTCATGAATCAGGACCCCGGCCATCCTGTCATCCTCGGCTCGATCTACGGCCAAAAGCACAAGCCTCCCTACGAATACGAGGCGAAGAACAACACCAAAGCCATTGTCACCCGCGAGAAGATGCGGATCGAGTTTGACGAGGAAAAGAAAGTGATAACGATCTCTACCCCCAGCAAGAACACGGTGCAGATGAGTGATGACGGGAAGCATATCAAGCTGACCGACGAAAATAAGAACGAAATCACGATGGACAAGGGCGGCATTACGCTCTCGTCTTCCAAAGATATCACGATGAAAGCTAAAGGCAACATCAATATGGATGCCACGATGAAGCTCAGCGGAACTGCCAAGCAGGACGTCAGCCTGGAAGGATTGAACGTGAAAGTGCAGGCAAAAATCGGTGCCTCGGTAAAAGGCAATGCTACGGCGGAACTCTCCGCCAGCGGTCAGACCACCGTGAAAGGAGCCATGGTAATGATAAACTAAAAAAGAAAGGAGAATAATATGCCACCGGCAGCAAGAATAACTGATATGCACACCTGCCCCATGCAGACCCCGGCGTTTCCCTCGCCGATACCACATGTGGGTGGCCCCGTAACAGGTCCGTGTGTGCCCAATGTATTGATAGGGAAAATGCCCGCCGCAACAGTAGGCGATATGTGTGTCTGCGTCGGTCCGCCGGACACGATTGTGAAAGGCTCGTCCACGGTTATGATAGGTGGTAAACCTGCCGCACGTATGGGTGACTCCACGGCACACGGAGGTACAATAGTGATAGGATGCCCCACGGTAATGATAGGAGGATAAAAGAATATGGACGAACAGAAAAATCTGTTGAATGCCGATGCGTTCCTGGGGCGCGGATGGAGCTTTCCGCCCGAACTGACGGACAGTGGTATAAAGATGTCTGCCTACGAACAGGACATCGAGGAAAGCCTGCGCATACTGTTCAGCACATCGCCGGGCGAGCGTGTGAACCGTTACGACTACGGCTGTCCGCTTCGCCGGTATGCCTTTGAGCCGATAACTACGGAAACCATTACGAAAATGCGCAACGACATCACCCGGGCCATCATCCTCTTCGAGCCACGCATCTCGCTGGAAGATGTGTCGTTTGAGGAACAGGCTGACGAGGGATTGTTGCTGATACAGCTGACTTATACCGTTATCCGTACCAACAACCGCAACAACATGGTCTATCCGTTCTACATTAACGAAGGAACAAATGTGTAACCATAAAAAATGCAGAGTTATATGCCATTCTGGAAAAAGATGTTTAACAAAAAGCAACCGGGAACAGAGTGAATCTACATGCTAAAGACAGCTGCCCCGCTATCGGGGCGGTTGTCTTTCAAAGAGGATCGATATATATGACAACGGACAACGAACACAGCGGCACGCTCCGCACCGACTACGAAGCCGATCTGGCGAGGCTAGACGACTTCCCGGCACTGACCGCCGACTGGCGTACGCTCCTGCACCGGCTGATACGGGCGAGCCGGGTAAGTCCCCTCCTGCCCCTGCTGGCAAACAACGTGCTAACCGTGATGGCCGACATCCGACGCAAGAAACTGTCAGGCTATGGCGACACCTTTGCTGATGCACAAGGCACCGCAAAGCAGATCTACTATGCCGCAAAGCTGCAAAAAGACATCGAAGGATGGGTGGTACGGTTGGAAAACTACCTGAACAACACATGGCAAACCGATAGCAACAGCAACTCCGCCGTCGAGATAGCCCGACAGTTAAAAGAACTCCTGGAGCAATCGTTACCCAACGGAAACGAAGCGGACAAACGTAGCTACTACCGGATGCTCCGTACCGTGACCGACCTTCAGTCGAATACCGACCGCTACCTGAAACAGGCGGAAGAAAGCGGTGACACGGAACCGGCCCTGTCCCTGTTGATAGCCTATCTCAAAAACTACGGTAACGTTGCCGATGCCTTCAACAGCCGGCTTGCCGACCTGCCCGGCATCTATCGCCGCGACATCCTGCACGCCGTGCCGAAAGCTATCGAGCAAGACCGCACCTACGTTGTCATCACTCCGACAGCCGAAGCTGAAGCCTTCACTCTCCCCCAAGGCATGTCGTTCCCCGCCGGCCAGAACGCTGCCGGAGAAGACCTGATTTACCGCACGGAGAAAGAAGCCTACATCTGCCCCATGCAATGCACGGAGGTAAATGCCGTATATGCTTCCGTAAAAGAGGCTTTCGGATTATACAAGCAATCCATTCCGCTCCAGAATATAACGACTGCCCGATCGCTGTTCGCTCATGGCGAAGAACTACGTATTGGCTGGCAGATAACCTCCCCCATGTTGGTGCTGAGTGAAGGAGAACGAGAGGTCAACATTCGTTTCCGCCTGACAGCCGACAGTCCTGTACCGAATATACTTGTCGAAAACAGCTTCTTCCTGCAACTATCCACAGCAGAGGGCTGGACACAACAGTCCGCCACCTGCCGTATCGACGGCCACTGCCTTTGCTTCACCTTCACGATAGGTAGCAAGGACATAGCATCCGCTTCCTGCATCGAAGAAATACACGGTGCAACCACAGAATATCCCGCTCTCCGTATCCTGACGAATAATACAAACAGTCCTTACCTGTGGGCGAAAAAACTGAATTTTGAAGCCGTGGAGATACAGACGAAAGTTATCGGCATCCGCAACTTCACCTTTTGCAACGAATTAGGCGAAGTGGATACCGAACAACAATTTTCACCATTCGGCATACAGGGAGATTGTGGTGCATGGTTCTTATTCGGTCATGAAGAACTAGAGTTGAAACCTTTGCAGGAAGTCCGCTTGAAAGGTCACTGGAAGAAGATGGCCGGAACGGAGGCGGAATTTAACGAATTATATCAGGAATATGGCGTAGATGCAAGTTCATTTATTGTGGTAACCGAATACCAAAAAGGTGGCTCGTGGCATTCCTATACAGGAAACAAACAGCCTCTGTTCGTCTCCGATAGCGAGGAAAAACATTCACTTGCCCAGGCGAATATCCTGTTTGACTTTTCAACGGATGCACAAGCCGCTTATGAATATAGCCGTGAGCGTGACGGCTTCTTCCGGGTTACCCTGCAAGCGCCCTCTATAGGCTTTGGTACAGATGCTTACCGCAATAGGTTCACCTCCATCATGATAGAAAACAGCCGCTGCAAAGAGAAAAAACGCAAGCCTCTGCCTAAAGAACCTACCGTCCCGATGCTTGCGGACGTGGAGTTATCTTACATCGCTTCGGAAGTAATCACACTGACCGATACCGGAACATCTTCCACACGGTTGGAGCACATTACGGCATTGTCGGACCAGGAGGCATTCCCTTTGGACGGAAACATGACGCAGCCGTTCTTGCCCGCATCTCCCGCAGACCATTTGTTGTAC
Source organism: Parabacteroides sp. AF17-3 (assembly GCF_003635445.1). Taxonomy (NCBI): domain Bacteria; kingdom Pseudomonadati; phylum Bacteroidota; class Bacteroidia; order Bacteroidales; family Tannerellaceae; genus Parabacteroides; species Parabacteroides sp. AF17-3. Next base: position 306,517 of record NZ_QTMM01000005.1, on the reverse strand, counting down.
TTTGCCTTTCTGAACGCAAAGGAAGAACGGACCATCAGAATGTATGTAGATATGGTACTGCCCGAAGAAAGGATACCGTATGATATTCCGCAACCCGATCAGTCGGCCCAACTGGCATGGGAACAGTGGAACGGTACGGGATGGGGAACCCTCCCTGTGGAAATGGTGGTAGCGGAAGAAACCGCAGGGCTGACACAAAGCGGTTTCATTGAAATCGAACTGCCGGAAAAAGTAACCGATGACCGGATGGACAAGCAAGGCAGAATCTGGCTCCGTGCCTCCGTGACGGGCGACATTTCCGCCTGTCTTGCCATACGCAGCATCCGGACGAACTGCATCCGGGTAAAAGCACAAAACGGCAACGGCACACCACTCCCAGCCGGAACGATCCGGGAAATGGCAGAGGAGGATCAACGGATAGCCTCCGTCGTCCAACCTCTATCCGGTTTTGGTGGTACACCGGAAGAAACAGAAACACAGTTCGCCGCACATCAAAGCGCACGCTTCCATAACCGCCACCGTGCTGTCACAATGAAAGACTACGAACAACTCGTGCTGGAACATTTCCCGGAGATAGACAAGGCCCAATGTGTCAGCTACCCACCGGGACAAAATCCGGCGGCAGTAAACCTGATGGTATTCAGCCGGATGGAAGACAGCCGCTATTTCCTTTCTTCTCCCTGGAAACTGGCAGAGATACAACGTTTGATCCGGAGGTACGTATCTCCCTTTGTACGGCTGAAAGTAGTCAATCCCTCCTACCTGCGAATGGAGGTCCGTTGCAAAGTCGTTTTATGGGACAAAGTGAAGGATGAAGCCAGGACACTTCGCCAACTGACCCAAATCGTATGGAACTACCTTGCACCATGGCAAAGGAAAGGTGATCTCCCCACGTTCCGGCAAAGCTATTCTTACAAGGAGATGCATGCCAGGCTGGCGAACCACGAGGATGTGATGCGGCTGTCGCTTTTGGAAGTAAACGGAAAGAGCCTGCCCCATGTGGACTATAACACAGAAGACATCCTCATTAAAGGGGACATGCCCTGGAGCATTTTGCTACCGGATATAAAAAAGATTGAAGCGCTTTCTCCTCACGACGGTATCGAGGAAGCAGAAATCGGAGGAAACTTCATAATAGGATAATGAATATGGAACAGAAAAACAGAAAGACGCTGAAAAGCTATTTCGAGAAAGGCGATGTTCCCACCGAGGAGCAATTTGCCGAGCTGATAGACTCCGTACCGAATATAGTGGACGACGGGCAGGTAATCCGCACCGGGAATGGCTGGGCTTTTTATCCTCCGCAGGACGGGAAGCTCGACATCGACCTTCATACGGCTATAGGGGAACCTGCAGCATGGAAGTTGAGTGTCACGCCGGAAAAAGACTTGCTTTTTAAAAACGGAAAAGATGAAATGATACTTTGCCTGAGGCAGGACAAAAACGTTACCCTGTACGGTAGTCTGCATATAGAAGGTGGGGAAACGCCGGTACCTTCAGGAGATGATTATTTGGTTTTTCCAGCCAACAAACAGTGGTACGACCTGCCGGTGGACATTTCGCACGAAGGCTTCGGTTGCCGTGTGTATAGCATCCATGCTTCTTTCCGGGAACAAGGAACCGGATTGTGCAGGCTGACACGCGCTACTGCCATCTGGCTGAATTATATGGACCAGCGCATCGAATCGCCGGAGAAGCACTGGTGGGGATGGTCCGGCAATATCCGTTTGCGCTGGTTGCAACAGGAAAAGAAACTCCACCTGCAAATACGTACCAACAAGCGGCTTCCATCCGGAGAACTGCACTGTCGGATTGTGGAGATGTACAAAGGATAAGACGAACGAATCATCAGGAACACGGGAATTATGGATGAAAAAGGACCCTATATCAAGCAGCTGGAAGAAGGCGAAAGTCTCTACTCCGGATTATGGCAGCAAATGCTGGATGACGTACAACGGATGTCAGGAATGGTGTGGACCGATTATAATGTCCATGACCCTGGCGTGACGTTGATGGACATAGCCTCCTATGCATTAGCTGAAACCGACTACAAACTCAGTTTCCCCCATCAGGATTATCTGACAGGGGAGAACGGAGAGTTTAATCCGGAATGGTTTGGACTTTACCGTCCTGTAGAGGTTTATACCACCGCTCCTGTCACTACTGAAGATTACCGGAAACTGTTCTTTTCCCATATCCCTGATCTGGAAAACATCTGGCTGGATGCTGATCGGGCCACCGGAGGCTATACCATCAGAGCCGTCCTTTCTCCGTTCGAGGGTAATCCTGAAACAATCAGGCAGCAGATAGAAACGATCTATCAAAGCCATCGGAACCTGTGTGAACATCTTGACCGGATTGAAATCTCACAACCGGAAGAGTTGGAATTTCATGCTGATTTTGAGATAGAACCGGGCAAAGACGCTACACTCATGTTGGCTGAAGTATATTGGACCATCCTATGTTACCTGTCCGGTGCAGTACGTATCTTGACACCGGATGATCAGACAGCAGCCGGTATATCTCCCGAGAACTGGTTGGAAGGTTCGGCGGATGCCATACATGTCGAAATACCGGAACTACAAAATACGGAATACGAACTTTACAGACAACTGCGTGCGGTGGATGGCATTCGGTCTTTCAGCACCTGCTACCTGATGAAGAAAGGCGAGCCGTTGAGCTATTTCACACAGGGGTTCAGCCTCAAAATTCCGAAGAAAGAAGAAGAACTCACGGCATGTATCCATTGTGGCCGGTCCGTTATGCGGGTGGATGTGGAGAAATTCCGGGCATTACTGGAAAGCTTCTACCATACGAAAGGACGTAACCGAGAGATGAAAAACGTGCAAAAGAGATATGACTGGGGAATCCCCCAAGGTACATACCGGGATATATTCTCCCATTATCCCCTGGCAAAAGACTTTCCCGCCTGCTATCGGTTTTCGTGTAATCAGGACGGTTCATCCTCTTTTGAAACCTATCTGGAATTGTACGACAAGGTGATTGAAGACGGACTGGAAGAAGTAAAGAAACTTCCCCGGTTATTGTCGATAATAAACGGAACAGAACTTCCGGCAAAGGTTATCTATGAACGGAAAAGCCGCTACCTGGATTTTCTTGACCGGCTGTATGGAGTGGAAAGCTATCCGGACTGGATGAAAGAATACGGTGGATACGGTGAAACTAAAGAAGAAACCCTGCACCGGCGTATGGATTTCTTACAAAACATAGCACGTCTCACAAAGAACCGTGCCGGAGCAAGAAATATAACCGATTCGGACGGAAAAGAGAATATCATCGTGGTAAAGGAATGGTTTTGCCGTATGATGGGCATCAACCGGAATGAAAACCGGCCGGTAGGCAACGTTTTACCCGGACACAATCTCATTCTGATGAAAACCGACGAAAAAGACAAACGGTTCCGTGACAAACTGACGTCCAGACTTATCTATGAGAAAATGTCCTATACAGAAAATGTACAGGTAGTCTATCCTGTGCTTTTACCGGAAGATAAAAAAGAAAAACTGGAACAATATAGCATGCTGCGGAAGGAGTTGCCCGTGTTCAACCATAACTTCATCAGTAGCGGTTTATTCCGTGGTGGCATCTGCCTGGACAATTACCGCATTGTTCAGGCTGCCGAGAATGAATACATGCTTGTATTCCACGACCGGGAAGAAGAGAGTTGGATGAACCTGGGACGTACAGATGACAAAGAACAATTGAACCTGCTCGCCAATATCCTGCGCCGTTACCTGCTGGAGTTGAACCGTGCCTCGGAAACGCTTTATATTATAGAACCTGTATTGTCGGACATCAAACGTCCGTTCACATTACAACTGGTATTACCGGGATGGACAGCACGTTTTCATGCCCCCCGATTCCGCGAATCGTGTCGTGAACTGTTACGTTCCCTGTTACCGGCTCATCTGACAGGCACGGTTTATTGGCTGGATACTGCCTCTATGCAGGAGTTTGAAGACTGCTATTTATTATGGAAGAAAGCATTGGCGAGACAATACAAGGATGATGCGGAAATCCTCCAAAGCCATATAGACGAAATATTGGAAAAAGCTGAATATAAACAATTGTTAGATGATACGAATTGACAACATATCGTTTGAGTTTACCACTCCGGATGAAAAATTCGCACACGAACTATATGCGGGTTGGGATGTTTTTTGCCGCCACTGCTTCGAGCAAGTGGTGGAGGAATGCCTTTCAACCTACGACAAGGAAAAGGTATTATACGAAATAGAACAACTGGAGTTGGATCTGGGAAGCATCCCCGAAGAATATTTCTACCGGGAATTTCCTAGGCGACTGAAAGAGGTATTGCTGAAGGCGTTACCGACAGGGGGGCTCCAAAGGAAGAGCGAAACGGAGGAAAACGGAGGATCCCGACTGGACAATCTGCTCTTCTATCTGGAATACGGCTACCCGAAAGCAGAATGGGCGGATGAAGATTTCAGCTTGTCGGAAGAATTAGGCTGGCTACTGTCCCACTCCGCACCGGAGCAGTATATCATCCGGATAGCTAGTCTCTGCTTAGAGAAGGAACGCGTCTTTCACCGACTGCTCTGGCAGACGAACAATGCGGACGTGCTTCTCCGCATCTATGCCGCGTCACTATCCGAACCCTCCGCCGGTCTGCATGGAAAACATCGCTTCCTAACCCGGTTGCTGGAGGCAAAACCTGGTATTCCCGTACGTTTCATCCATGAAGCAACAGATGATGCCTCTCTGGGGGGAATGGCGGAACTGCTCGACAGCGTATCCGTCAAACAAATCATGGTGACGGAAGCAGAGGAGCACGCCGAGGTGGACCTGCCTCCCTATTGGCACTATCTGTATGAGTGGCTGATACGCTATTATCCCTATAACGGCATTGCTATGTTCGGTGGCAAGGCGGAGTTTACTAACCACCTGCATCATCGGCTGCTGATATTTATACGTAAACGTAACTACTCTTTCTACCTTTCGAAGGCGGAGTTGACCGTTAGCTTCCTTCTGGAAGTGTTTGGTCCGACTTATTATATCGATGTACTGAATACTATCTACTATCTCCAACCCTACCGTGTGGATGGTTCGCCTACGCATGACGGGTATTTCAGTCAGGAACTGTACCGCATCTTCTTGCAGTTGTCCCTGCTACACCAACCAGCCGTAACAAAGGAAAACACTTTGTCCGTTGAAGATAAAGCATCGTCCGGTTTGAAAGATCCGACAGACATTATGGATATATTACAAGATGTTAAATGTAGCGATGCGGACAAACGAATGTTCATCCGCACAATCGTCAAAGAACAACCGGAGAGACTCATCCAATGGCTCCGATTGGGAATAACCCCAAATATGACAGGAATAGCTATTGTAGCTGCTCTGATCGAGGTTGATACAATGAACTGTATGCTTGCCGCTCTTTCTTTTAACACCCTGCAAGCAGTAGAAGTGATGAGGAATTACCTGCGGCAACAATTTTCAGAAGAAAGTGATTGGTTAAAAGGCACAACCGAAACTCAGTTGGAACTTCTGCTCCGACAATCGGTACTGCTGTGGATTCGGAATGGATACTACCGGCTACCAAACAGATTCGACCAATTGTTGAATCTGTTTTATCAGGAATTGACAGGCAAGGAGGATGAAGCAATCGTTACCCGATTATCCGCCTCCCAGCCTTTGAAGGAAATAAAAAAAGGACTAGGTCTCGAACAGAGCGGAAGATGGAGTATTCAGAGACTACAAGAAATATTATCAGTGTCTGTCGTGACAGATGATATAAAACGCAAATTACTTGTCTGTTTTCTGGAACAATCGTCAAAGGATTACGCTGAAGCGGTACGACAGCTCCATGCATGTGGATTATCGAACTCCCTCTGCCGCCTGATAAGCCAACCGATATGGGAAGAAGTACTTCGACAGTCCACCGTCCGGCTGGTAGGAATCGAAAATACCGCCCTGTTATTGTCCCTCTTCGATGGGTTGATAGCACACGAACGTGCTTTGTCTTCTTATTGGAAAGGAGGTACAAAACCTTTGAAAGCTCGCCTGCTTGTATGGTTGGTCGAAACGATACGGTTACAAGATACACATAAGAAACCGGTAGTGGAATATATCCGTTCTTTATTCGCAGACCTTGTTGGCAGAGAAGAAATATCGGAAGTCATTCTTGCTCTTTGGCGAGAGATGGGACATACGGACTCTCCTGCCACAGAAGAAATCCTACATCTGCTGGTGGATAATGAATCCCGGCAAATCCGGCTTATGAAAACCGATTACAAGGAATGGCTGCGACAAGCGGAAAACGATTCAAATGCCGTTCAAATGCTGTTTAAAAGTCGTTGGAATACAGCGGATGGCTTTATTGAATGGCTGAATGACACTTCCATACCCTATGAGAATAAATCCGGTTTGTTACGACACACCATAACGGAACAACCGGCGAAGTGGATACACCTGCTCCGCGATTTGCCGCATGAGAGTCAATACATAACGGCAATTGCCGGATATGTACCTGCCCCGCTTATGCTACAGGGCATGGCGAAGACGGATTTCTACCAGACCTCCGTATTATCGCAGTTGATGGAGCAGCTGCAACATCAGGAGGAGGAATTGTCACGGATTGTCGGAAGCAGTCTTTCCCTGCCGCTTGCACTCTCGAAAACTCTGCTGCTTTACTTGCAGGACCGCGATACATCAGGCAGAACACTGACAGCTAACGAGATTGCAGGGAAGTTCCTTGCCTTCTTTTATTTCATACAAACCGGCAAAACAGATTATCACAATAATATATTATGGATATCATTTACCAATAAAATTATTTCAAATATGAGTAGTAGTGAAAACAACATGGCTTCAGACGATATAAACAAAATATTGTCGAATGCAAGCAACAGTGATGCGACATTCCAGCAATCTGTCAACTTCTTGATAGACCAACAACCGGAAAAGTTGCTGACTTGGTTAGAGAAGGATGCCAACCTGTCTGAAATAGAACGGATTGCTTTCGTTTCGGACCAGATAATGGCAAAGAGATGGACAGTCTGTTTGTCTACTACAGCCGGATTCGAACAAGCCGGTGTGTTCCAACGATTGACTTCCTGGTTTCTTGATGGTCCTTCCGACAGGATATCTGTCACCGGATTTATCCGGGCGTTGCTGTCATGGGTTAAAGAAACGGACTGGAAAAGGCAGACACCGGATGAAATGGAAGCGTTTTTCTTTTCCCGTCTGTTCGGTAAATCCAATATCTCGTTACCTTTGGAGAAGATCGCGGACAACGGCCTACCGGAAGATACCCGAAAAAGATGGCTGCGCAATTACATGCGTTTCCAACCGGAAGAATTGCTGAAATATATACAAAAAACGGTATCGCAAAATATGTTGCCGCCGGACAAATGGATAGCATGGCTGGATATCGAAGACTGGCTGCGTCTGGCGGCAAGCCTTTCTCTTTCCGACGCAGAGCTTTTCCGGCAGATTCTGGAACACTTGTCAAAAAGGAATACATTTCAGAAGAGCGAATTGCGACAGGCATTGGCTACCTACATCATAAAGAGCCGTACGGATGAATGGATATATGGAGGTCCCGAAGAAACGGTCCGTTCATGGGTGCAGTCACTGCCGGAAAAGAAGGAAGTCGTGAAGGAGGAATTATTGCTGCAACTCTGTGAGATGTTGCAGCTGTCAAAGGACGGGAGAGTCGGAACGGACGAAGCGACAGAAACTCCGGAATTCCTTCTGGTGGAAAATGCAGGCCTTTGCCTGCTCGCCCCCTGGCTTAGCCGACTGTTCGCTATACTCGACTATCTGGATGATGAACGGAAATCGCTCAGGAATACGGCTTTGAAAATCCGCGCCGTATTCCTACTTCAATATATCGTCTACGGAGAGGAACGGGAATACCGAGAAACAGAACTGGTCTTCAATCGGCTACTTGTCGGATTGCTCCAACATATACCGATCCCGAAACAGCTGCCTCTTACCAGTGAAGAAAAGCAGACCGTCGACTCCATGGTGGCAGGCATAAAGGCTAACTGGCCAAGTATGGACGGCACATCGGTAAGGGGCTTCCGCCAGAGTTTCCTTGCCCGCAGTGGTACATTGGAACAGCAGGAGGAACGGTGGCTGCTTACGATGAAAGAAAAGACACATGACATCCTGCTTGAATCCATCCCGTGGAGCTTCAGGCAGATACGCTTCCCGTGGCTAAAGAAATATGTACAGGTCATGTGGCACGAGAAACAAAAATTCCAATAAATTGACGGACCATAAAATATATAAAATGGCAACTGAAAAAGTATATCAAGAGAAGACAGCACGCACCATCCAGCAGAAACTGGATGGTGGCGGCACAATGCAATTCGTGGATAACCGTCCGATGAACCCGGTCTTGCAACAGGTGGAAGAAGACGAAGAAGATACCCTGCAAGGCAAGTTCAATCAAGCTCTCCAGCGGGAAGAGGATGAAGAAGACATGCTTCAAGGTAAATTCGAACAGCCAGTCCAGCGCGAAGTAGATGAAGACGAAGCCGCCCTGCAAGGCCGGTTTGAAGCTCCCGTTCAGAAAAAGAATGAAACCGGCATGCCCGACCACTTGAAAGTCGGCGTGGAAGAACTTTCCGGCCTCGCGATGGATGATGTAAAGGTACATTATAATTCGGACAAGCCGGCTACAGTAGAGGCGCTCGCCTATACACAAGGTACAGACATCCATGTAGCTCCGGGACAGGAACAACACCTGCCCCATGAGGCATGGCACGTGGCCCAGCAGATGGCCGGTCGTGTGGAACCTACCACCGAAGTAGGCGGAATGCCGGTGAATGACAATGTCGCACTGGAACACGAAGCCGACATGATGGGCGCAAAAGCGAACAGTCTTTAATGAAGAATTATGCGTGAGTATATCGAATGGTTCAACCAAGTATTAACTGTCGCCATCCAGCTTTACTTCCATCAGGAGTCCGAGTACAAGCAGCTAAAGGATGTGTATCCGCCCCGAAACGGCTGGATGGAGGCGGTGACGGGACAAACGGCCACCAATTTTGAAGAACGAATCGTTATTATGCTTGCCTTGATGCCCCATATCTGTCCGCAAATACTGGACATCTTCTTTGTGCAGAACAAGAACTTTGACCGCCAGTACACCGAGTTCGGCGGTTGGAAAGGATTGTCGCACGGAGGATTCCTTCCTACGGGTGAAACCGCTTCATTCATCCTTGCCGGGGAGGACGTGGAGAAGCGGAAGGAGGTCATCCATATGTTCTCAAAAAGCCACTGGTTCTACGGAAAAAATATCCTGCGGCTGGAAGGCGCAGGCGAAGGAGAGCCGCTGCTCAGCAGCCAACTCCGTGTATCTGAGGAATTCCTGAGCCGCGTACAACTCGATGTAGAATATAAGCCCGATTATACCACCGGCTTCCCTGCCAAACGTATCACCACAGAACTGGACTGGGAAGATATGGTACTGGACTACCAGGTGACGACTGAACTGGAAGAGATCAATACATGGATTTCTTCCGGCAAGATCATCATGGAAGACTGGGGGTTGTCGCGTATCCTAAAAGCCGGATATCGTTCGCTGTTTTACGGTCCTCCAGGTACAGGGAAAACACTCGCAGCGACATTGCTGGGTAAGAAGAATAATATGGATGTATACCGGATAGACCTATCCATGATCGTTTCCAAATATATCGGGGAAACGGAAAAGAATCTGGCAAAAGTATTCGATCTCGCTGAAAACAGGAACTGGATTCTCTTCTTTGATGAAGCAGACGCCCTGTTTGGCAAACGTACTTCCACCAACACCTCCAATGACCGCCATGCCAATCAGGAAGTGGCTTATCTCTTACAGCGTATAGAAGACTTCCCCGGCATAGTCATTCTGGCAACAAACTTACGTTCGAACATCGACGAAGCATTCTCCCGCCGTTTCCAATCAGTAATTTACTTTCCAATGCCGACTGAAGAACTACGCGCTGAAATATGGCGAAAGATGCTGAAAGGTTGGCCGGAGGATGTAGACGAAGACCTGATTACCATGGCTGCTAGAACAGAACTTTCGGGAGGTTCGATAGCCAACGTAGTCAGACGGTGTGCATTAGCAACAGTAAATCAGAAAAATCAATCTCTGGATAAACTTATATTAAAAAATGCACTGCAAAAGGAAAAACTGAAATGATAAGAAGGTAGGTATAAAAAGAAAAGCGTCGAAATGATAGTATCTCAACGCTTTTCTTTTTATGTGACCGCGACAGGATTCAAACCTGTAACCGGCTGATCCGTAGTCAGCTACTCTATTCAGTTGAGCTACGCGGCCAATCTTTATATTTCTGTTTAAACTTTAATTCGGATAGTGACCGCGACAGGATTCAAACCTGTAACCGGCTGATCCGTAGTCAGCTACTCTATTCAGTTGAGCTACGCGGCCAATCTTTATTTCTGTTTAAACTGTAATCTCGAATG
>NZ_QTMM01000005.1:342-296043 GCF_003635445.1 Parabacteroides sp. AF17-3 | reverse complement strand
CCAATCTTTATTTCTGTTTAAACTGTAATCTCGAATGGTGACCGCGACAGGATTCAAACCTGTAACCGGCTGATCCGTAGTCAGCTACTCTATTCAGTTGAGCTACGCGGCCATTGTTTCGTGATTGCGAGTGCAAAGGTAGTGTTTTCTTTTAAACTTGCAAGACTTTAGTACATCTTTTTTTCAATTTAATCTAACATTTTTGGATTGAAGATCAAGTAACCGATGTTCAGTCCGAAGTTGAAATTCTTTGCCGGATAACTATACCCATTGGCATACAGGCTGATAGAGGCAAAAGGTAACTGTAACACCAGAGCAGCCTCTCCCATGTACTTAAATGAATGAAGAAACTTGCCATAATAAGGAACCGCCATATAAGGATTGTCCGCATTAGTTTCTTTCTTTATTTCATATAAAGGAGCAAAGCCATACAAGTCCAGACGGAAATGAAGTAACTTGCTAAACTTATAAATTGGTGAAATGCCTGCTGCAAAATACTGATTAGCCCGGAAAGCCTCATTGAAAACAATCTGGCTATGTGGCGTGGGCGTAAAAGCCGGAGCCTGCAATACCGATGCCGTATAATTATTCATCAGGTTTTTGCTGGATATGACCACTTCACCCTGAAAACCCAGATTGAAACGGTTACTTAATGTTTCATAGTGCTGCCACTCCCCTTTTAATTGAAGCCAACTGTAAACTTTCTTTCTGATTGACTGACTTTGGGATGTAGGAGACGGATCATAATTCTCAGTACCTGTAACATATTGAGCGATCAGGAACTGTTTCCGCCCGGCTATAGGATATTGTTTAGCATCCAGTGAATTCCGTTCTATACTCAGCGAACCGCTGAACAGATTGTACCAGCTATGATCGAATTTTGAATTAGGAAACAACATATTATTACTCTGAAAATAATAATCATTCAATTGCCCGTATGCAAAACCGATTTCTGATTTTGCCCTGTTCAGGAACGGGAATCCCAGCTTGAGCTTCATATATAATTCTTTTTGTTTGATGAAGGCCGGTAACACATCTTCGTAAAACAGCGACTGACTTTCCTGATATCTTTTATCGGAATATACCCCCTGCCAGTTAAGATAGGTTGGAATCCTGGTCTGCAAATAGATTCGTCCGTTCAGCATAACTCCACTGAAAGAATTACCTACCTGAAAGTTAGAATTAACATCGGCGGCAAAACGGCCTAAATATTGATAACCCAATCCTAAAAACAATTGGTTTGCCTGATGCGATGAAATATTACCTCCGAAACCGACCGTTATTTCTTCTTTCATCTTTACATCCAGATAGAGGTCAAACTTTTTCTCCCTGCGATTGTAAACAGCATGGGGCATAATTTCCCGTATCTTCGAAGAAGTGAGCATCTTGAAATAAGCCCGCTTAAATTCTTCCATCGAAAATTCATGATTCATATCACGATGCAGTTGTGCCTCGATATACTTACGCTGCGATTCGGATACGCCGGTTACATATATATTCTGAAAGATCAGCGGCGGCAAACTTTCCTTATAAGCAACCCTGCGCATATTAACTTCCGTAAGCGGAACCCTGCGGGGCACTCTTTGCTTGATCGAGTCGATCATACTCATCGTACGTTTATAACCGATATCCATCAATTCCTTTGCTTTTTGAAAGTCCAGTAATGAAACAGTCGGGAAACTGAATTTAACCATCATGCCATCTTCTTCCGGAACATCATAATCCGTCTTCTGCATAATCATCGTTTCCAATTGATTATAAGCATTATTGGACGGCTTGTTATTTCCTCCGGCAACAGTCGATCCGAAAATAAAATCAGGATGAAAAGCCTCTTTCATCGGTCCGACAGGGAAATTATCGTAAATACCGCCATCAAACAGAGGAATGCTGTCTTTCCAGATCGGCTGGAAAAAGAAAGGGAAAGTCATGGAAGCACGGACAGCATCTCCCAGATCTCCGTTCTTGAATATGATAGCCTTTTTATTATAAATGTCAGAACCGACACAACGGAACGGGACAAACAGATTGTCAAAATTCCATCCGGCTTTAGCGGTAGCCTGCGAGAACAATGCCATAAACGCCTGATTCATCTGGATCGGATTGATAAGGCTTTGCGGTAAAAAGTTGGCCTTGATTTGCAATGAATCGGTCATATCAATAGAAAAATGGCCGAACTCAGGAGTCGGATCCGGTCTTTTAAAGTAATATTTATATTCATTTTCTACGGTACCGGTCTGCCAGTAACTAAATTCTTCTGATAACATTAATTCCAGCATCTCATCAGGAGAATATCCCATGGCATATAAACTACCTATAATGGAACCTATAGATGTACCGGTTATATAGTCAATAGGTATATCATTATCCTCTAAGGCTTTAATGACTCCGATATGCGCAGCACCTTTAGCTCCTCCACCACTTAATACCAGTCCCACCTTTTGCGCATCGGCCGCTTGCAGGACGATCAGCAAAAAGGTTACCAGAACAGCTACTTTCTTCATACTTTACTTTCTCTCAGTTTACAACTTCAAATGTAAAATTATTTTCTCAGACTACAAGGTGTGTGGCAGGCTTATTGTGTTAAGATTTAGTGCTACAATAGCGAAAATATTATGAAATTCAGCAGCATTCAGAGATTAATTAAAATATAAATGATAAATTTGCCGAAAATGAAAGGGTAAGACAAATAAATATCACTCTATGAACATACTTGTATTGATGAATTCTATACTATCGATGCTGCCAACAGGAACAGCAGGATACTTGGTGCTTATTTTGGCTCTCTTTATCCTGGTTGTTTTGCTAGCAATCAAAAACAGGAAACTCGTTTGTGAAAAGAAACAGTATAAAGACCTATTGGACGATATGCAGGAAAACAACAAAGAAAAAGAAGCGTTGTTCAGCCTCGATATCTTAGAGAATCTGCCTTTTCCCCTTTTTGTAAAAAATATCGACGATGATTATAAATATGTATTCTGGAATAAGGAAGCAGAGTTACAATCCGGTACTCCCCGGGAAGAGATAGTAGGACTTTCTGACTTCGACATTTTTGGTCCTGAACGAGGAATGCGATACCGGAAAATAGATGAACAACTAGTCAAAGAAGGGATAAATTACAGGGCCGAAGAAGATTACGTAACCCCGGACGGTGTTTTGCATAATACGATTGTAAATAAATCCATCATAGCCCATGGTCATAGTCATTTGCTGTTGGTTGCCCGTTGGGATATTACCCAAATGAAAGAGTACGAAAGGGAACTCATCAAAGCAAAAGAGAAATTGGAAGATGCAGCTAAAACCCAGAACATGGTGCTCGAAAGTATTAACTTCGGACTCATCTATATAGATAAAGAATACCGGGTTCAATGGGAATCTACCACAAACTTGCATAAAATAGCCAAAGGCCGGCGTTATACTCCGGGAAAGGTCTGCTATGAAACAGTCAGGGGAAGAACGGAACCTTGTCCCCGTTGCGCTCTCAGTGAAGCTATAACAAAAGGAGAATCGGTCCGCCACGAATTTACCGAAGGAGACACAACGGTAGAGATCAGTGCCATCCCTCTTTTTGACCATACAGATACCAACATTGTTGGCGGACTAATGAAGGTCGAAGATATATCCGATAAAAAAAGGATAGAACATTTGATGTTTGAGGTGAAAAGAGCAGATGAAGCCAACCGTTTGAAATCGGCTTTCCTGGCAAATATGAGCCATGAAATCCGGACTCCCCTCAATGCAATCGTCGGCTTTTCCAACTTACTGGCAGAGACGGATGATCCTGTAGAGAAACAAGAGTTTATTCATATCATATCGACAAACAACGAACTCTTGCTTCAACTGATCAACGATATCATCGATATGGCGAAGATCGAATCCGGCTCCCTGGATTTTACCTATTCTCAGATTGATATTAATGAATTAATGGAAGAAATTTGCAGCCAGATGATTTTAAAGAACAAATCCGAAGCTGTCAGCATTTCATTTGACGAGAAATTGCCTCAATGCCTGATTTACACAGACCGTAACCGGCTGATGCAAGTCATGATCAACTTCCTGACAAATGCCCTGAAGTTTACACCTAAAGGGTCTGTCTCTTTTGGGTATACGATCGAAGAATCAGGTAAAGCCATTCGTTTTTATGTAAAAGATACCGGAATAGGTATACCTCAGGATAAGAAAGATAAGATTTTCGACCGCTTTGTCAAACTGAATACATTCGCCCAGGGAACAGGTCTGGGGCTTCCTATCTGCGCCATGATTGCCGAAAAGTTCGGAGGAAGCATCGGAGTGGAATCAGAAGAAGGCAAAGGCTCTCTGTTCTGGTTAAGCATTCCAATGAAAGAATCTGAAGAAACCTAAAGTATTCCAAAGGCTGTGAACAAAAAAGGTGTTGGTATGTTTTCTTTTTCATACTTTTGCAACCTAAAATAAAGAACAGTCAATGTTTAAACATTTAATCGCTTTCACAGGAGTATTCCTGTTTGTCTCTGTTTTGCCGGGAAAGGCACAGAACTTAACGCCGAACGACACTGTCTCAAAAGAGGTTGTTATTGTTGATGGGCAACAGCTTAACGAAAAGCAATTGCAACGTTATTACCGTCAGTTACGCAAAGATTCCATCAGGGCCCATAAAAAGATCTGGTGGTCTGTCCTGGGTGGTCCGTCCTATACTCCGGAAGCCTCGCTAGGTGTCGGAGGTGCTGTACTGGCCAGTTTCAGGATGAACAAAAACGATACGATTTCGCAGCGTTCTTTCCTTCCGGCAGGAATCAACCTCTCAATAAACGGTACGATCGTGGTGGCAGGAGCCGGAACTTTCTTCTTTAACCAGAATAAGTTCCGTATTTATGCTAGCTACGGATACAGGAACGAACCGGTCCATTATTACGGCAAAGGCTATGGAACCATAGAACATGTAGACAGAAGCGATTCGACAACCCGTTACCATAGAAGTTATTTCCAAATATATCCCCGTTTTGTCTGGGAAATCCGTCCGCATTTTTACCTGGGAGGACTGTTCGATATCAACTTTACAAATGCATCGGATATAAATCCGGTGATGGAGCAAGACTACTATTTCAATCAGTTCAAACGGAAATATCTGAACGTGGGAATCGGAGGCTTGATTCAATACGACACAAGAAACGATGTCGCCACCCCCACAAAAGGAATCTTGTTAAGCGGGAATATGAAAGCATTCGGAAAATATCTCGGAGGTGCCTATAACTACGAAATACTGGAACTTGAATACCGGCATTTTGTGAATGTATTCCGCCCGAGAAGTACCCTGGCATGGATCGCTAAAAGTCAGATAGGCATGGGAGATGTCCCCTACTCCGAATTACCCTCTTTCGGTTCGCCCTTCGACCTGCGCGGATATTACTGGGGTAAATACCGGGATAAATCCATGGCCTATGGTATACTGGAATACCGCCATATGTTCGGTTCGCCAGCAAAATACAAAAGCGGAAACTTCTGGGCTAAATGCGGTTTTGTTGCCTGGATGGGAACCGGAACAATCGGTGACACTCCGTTCGACTGGGATAAATGGAAGCTGAATTTCGGTGCCGGATTACGTGTGCAAATGCAACCGGGCAAGAACTTCAGACTCGACATCGGTAAAGAGCCGGGGCTGGATGGAGTTCAGGTTTATATGAACATGACAGAGGCTTTTTAACCGAATCTTCATTTTAGTCTTAGTAGGCTATTTGTCAATCGATTACAGTTTCCTCGTAATTCCCTCGTTTGGAAACTGTAGTTCCCTTACAAGGAAACCAGCGTTTCCTGCTTAGGAAATTCTGAGGGAACTGCATAAAAAAACATCCGCCGTCATTAGTTAGAGTAAATGACGACGGATGTTTTTTATTTCGGTTCGCAAGTGTGTTCGTTAAAACGATAGCTTCATCGAGAAGCGTACACCTTTTGTCTGAATACCCGGATTATCGCGGTAGGTCAAACGCCAGACATAATCGAGACGAAGGAACTTAAAGATATTCTCAATACCTACTCCGGCTTCCATATAAGGCGTATTACCCAATGTATAAGAACCTTCCGGGAACAGATACAAATCTTTGCCACCATAGTAAGGATTATTCTTATCGGTCAGATGACCATACATTCCACGGAATGAAAGAACCTCTCTCCATTTCAGTTTCTTTATCAGGGGAAGACGGTTCAAAAGAAGTCCGTTCATAAAATAAGTAACGTCCCAGGATGCATACTCGTCGCTGATGAACTCCATCGCATTCATATTGGTGTATGATTCAGGCTGGATTGTATAGGATAAGTTCGCGTTCGGCAATATCAATAACGGATAAGGAACTTTGTCCCACACCTTACCTACTTTACCGATAATATCAAGATATCCGAAGGCCGAGAACCAGAAACGTTTCTGAATACCCAGGTCTGTACGGTTATAGGTATAGTCAGCACCTAACACCCCTTTTCTGGCAGTAATATGGTTCAATGTAATTACCGGAGCATCGAAAGTAATAGGATAACGATAGTTACGGGTCTGATAGAATTTCTCGTTCGGGGCATAACGGAATTTGAATTCCAGCTCCGTCATCGAGTAAGACTTTATAGGAGTAATGCGGCCATCTTCCTCTATCCGGTCGAAAACGGCATAGTCTGTCGAATATTCCTTTTTATTACGTAAAACCGCACCGTAAGCGATACCATTATAATGTTCGCGGTAATAAGTCAGTTCGGCATTTCTCAGATAAGTTGCACGGGTATCTCTCTGACGTTTCCAGGCCAGGAAGATATTATCTTTGTTGGTGTACATATATTGCTGTCCCAACTGGTTGATATCGTAAAGATATTCCAGACGGATAGAATTAACCGGAAATTCTTTACGGTATTCCTTCTTGTCATTGAATGAATACTCTATCAAGGCATCATACTTGATTTTCCGGTCTGTTGTACCATAAGCGGCATATCCTTCCAGGAATAATCTTTTACTGAAAGCAGTAGTAGTAGTTCCTCCGACACGGAAACGGGCTCCTTCGATCGCGTTACCACTGATAAAGGTATTGGCCGGTCCGAATTCGAATTTATTTTTAGCGGGGTCAGTGCTGGTTCCTATGTAACCGGAAGTCAGGATTGTAACAATTTTTTCTGTTACATAGAAAATAGGAACCGAACGTAACTTTTCCATCAATTTTTCAACCGTATTCTGTTTTCGTTTACCGGCTTCTTCCGGACGGTTCAAATCCCAGAAATCTTCTGTCTGCTTATAGGCGTTCTGCAATGTGATAATCGGAGCGCTCTCCTTAAATATCTCATCGCTTTCGGGCGGAAGGAAAGAATGGTTGCTGTATATGTTCAACCTTCGGGCATACATTCCCTTCGATTTTTCCGTCAGCTTGAAATCGACATTTATATCATCTTTGGTAATAATACGTGTACCATCTTCCGTCTTTTCGAATGTCTGCTCAATAGTCATTCCGCTGACGAAGTTCAGGTTGATGTTTTTAGGAACATTCAGGATTGCTTTCTTAACGAAATAAGTCGAATCGAGCGTAACGAAAAGATGTCCGGTAAATCCGAAACCTTCAGAAACGAAAGGAACGAATCCCAGGTCTACACATTTCTGTCCGTTCACATCCAGGGTGTCAAGTAAATAATACTTATAAAAGTTCGGCCCCATGCTAGACAACGGGCTTACAAAACGTTGCAGGAAAAGAGGAATATCATTCTTGAAGATATCCACCTCACGGAACACCTCTCCCAGAAACTGCTGCATACCATCCCGTGAAAATATTTCATCTACACCGGCCGCCTTTGCTCCCAGCACGACTCTTTTTTCTACTTTAGGATCTTTCCGATAGAAAATGCCTTCCACCTTTTCTTTCTCCGACACTGGCAAAATGGTCTTTCCGACATCCAGCGTATCGATATAATCGATCAGAAAATCGAATTTCCCGCCCTTACCATTCTCTTTTTTAGGTTTCGGCTGATAATCGTTCATCGCGAAAACCATCTTTTCATATTGGCTGTAACTGAAATAATCATGATTACGGGGATCATTACTTTCGCGAGATTCGATAACCTTCTTGACAAAAGCCACGGCTGGATTTTCTTTCTTGCTATACTTCTCTTTCTTCGGCTTTACAATGACTTCACCCAAATCAATACTGGAAGGGGCCAAAGGTATTTTAAAATAATTCTTTTTACCTATAGCCACTTTCAGTTCTTTTTCGGTATATCCCAGATATGAAACGGACAGAGTCCGTGCATTGGACGAGGTAGTCAACGTAAACTTACCGTCATCATCAGTCGTTGTCCCGATAGTTGTACCTTTCAGTATAACTGAAACATATGGTAACGTTTCTCCTGTAATAGAGTCCGTTACTATTCCACTTATTATAGTGTTCTGGGCTTTTGATGCAAATGCAACCAAAACAAGTGCCAGAATAAAAACAATCTTTTTCCCCATTATTTTATTAACTCCCTCGTTAAACTCCGCAAAATTATAACAGATTCTTTTTTATGAATGTTCCAAATTGAACCGATTATATTCCAATTGACAACAAATCTCACTTAAAAGACCCAAAATAGATGTTTTAAAATGAATTTATACTACTAATAACAAAATTCCTTCTTTCCGTAACGGGAAGTTTCGGGACTTCAATCAATGTATATCCTGCATCTTTGTAGACATCTTTCATTACATAATATGTATCTATCGCTTCATTAAATGATTGTTTACGTTCTTTATCCGTATGATATATATTTTCCCAGGGAGGAAGTATGAATACCTGCCTGTTATACCTGTATTTATCGACTGCCAATTCTATTTCTTTCCGGTCGGTTAACCCAATCAACCTTGCATATGCCAGTGTATCAGGGATTCCTCTGTCAAAAAATAATATGCCTTCATTTTCTTTATGAGCCAGATATGATTCAACAGAACGTTCCAGCATCATACTGGTATATAAAACGGTATCTTTCCAGGGCAATGCGTCTCCACCCTGTTGCTGTTGTTCTTTGATAATATCCCGTGCTACTTCTTTTACTGTTTGATATCCAACTATTTTAAGTTCTTCAATTAATGATGTTTTACCCGTTCCTGGTCCACCGGTAATAACATACAAGCCTGTTTTTATCAACATGATTTGTCTTTTTATGACTATTATGCCAAAAGGAAATACAACCCGGAAGAAAAGCTGTTATAACCGGAATTGTAGATGCAAATATACTGGATTATTTTTTTAAACCTATCAATTCACTCTTAAATTTAACATTTCACTTTTGTTTTCTCTTATCAATCTTTCTACCTTTGTACACGAAAAGGGGTGCCATACTGTAAACGGGCTGAGATTATACCCTGTGAACCTGATGCGGGTAATGCCGCCGTAGGAAAGACAGACAAGGCTTTTCCCTCCTTTCGTGTGTAAATATGAAAACAGATACATTATATCGTTATCCGACTGCGTTAACCATTGCTGGTTCCGACAGCGGCGGAGGAGCCGGGATACAGGCAGATATTAAAACATTCTCTGCATTGGGAGTTTACGGAGCTTCCGTAATCACCTCCATTACGGCCCAAAACACACAAGGTGTCAGAGGCATACAAGCCATCTCTCCGGAAGTCTTGAAAGGCCAGTTGGATGCGGTTTTTGAAGATATTACCATCGATGCTGTCAAAATAGGAATGCTGCATAATAAAACGGCGGCAGAAATCGTCGTAAATGCAATCGATACTTATTCACCGTCGCGTATTATCCTGGACCCGGTGATGATTTCGACCAGCGGTAATAAATTATTGCAGGATGATGCCATAGACATCATTGTCCGGGAACTGTTCAAACGGACATCGCTGGTCACTCCCAACATCGACGAAGCTGAATTCCTGTCCGGAATGAAGATAACTTCCGAAAAAGAGATGTGCCTGGCGGCAGAGAAGTTGCTGTCTTTAGGTTGCCGTGCCGTATTAATGAAGGGAGGGCATTTAAAAGGAAAAGAGATGACTGATATATTATATGTATCGGAGGCATCCCCTCTCCGGCTTTCGGCGGAAACTGTAATTACGACCAACGGCCACGGCACCGGTTGTACGTTGTCTTCTGCTATTGCCGCTTACCAGGCTTTGGGTAAGAGCCTGCCGGATGCCGTCAGACTGGCTAAAGAGTATATAACAAAAGCGATTACTGAAGGGAAAGATGTACGGACAGGACACGGGCATGGTCCCCTGAACCATTTCTTCGCTCCGGTTCCTTTAGTAAAAACAGAGATAAAAGGATAGTATGAAGCTGTTCGTAATCACAACTCCTTTCTTTTTTGAAGGGGAAAGCCGGATAATAACCCATTTGTTCAGGGAAGGAATGCAGCGTTTACATCTGCGCAAACCCCAAAGCGACATCGACAGGTTTCGTCTCTTACTGGATGCTATCCCTGCCGAATATCATTCACGGATTGTGTTGCACGAGCATTTCGAACTCACAACCGGATACCGGTTGGCCGGAATCCATTTGAACAGCCGGAATAATACCCTGCCGGAAGGTTTTGCCGGAAGCATAAGCCGTTCATGCCATTCCTTGCAGGAAGTGCAGGATAACAAACAGTTGGATTATGTATTTCTGAGCCCCATCTTTCAAAGTATATCCAAAGAGGGATACGGAAACGGCTTTCCGATGGAGAGATTACGGGAGGCGGCTGCTTCGGGCATAATCAACGAAAAGGTAATTGCCCTGGGTGGAATAGAAGAAAAGAACATTCCGCTGATTGCCTCCTTACATTTCGGTGGAGCTGCCATTCTGGGAGCTTTGTGGGGCAAGGCCCCTTCTGTAATAAACGAGACATCTATAATAAAACGATACAAACAACTGGATATATGGCAATAGAATATCATTTGCGCAAGCACGAAGATAAAGGACAATTTATTCCACAGGGCAGTGGTGAACGCCTGATGTTTATAACCCACGGTACTTCTAAATACACGGAACGGGAAGAAGTCAAAATGGTTCTTGACGGCGGTTGTTCATGGGTACAGCTACGGATGAAAGGAAACATGAATATTTTTACAGCCAGGGAAATCGGGCAACTAATCAATGAGCATACAAACAAATGCATCTATTGTATAAACGATAATGCACGGATTGCTTTGAGATGCGGGGCGAACGCTGTTCACCTGGGGAAAGAAGATATATCAGTATCCGCCGCATGGGAAATGGCAAAAGAGCAGTTATTTCCGGACGAAACCTTCTATATCGGCGCCACCGCCAATACCTTTGAAGATATCGAGCGTGCT
Source organism: Parabacteroides sp. AF17-3 (assembly GCF_003635445.1). Lineage (NCBI taxonomy): Bacteria > Pseudomonadati > Bacteroidota > Bacteroidia > Bacteroidales > Tannerellaceae > Parabacteroides > Parabacteroides sp. AF17-3. The sequence goes on along the minus strand of NZ_QTMM01000005.1, from coordinate 284,789 downwards.
GTCGGACAAGGAGCTTCCTATATCGGCCTTGGACCATTCCGTTATACAGAAACGAAAAAGAAACTCAGTCCCGTTCTCGGTCTGGAAGGATACAGAAAAATAGTGCAGCAATGTAAGGAGGCTGGCTATAAAATTCCGATATTTGCAATCGGAGGAATCTGCCTGGAAGATGTTACCCCGTTAATGGAGACCGGAATTACCGGAATAGCCGTATCGGGAGCGATTATCCATGCAGAAGACCCCGTAGAAGAGACCCATCGTTTTATTAATGAGATAAATAAATATTAAACATACTGTAATGGCAAGCAAGAAAAACATGCGTATTACCTATCCCGCATCGGAAAAGATATATATCCCGGGCGAAATCAACAAGATAAAAGTGGGTATGCGTAAAATCAAACTTCTGGATACCGTCACTATCGACGAAAACGGAGAGCAAGTTTTCAAGAAAAACAATCCGGTGATTGTCTATGACACAAGCGGTCCTTTTTCAGACCCTAAAATAAATATAGACATAAATGCCGGTATTCCCCGTATCCGCGAAGAATGGTGTTCGAAACGTAAGGATATCGAACAACTGAGCGAGTTGTCTTCCGAGTATGGCCGTGCCCGTCTGGAAGATAAAAGTCTGGATGAGATACGTTTTCCGAAGCGTCACCTTCCCTACCGTGCCAAAGAAGGTAAGAATATCACCCAGATGTATTATGCCAAACGACGTATCATAACTCCGGAAATGGAATATGTGGCCATACGTGAAAACCAGCAAATCGAAGCATTGGGACTGAAATCTTATATCACTCCCGACTTTGTCCGTAAAGAAATTGCTGCCGGACGTGCCATCATACCGTCCAACATCAACCATCCGGAAGCGGAACCGATGATTATCGGTAAGAAGTTTCTGGTGAAAATAAATACCAATATCGGTAATTCGGCCTTGTCTTCCGGCATCAGTGAAGAGATTGAAAAAGCGGTGTGGAGTTGTAAATGGGGTGGCGATACCCTGATGGACCTTTCGACGGGTGACAATATTCACGAGACACGTGAATGGATTATCCGTAACTGTCCGGTTCCGATGGGGACAGTTCCTATTTACCAGGCTTTGGAGAAAGTGAACGGAAATGTGGAAGATTTGAACTGGGAAGTATATCGCGATACATTGATTGAACAGGCTGAACAGGGTGTGGACTATTTCACCATTCATGCCGGACTATTGAAAAAACATATCGATTTGACAGCGCCCCGCTTATCAGGTATTGTTTCGCGTGGTGGTTCCATTATGGCTAAATGGATGCAGCTGCATAATGAAGAAAACTTCCTGTATACCCATTTTGCAGAAATATGCGATATCCTGAGCAGATATGACGTTGCTGTGTCTATCGGCGACGGTCTTCGTCCCGGTTCCATCTATGATGCCAACGATGCAGCGCAGTTTGCCGAACTGCATGCGATGGGCGTATTGACAAAGATTGCCTGGGAGAAATTCGTTCAGGTTATTATCGAAGGTCCGGGTCATGTCCCGATGAACAAGATTCATGAGAACATGAAAGAACAGCAATATGCCTGCCACGGTGCCCCGTTCTATACATTAGGCCCGTTGACAACGGATATCGCCCCGGGATACGACCATATCACATCGGCTATCGGTGCCGCACAAATTGCCTGGTATGGCACAGCTATGATTTGCTATGTAACCCCGAAAGAACACCTGGGATTGCCAAACAAAGAAGATGTACGCAACGGAGTGGTTGCCTATAAGATAGCCGCCCATGCCGCCGACCTGGCAAAAGGACATCCCGGAGCACAGGTCCGTGACAACGCATTAAGTAAGGCACGTTTTGATTTCCGTTGGAAAGACCAGTTCAACCTGTCACTCGACCCGGAACGGGCTTTGCAATATTATAAGGAAAGCGCTGTTACCGACGGGGAATATTGTACGATGTGCGGTCCGAACTTCTGCGCCATGCGTTTAAGCAAAGACCTGCATAAGGAATGTAAAGAATAAAACTGTTATAGGGCGGCTGTCAGGGCCGTCCCTATTAACCTTTCAGCCAAAGCATATCCTTCATTATATAACGCTTCCAGCTTTTCCAGATTATTTTCTGTTCGCGTCACCTCTATTTTGTTTTCAGGACGAATCACGAATGCTTTACCTTCGGCTTCCAGTTGGTCGATATAATCGAGTACTTCATTATAACGTTTATACCTCAGTTTGAGCTGTTCCCGTATGGCCGGATATTTTTTATAGATGAATCCCGGCAGATAAAAGTTTTTATCCTTTTTACGGTATCCTTTATTTCTTGTGAGGATTATCACATTCTTCCGGAAACCGTCATCAATAGCCCTCTGGATAGGAATGGCATCACAAACTCCGCCATCGACCATCGGGACGCCGTCCACATAGGCAACCGGACAAAGAACCGGCAATGTGCAGGAGGCACAACAAATATCTACCAGCCTGTTTTTATCTTTCTTCTCTTCGAAATATTCCGCCTTCCCGGTCAAACAGTTACTGGTAACCATCACGAAACGTTCTTTCGATTTAAAATAAGTATCGTAATCCAGCGGATAGTATTTATCAGGATAAACATAGAATAAATATTCCATATCGATATATCCCTTGCCGCGCAGGAAATGGCGGAGACCGATATAATTATACTTTTTCAATAAATCTATATTGCCGAAACGCGAACGTCCTCTCTGCCGGGACGCATAAGATATGCCGTTACTGGCACCAGCCGATACCCCTATCGTATAAGGGAACCAGATATTGTGGTCCATAAAACAGTCCAATACTCCGACCGTAAACGTGGCACGCATCCCTCCGCCTTCCAATACAAGTCCTGTCTGATTATCTATTATCATAATTATTAAATTTAAAAAGCCATTGCCTGGCTCACACCGGACAATGGCCACAAAAATATAATAAATCAGCGATAAAAAAATAGTCTGTTTACAGAATAACTTCGTTCACTAAAGGACGGTTTTGACGGAAATCCTCGATGTTCTGCAAGGTCGTTTCCGCAATATTATGCATTGCCTCCTTGGTAAAGAAGGCTTGATGAGAGGTGACAATCACATTATTGAAAGACAATAGACGCGCCAGCACATCGTCGTCAATAATTTTGTCGGATTTATCTTCATAGAAGTAATCTCCTTCCTCTTCATACACATCCAGTCCGGCTGCCGCAATCTTCTTTTCTTTCAATCCTTCAATCAGGGCATTCGTATGAATTAACTGCCCACGGCCGGTATTGATAATCATTACGCCGTCTTTCATCTTAGCGATTGAATCATCGTTAATGATATAACGGGTCTGCTCCGTCAGCGGGCAGTGAAGCGAGATAATGTCCGAACTTTTATATAATTCATCCAGCGTCGTATAAGTAATTCCTTCCTCTTCTGCGAATTTATAATCCGGATAAACATCGTAAGCAAGGATATGCATACCCAGTCCTTTCAATATCCGTATCAATATCTTGGCAATCTTTCCGGTACCGATAATACCGACAGTCTTGCCGTGCATGTCGAATCCCATCAAGCCGTTCAACGAGAAATTACCATCACGTGTCCGCCAATAAGCACGATGGATTTTCCTGTTTAACGAAAGCATCAGAGCCAACGAATATTCGGCTACGGCGTAAGGAGAATAAGCCGGCACACGGACAACCGGAAGTTTACCTTTAGCCGCTTCCAGGTCTACATTATTAAAACCGGCACACCGTAAAGTCAACAGTTTGACCCCATTATCGGCCATCGCATCTATAACAGCCGCATCGGCCGTATCATTCACAAAGATGCAGACAGCATCGGCACCCTGCGTCAGGACAACGTTATTCGGATTAAGGTGCCCCTTAAAGTACTTGATATCGTAATTATACTTTTCATTTACTTTATCGAAAGAAGCTATATCGTATGGTTTAGCTCCAAAAAATGCAATCTTGTATGACATATTATTTGTTTTTTATTAAAACAGATTAAACATATCGAATGTTGAGAAAAAGCATTATTTCTACTTTGCTAAAGAACCTTCGGCATTGATTTTGGGAGAATGTATCTTCCTTGCCAGCATAATCCCCAAACCGAAACATGTCCGGTATTGCTTTGACGGATTACAGTTAAAACCATATTATACTGAATTTTATAACGTAATTATAAATCGTCTCATCGACCGCGGACTGATAACTCCCGAAGAAGCGGAAGGAGTACGTCCCGAAGACCTGAAAATAACAGGGCCGGCTAAATATTACTTAGCCGGCCCGGATGAAAAGCCTCTATAGCCTTCTTAATGTCTTTATTTTCTTCGCGTTTCTTATTCTTCAGGTTGTTGCTTATTACACTCTTGCTTTTTTTGTTCGGCTTTACGCTCTCTTTTATTCTCCCGCCAAACAAAATACAGGCCAATGAGAACCATCCCTAACGCTGTGATATATACATATATATTCATAATTAATTCTCCTTTTCTTTATTATCCAAAGTCTATGATAACATTTGTCCCTTTATTCAGTTCCGAATCAATCGTAACTTTAGCCCCATAGGTCGTCAGTATACGCAATGACAAACTAAGCCCGATGCCATGTCCGGAAAACTCTCGGGTATTGGAGGCACGGTAGAAAGGCTGGTAGACACGCTCCAATTCTTCCACCGGGATGCCAATTCCCGTATCTTTTATTTCGAGGACCGACCCCATCAAACGCATCTCGACCGATTCTTCCCCTGAATATTTACAGGCATTATTCAGTATATTACTGATGGCTATCTTTAATAAATGAGGGTTTGCCGTCAGGCAGAAGGCAAAAGTATCTGTCGTGAACTTGATACGGTTACCGACAAACTGCATCAGGAAATCGGCCAGCATAATAGTCTCGGTCGCATTTTTAAGTATCTCTTTATCCCCGTGCGAGAGGAAGAGTAAATGCTTCATCAATTGTATGATACGCTTATTTTCCGAAGCGATACGTTTCAATGCGGACTGGTATTCTGCCGGAGTACGTTCCTTTAGCAAACTAATCTCACACTCTCCCTGTATAGCAGTAAGCGGATTGTTCAGTTCATGCGAGGCATTACTGATAAACGCCTTCTCACTTTGATAAGCAGCATCGATACGGTCGACCATGCGGATTGCATAGAGCTTTCCGACAAAATAAATCAGTACCGCACTTATAACAATCAAAGCCAGCAGCAACCAACCGATACGCTGCTGGATATCTCCGCCATACTGGTTGTTGGAGATAACAAGGACAATAAAATTACCCTCGTTATCCGGATAATAAAGTGCTGCTCCCACCTTCTCCTTTTCATGGAAAGTGATTACCTCGCCCTTATATAACCGTTCAATCTCTTTTTCCGTCATATAACGGACCAACGTTACATGCGTCTCCGCCACACTGTCCGCATTCAGTAATATCTCGGTGGCAACGGGTAAAGTCTCTTCATACCGTTTTTGTATCCGGGCATAACTTTCCTCGTCCACTTCATCCTTCTCCCAATGTTTTTCGGCTGTTGCATAGGCCTTTTCCGTCAGATAAGAATAATAGAGGCGGCTGATATAGTTTGTCGCAATAAAATAAAAGGCAACCGTGACAAGCGCAATGATACCCACCGTCATCGCCGTATAGAAGAAGGCTATCTTATTCCCTGTTTTCATGCTTCCATCATATAACCGATACCTACAACGGTACGAATCAGCTTATGGTCGAAGTCCTTGTCTATCTTACTGCGAAGGTAATTCACATAGACATCGACTACATTTGTATTAGTATCGAAATCTTTATCCCATACATGCTTCAAAAGGGTGAGGCGATTCAAGGCCGTACCCTGATTCAGTATGAAATATTCCAGCAAGCGGTATTCCTTGACCGTGAGGTCTATCGGCGTACCGTTACGAAACGCCCGGTGGCTGGTCGGGTCGAGACTCAGGTCGCCACAGCGCAAGGAAGCCGTGGCAGTCTCCGTTCCAATCCGCCGCAGAAGAGCTTTGATACGTGCTTCCAGTTCCTGAAAGCTAAAAGGTTTGACCAGGTAATCGTCTGCACCGGCATCGAGACCGTTAACAATATCGTCTGTCGTACCCAACGCCGTCAACATAACCACAGGCGACTGGTATCCGTACAACTGACGGTATTGACGGCACAATTGCAACCCGTTCATCCGGGGCATGATTATATCCAGTATCAAAAGCTGGAAGTTCTCTTTCTGCAACAACTCCCAACCCGCCATACCGTCATAAGCCACGCTTACTTCATGACCGAACTCCTGCAACCCCCTCTCTATGAAAGAGGCGATATTCACTTCATCTTCTACCAATAATATCTTAGCCATCTGATTTGCCATTTATGTCGTTCAGATTACAAATATACGATTTACAATCTACGCTGTAGTAACTTTCCATCTTTATCATACAGCATCCGGCTGTAAAAGGCTTCCACCATAAGCGGGAAGACAAAGAGCGTGAAGAAAGTAGCCCCTATCAGTCCGCCGATGATGACGATGGCTAACGGGCGTTGGCTTTCCGAGCCGATACCGTGGCTGAGGGCGGCAGGCATCAGTCCGATAGCTGCCATCGAAGCCGTCATGAGCACGGAGCGGACACGGTCTTTCACACTTTGTTTTACAGCCAACGGCAAAGGTGTACGATTTTTCAAGTTACCTTTTATATCGGAAATCATGATAACCCCGTTCTGGATACAGATACCAAACAGTGCAATAAAACCGATACCTGCCGAAATCGAAAAGTTGAAGCGGGTAAGCAGGAGAGCGACAATCCCTCCCACAGCCGCATAGGGTACATTCAACAGCACTAATCCGGCATCGCGGGCATTGCCGAACAGCACGAACAGGATAACGAAGATGATGGCAATACTCACCGGAACCACCTGTGCCAGTCGTTTCGTAGCACGCTGCTGGTTCTCAAAATCCCCCGTCCATTTCAGGGTATAACCTTCCGGTAGCTTCACCTGCCAGTCGACTTTTTGCTGTGCTTCGGCTACTGCCGTACCCATATCGCGGCCACGGACGGAGAATTTAACGGCACAGAAACGGGCATGGTTATCGCGATAGATAATCAGCGGGCCGGTTATCGTATGGATGTCGGCTAACTCTTTGATGGGCACCATCGTCCCGTCGCGGGCCGGAACCAATATTTTTCCTATCTCGTCCTCGCTCCGGCGGAAGGCTGATTCGTAGCGCACCATGATATTAAATTTCCGTTCGTCTTCGTAAAGCAACGAGGCGCTCTTGCCCCCTATCGCCATCTCGATAATGGACTGCACATCTTCTTTTGCCACTCCGTAACGGGCCAGACGCGATTCGTCGAGTTCGATACGCAGTTCCGGTTGCCCGATATTGCGTATGACTCCCAGGTCTTCGATGCCTTCGACGGTTTCCAGGACTTTAAAGACTTCGACGGCTTTCTTTTCCGACTCGTACAAGTCTTTACCGAACACTTTCACTGCAATCGAACCTTTCACGCCACTGGCAGCTTCTTCCACATTATCGGTGATAGGTTGGGAGAAGTTGAAGTCTACGCCCGGATAGATAGCGAGGTCGTCCTCCATCTTCTCAATCAATCCCGCCTTAGTCAATTTGCTGGTCCACTCCTTTTCAGGATAAATGTCTACATGAAACTCGATATTGTAGAAGCCTGTCGCATCCGTTCCGTCGTTGGGACGGCCCGTTTGCGAAAGCACCTGCCGTACTTCGGGATACGACGCCAGTTCGCAGCGCATCCGGTTTGCCAGCTTAACGGACTCATCCAGGGAAATACTCTGCGGCAAGGTGGCACGGATATAAATAGAACCTTCGTTCAGCTGCGGAAGAAACTCAGTCCCCAGCAAAGTAAAACACCACAAACCAACGGCAGCCACCAGCGAGGCAATGCCGATAGTAGTCTTCTTATGTGCATGGCAACGGTCAAATATAGAAACGGATACCCGGTTTATCCACGCCAGAAACGGATTATGCCTTTCACGCACATTCCTTTTCAACAGCATCGAAGAAAGCACCGGGACTAATGTCAACGTAAATATCAAAGCCCCCAACAAGGCAAACCCGAGCGTATATGCCAGCGGACTGAACATCTTCCCTTCCACCTTCTGAAAAGCGAATATCGGAACCAGTGCCGTAATAATGATTAGCTTGGAGAAGAACACCGCCTTCGCCCTGTCTTTGGCCGTCTGGCGAATCAGTCCCATCTTGCTCATCACATTGAAGGCAGGCATTCCCACCTCACGCGCCTTCCGGTCGAGAGCCACAAACAACCCTTCCACCATCACGACCGCCCCGTCGATAATGATACCGAAGTCGATCGCCCCCATCGAAAGCAGGTTTGCACTCATTCCCATCGCCCGGAGACAGATAAAGGCGAAGAGCAGCGCCAACGGGATAATAATGGATACAATCACCGTTGTACGCCAGTCTGCCATAAAAATCAACACAATGAAAGTTACCAGCAAAATACCTTCGGCCAGGTTATGCGTCACCGTCCGTACCGCCAGGTCTACCAGGTCCTCGCGGTCGTAGAAGGACACAATCCGCACATCTTCCGGCAACGCATTTTCCTGTATGTCCGCTATCTTTTCTTTCAGGGCGGCAATCACTTCGCCCGGATTCTCTCCTTTCCGCATGACAACAATTCCCTGCACGACATCGTCTTCTTCCATGCGTCCCACCTGTCCCAACCGGGGCAAACTCGATTCGTGGACGTTTGCCAGATGTTTCACCAGGATAGGCGTGCCGTTGATGTTCTTGACGACGATATTCTCAATCTCCTTCGTATCGTTGATCAGTCCGATGCCGCGTACCACATAAGCCTGCGAACTTTTGGTTATCACATCGCCCCCTACATTAATATTACTCTTTGCAATCGCGTCGAACAGTTCCAGAGACGTCACGTTATAGTTAATTAGCTGGTTCGGGTTAACACTCACTTCAAACGTCTTCACCTCGCCACCGAAGCTGACGATATCCGCCACTCCCGGTACTGCCCGCAGCTTACGCTCGATTACCCAGTCCTGGAACGTCTTCAGTTCGCGCACTGTCCGTTTGTCGCTCCGCAGCGTATAACGGAAAATCTCCCCCGTCGGTCCGTACTGAGGCTGTACCTCCGGCGTAACCCCCTCCGGCAGGTCGGCATCGTTCAACAGGTTATATACTTGCTGGCGGGCATAGAAGTCATCCGCGTCATCGTCGAACATCACATTGATGACCGAGAGGCCGAACAGCGTCGTGCTGCGGATATCCGTTTTCTTTTGTACCGGATTCATCGCTATTTCGATGGGGATAGTGATAAACTTCTCTATCTCTTCCGCACTGCGTCCCGGCCATTGGGTAATGATTGTCACCTTCGTATTCGTCACATCGGGAAAGGCGTCGACAGGCGTATGGATAAAGCTCACCGCTCCCGCTATCACGGCTATGGCGGTACAGAAAAAGATAAAGAACTTATTCTTCAGCGAGAAAGCTATTATGTTATCTATAAATGTATGCATCGTTCCTCGTTTACTTTAAAGCGTTATAAACCAAAAGAGCATTCCGGTCGATAATCCGGTCGCCCTCTTTCAGCCCGGTTTCCAGGAAACAGTACTTATCGGTCTGTTTGAATACCGTCACTTCACGAGTCTGCAACACATTGTCGCTGCCTATCCCCACAACAAAATGACGACCGTTCTCAAATATGACGGCACGGGCCTCCACACGGGGCATCACCTTCCCGTTCGCATCAGTCTGCACATAGACATTGGTGAACATGCCAGGTTTCAGCAGGTAATCTTCATTCTTCAACTTAACCCGTATGCTCATTGTTTTGCTCTCGCTATCCAGCATATTATAGACCTTGTCAACCGTTCCGGTAAACTCCCTGTCCCGGTAAGCCAGTGTCGTTATGCGGACTGCCGCTCCTTCGCCAACCCTGCTGATATCGCTCTCGTAAACATCGGCCATCACCCAGACGTTATCCAATCCCGAAATCGTGAACAACTCCTCCGTCTGGTCTGAACGTATCTGCATATTGCGGCTTACATTCTTCCCGATAACGAAACCGGAGACAGGCGATTGTATCTCGTAAGTAGAATTACCCGTAATATGGTAGATGGCATACACTTCGTCAATCCGCTTCTGCTCGGCCCGGGCATTTACCGCTTCCTGCTCTGCCTGAAGGACATCACGTTCGGAAGCCATTCCGCTGTTGAACATATCCCGTGTAGCTTCCAGATTGCGGTCGGCAAGTATAATCTGCTGCCCCGCCTCCTTGCGCTGCTTCTCGTAATCAGCCACTTCGCTGCTATGGATAATGGCGAGTATATCTCCTTTCTTTACATAGTCGCCCATCTCGACATTCACCTCCGTGATATTTCCTCCGAAGATGGGATAGACACGCGCCAGTTGTTCCGGATTGAAACCGACACGCCCATTCAACAGCAACTCATTGCTCAGGGGCATCTCATGCACAGTCTCGACCGAAACCACTTTCTGCAAACTGTCGGTCAACATCAAAGGTGCCGGCGCTTCCTCCTGCCCGCCTGTTTTCCTACCGCACCCTATCAGTAACGGCAACAACAGCATCCATACAATACAATTCTTTTTCATTCTATTTCTCATATCCTTATATTCAATATTCATTAGTCATTAATAGCTGAACACGTCGCTGCCCGTCACGGTATTGACTTCCTCCATGGCGAGGAACACATCTTTCTCCGTCTGGTAAAGTTGCAGGCAGGTTTCTTTATACGCCTGGTAATAGTCGATAAACTCCAGCAGGCTGATATTACGCTTTTGGTAGTTGCTGTTTACCCCCTCGATGATAGTCCCGAAGTCGCGTTCCAGTTCAAAGTTGGAAGAACGATACAGTTTGACCGCCTTCTCCAGTCGTGCATAGCTGGTGAAAAGCTCCGTTTCCGCCTGCCGGCGGGCAAGTTCTTCCCGATTCGTGTTTTGCAGTACGGCAAGGCGGGCAGATTTGATATTCCCCTGATTGCGGTTGAAGACAGGAACCGAGATGCTCAGTCCTACGGCAAAGTAATTATCACAGAAGTTACCCGCCCTGTCATAAGACCCTTTCAGGCTTACTTCGGGAAAGGCCAGCGACTTTTGTAAGCTCACATTGGCACGTGACACCTGTATATTCGTCCGCGCCATCTTCATATCCGGTCGCCCGGCAAGCCGCTCCGACAGTTCCGCAAAAGGGACTGCCCCGGTATCCATCTGTTTCAGTACCGACGCATCGAAGACCGGCTCAAACGTCTCGTCTGCCTCCAACCCCAGCAGCAACCGCATATCCCCTTGCAAGGCGATAAGCCGGTTCAACGCATCATTCCTCTCCTGTTGCAGAGAAAGCAAAAGTGCCTGTATCCTCGACTTTTCGAGCAGGGAGATATTTCCTTTCTCATTCTGCTCCTTCATCGCTTCCAGCAGTCGTTCCAGGTAATCTATCTCCTTGTCATAGACCGAGAGTGATTTCCGGGTATAATAAATCTCAATGAATTTGCTGTTCAACTCGCTACGCAACGTGCGCAACACCTCTTCAAACTGGTAGACCGCCATCTCCTTATTTAGCTTCTCTACCCGCACCCGCTTGTTGCGTTGTCCTGCAATATAGATTAGCTGTTCAATCTCTATCACAGCTTCGCCTTCCTTCCCGACGTCGAAATACTTCCCGTTCAGACGGTTGTAAACATTCTGTTCCAGCGAAATGACCGGGTTTTCAAACAACCTGGCCTGGATAACTCCAGCCTCGGCAATGTCGATATTATAACGCTCCGCAATCAGTTCGAGATTGCAGGTGGCAAAGCGCTGCCCAGCTTCCTGTAAAGTAAGTTTGACGGATTGGCCTTCTGCCCTGGTGACATAGCAGAATACCGGTAAGACAAGTAATAAAAGAATGAATCGTTTACCCATGTGCATCTCTTTTTTTTGAGCGCAAAGGTATAGGGCGGGGCATTTTACGTCCCTACGTATCCGATTAGAATCCTCTTAGTTGAAATTAGAATTTGATTAGAACCGCTTCAATCATTTATTATCATGCGGTATGGAGGTTTAGGCATCATATCCTCCGTGGTAAGTGTCGGAGGAAATTTAGGATAGATAAGTTCCAGCCAGCGCAAATCTATAGGGCCGGGGACTTCTTCCACCCGTACACGGGCAAGCCCTTTCTTCTTAAATCCCAGTAGCTTTGCAGCGCCCGAGGATACGTCGATAATCCGCCCCTTACGGTGTGGACCGCGGTCGGTGACGCAGACTATCACGCTTTTCATATTCTCAAGGTTAGTGACACGCAGATAAGTACCGAAAGGATGAGTGCGGTGGGCGGCAACCATCTCGTCCTTATCATGGATACGGCCGCTCGAAGATTTCCGACCGTGAAAACGTTCATGGTAATAAGAAGCAAGCCCCTCCTCCTGTCCCCATACGCCCCCTGTGCTTTGCAAAGCAATCAGCAGAAGAACGATATGGAACAAGCGGAAGGGCATGTGCATTATATAACTAATTTGTATTATTGAAGCAACTCTCCGTTATACTCGCCGGTCAACGTACCGAGGAACGCCACAATCTTCGCCGTTTCGGCATCCGAGATACGTTTTCCAATCTGGAACTCATGCATCACCTGGATAGCATCCTCTATTGTGGTTATCGAACCGTCGTGCATATAAGGCGTTGTTAGCATTACATTACGCAGTGTAGGTGTCTTGAATTTATGACGGTCAGCCTCGTTCTTGGTTACTGCCCAGCGTCCGTTGTCACCATCCGTCAAGCCAGTGCCGCGGTAATCGAAATAATTATCCTTGATACCCATATATTCATACGACTGTCCGCCCAAGTTCATACCGACGTGGCAAGTCGCGCACTTATTGTCTTTAAACAACTGGTAACCTTCCAGTTCCTCGGCTGTTAGGGCATTCTTGTCTCCTTGCAGGTATTTGTCGAAACGGCTCGGTGTAAGCAACGTCTTTTCAAACTCAGCGATAGCCTCCGTTACCGTCGACTGCGTAAATCCTTCAGGGAATACTTCAAGGAAGCGTTTGCTCAACTCCTTGTCTTCAGCCAGCTTGGCACAGATTTCGTCGAATGAAGCGCTACCCATTTCCACCGGGTTCAAAGGAGGTCCGGCAGCCTGCTCTTTCAGGTCGGCAGCGCGTCCGTCCCAGAACTGCACGAAGTTGAGTGCCGCATTATAAACGGTCGGTGCATTCACTCCGCCGAACTGGCCATGGATACCTTCCGAGAACTGCTTGCGGTCTACTCCGGCCGTATTCAATCCGTGACAAGTGGCACACGAAACCGTGTTATCACCCGACAGGCGTGTGTCGTGATACAAATCAAATCCTAAAGCAACCTTAGCCGAATCGGTCGGGATAGCAGCCATCAACGGTTGAACCGGTTCATTGGCAAACTCTTCTGCTACGGTAGGCGATACATAATTGTTCTTACGGACATCTTTCGCCCAAGCGATAATGACCGCTTTTTCGTCGTCATTCAGGCTGGTTCCCCAGTGCACTGTGTAATATTTGGCTGGGGGCATCGAACCGCTCAGGGCAGTGTTCTCCACTTTCGCCAAATCGACTTCCGACACAGGCTGTCCGTTATCCAGTGCTGTTAACATCGCTGTAAGGTCCAGATAATGTGTACCTTCTTTCATATCAGCCTGCACAACCGGACCGATAACCGGCAACTTTCCATAAAAAGGAACATTTGCGGTGGCCGAGTGACATTCCATACATCCGTTGTTACGGATAATCGAAGCTACCTGTTTTGCCTTGTCGCCCTCATGTTTCTTGTACTCATTGGATGAGCACGAAGGCATTGTCAAAGCCAACGTAAGCAGTCCGGCAGGAAGTACCGCCATCTTACTAAAACTAGTGTTACGCATAATTATTGGTTGTTTGAGATTTGTTTCCTGCAAAAGTAGATATATTTATTAAGATATCTTCACAAGATTGATAAGTTTTATTTATGGCGAGATAGGCTGTGTCTATATTATTTTGTCTGCAATGATTCTCCCATTGGTACAATACGGATAAATTTCGTCCTAAACGATAATTGTGCAAAACAGTTTCTTCTCCTCTCCTGTTTTTTATATAGCTTTGCAACACTATGTATAACAATTAAAGCAAAAAGAAAATGTTTAAGAACAAAGCTTTGTGGATCACAATTGCCATTATCGTGGTACTTTTATTTGCCGGTTACTCCTGGGTAAAAGGCACTTACAACACAATGGTTACACAAGATGAAGGAGTAAAAACTGCCTGGAGCCAGGTGGAGAACCAATACCAGCGCCGTATGGACCTTATTCCTAACCTGGTAAATACAGTCAAGGGATATGCAACGCATGAAAAGGAGACTCTGGAAGGTGTGGTAAGCGCCCGCGCCGAGGCGACCAAAACAACCATCGACCCATCCAACCTGAACGAAGAGTCGATGAAGAAATTCCAGGCTGCGCAAGGGGAACTGAGCAGTGCCCTCTCCCGCCTGATGCTCGTTATCGAACGTTATCCGGACCTGAAAGCCAATCAGAACTTCTCCGAATTGCAGGCACAGCTGGAAGGCACAGAAAACCGTATCTCGGTAGAACGCAAGCGTTTCAACGAAACGGCGCAGTCTTATAATACCTATATCCGCAGTTTCCCGACCAATATCCTGGCCGGTATGTTCGGTTTCCAGCCGAAAGCCTATTTCAGTGCGGAGAGCGGTGCGGAGAAAGCTCCGAAAGTTGAATTCTAATCCGATAAGTTCAGGTAAAGGATGAGAAATCTGAATAGAATACTAACGGGTAAACGTCTGCCGGTTCTATGGCTGGCAGTCTTGCTGCTCGTATCCCTTTTCCCGTTACAGCTTTCTGCAGCAAAAAATTATACAGTCGAAACGATACCTAACGTACGTCTTTCCGACCGGAATAATCACGTGAGCAACCCCGACGGAATCATACAGCCTCAGGATGTCGACCGCATCAACCGCCTGTTGCAGATTGTAGAAGACAGCCTGGGAATAGAAGTTGCCGTCGTTGCCGTTGAAAGTATCGGCGATAACGATGCCCGTATGTTTGCCACCGACCTGTTCCAACATTGGGGATTGGGAAAAAAGGACAAAGACAACGGACTCCTGATACAACTTGTTACCGAACCTACGCAACGCTCCGTCGTTTTCGAGACGGGTTACGGCATAGAAGGAGTGCTCCCGGATGCAATCTGCTATCGTCTGCAACAGAGATATATGATTCCGGACCTGAAAGCGGGTGAGTATAGCGCCGGTATGTTGAAAGGCGTAGCTGCCGTAAAGCAATACCTGATGGCAAGCGATTATGAGCGTGCCGCCATGACGGGAGGAAACACTAGCAGGCAGTCGGAAGACGATAATCTTTTCCTGTGGTTATTCATGATTATGATGATTGTATTTCCTGCCGGAATCTTTATTCTTGTCTCCTTCCTCAAATATCGTCCCCGTATCTGCCCCCGTTGCGGACAAAAGACGTTGGTATATGTCGGCCAACAAGTTATACAGCGGGCTACTTACCAGTCGGAAGGACTGGCAGAAGATACGTACCGTTGCAAGAATTGCGGTTATACCGAAAAGAAAAACCGGAACATCAGCCGGCTAAGACGTAGCACTGGTCCTATCATTATTGGTGGTGGCGGACGAGGCGGAGGCTTCGGAGGTGGTTTCGGTGGCTTTGGCGGTGGTGGTGGCGGTTCCTGGGGCGGAGGACGCTCGGGAGGTGGCGGTTCCATCAGCCGTTTTTAAACGAAAAGTCCCTAACTTCTAAGGCATAGGTCTGGACAAACTAATATAAAGGTCAGGACTCACTAATACCAGGGTGTACAGGATAATCGATTATGGTGTACACCCTGGCTAACTACCCTGTACAGCCTACCGGGGTAAGGTGTACAGGGTAATTTTACGTTGTTACTACTTTTCAATTAGTTTCTATGCTTCTTTGAGATAAAAAATAAAGGGAAACGAGCTAGTTGTTAACTACTCATTTCCCTTTTATATAAGTAAAAATTTCTCTCTACACAAAAGTTTCCGGATTTTATCTGCCATCTGTCATATTCACTTGTATACAACTGTCTATAAATCACTTACAGCATTGCAAATAAAAGTTCTATTTGCAATATCGTCTGTCATCTGTCATCCGGTGAAGGCTTATTCCTACAACTACTTCTGCCTTGCCATCTGTTGATAATAAAGCGCTCATGCATACAAGTGAACCAGCAAAGGCTTTTAAACGAAAAACTCTTATTCTTCGCGGATATAGTATTCCGACAGGATATCCCGTACCTTTTCCGGTGTAATTCTTCCGTAGACTTTACCTCCTATTGTCACTACGGGAGCCAGTCCGCAAGCCCCGACACAACGCAGGCAGTCCAGAGAAAACAGACCGTCGGGGGTGGTCTCTCCTATCTTGATTTCCAGTTGACGCTGAAATTCGTCCAGTACTTTCTCGGCTCCCCGCACATAACAGGCGGTTCCCAAACAGACGGAAATCGGGTATTTCCCTTTCGGAGTCATGGTAAAGAACGAATAAAAGGTGACTACACCATACACACGGGATACGGGAATATGCAATTCGGCCGCTACCATTTCCTGCACTTCGCGGGGAAGGTAACCGAAGATTTCCTGTGCTGCGTGCAGAATATTGATTAGCTCGCCGGGGTCGTTGTCATGCTCTTTGCAGATGGCATGCAGTTCGTTTACTTTCGGTTGGGGCAAATGTATCTTTTCCATGGCTTATTCGTCTTTATCGGTTTCCAAAAACATATTGACTACTTCTTTGCGGTCGAAGTAATGAGTATGCAGTAATTCATGCGCCTTTGGTCCGCAGGGTTCGCCCAGGTATTCTTTATATAACTGCTGAATATACGGATTCTCATGGCTTTTGCGGAGCGGCTTGCTTTCGTCTTCGCTGTAAAGGGCGGCGGCACGTTTACGCAAAACATCCATCCTTCCCTGATGGAACGGTTGGCCGCCACCTCCGATGCAACCACCGGGGCAGGCCATTATCTCGATAACATGATAAGGAGACTTTCCGCTTTTTACTTCTTCAACCAGTTTACGGGCATTACCGAGACCGTGGGCGATACCTATCTTCACGGGAACGCCGTCAAAGTTAATCGTTCCGCTACGGATACCTTCCAGTCCGCGCAATTCCTTAAACTCGATTCGTTCGAGCGGCTTCTTCGTATACAGTTCATAAGCTGTACGGCAGGCGGCTTCTATAACTCCCCCGGTAGTTCCGAAGATAACTCCGGCACCGGTCGATTCACCGAGAGGATGGTCGAAGTCGCTGTCGGGAAGTTCGTTGAAGTTTATATTGGCATAACGAATCAGACGGGCCAGTTCACGGGTATAGATGGAGATATCTACATCCGGATTTCCTTCTACGGCAAACTCCGGACGGCTGGCTTCATATTTCTTTGCCAGGCAAGGCATGATGGAGACAACAACTATATCTTTACGGTCTACTCCCAGCTTTTCTGCAAAATAACTTTTGGCTATGGCTCCGAACATCTGTTGCGGGCTTTTGGCTGTAGACAGATGTTCGCGCAACTCCGGGAAGTGCTGCTCGACAAAGCTGACCCAACCGGGACAGCAACTGGTCATCATCGGTATTTTCACTTCTTCATCCCCTGAAAGATATTTGCTGAGACGCTGAAGAAGTTCCGTTCCCTCTTCCATAATGGTCAGGTCGGCTGCAAAGTCAGTATCAAAGACATAGTCAAAACCTAACTGGCGAAGAGCCGATACCATCTTTCCGGTAACCAATGTGCCCGGCTCACAGCCGAAGTCACGTCCGAGGGCGGTGCGTACAGCCGGAGCAGTCTGGGCTATCACAATCTTAGCCGGATTAGCTAATGCATCCAATACTGGCTGCTGGGTATTACGGCCGCTCAGGGCATTTACCGGACAGACGGAAACACATTGTCCGCAATAAGAACAGGTACTTCCGGCGATATCACGCTCAAAGGCTGTAGACACGGCTGCGTTGAAACCACGGTTGACGGCCGTCAATGCTCCTACTGTCTGAATATTGTTACACATCGTTTCGCAACGGCGGCACATGATACATTTATTCATGTTACGGACGATGGAAGGAGAACGATCTATCTCAAAGGTGGATTGTTCTCCTTGATACCGTATTTCACGGATACCCAAGTCGTGGGCTATTGTTTGCAGTTCGCAATATCCGTTGCTGCTACAGGTAAGGCAACCGGCCGGATGGTTGGACAGAATCAGTTCCATCACTGTCTTCCGGGCATTCATTACCCGGGGAGTATGGGTCCTTACAACCATTCCTTCCGTACATTCCATCTTACAAGACGGAGCCAGGTTACGGCGGCCTTCAATTTCCACTACACAGATACGGCAGGCGCCGGGATTGTTCTCGTAATGCAAATCTTCGAGTTTCATATGGCAAAGTGTCGGGATACGGATTCCCATGCTCTTTGCTGCGTCGAGGATGGTAGTACCTTTCGGGACTTCCACTTCTCTGTTATCTATTGTTAGTTTTATGTTTTCCATATCTTTTCTGTCAACTGTCAATTATTCACTGTCAACTATTTAATGTACGTAAATAGCGTCGAACTTACATTTCTCTATACATGATCCGCAACGGATACAAACATCCGAGTCGATAGTATGGGGAACCTTCCGGCTGCCGGTAATGGCATGTACCGGACAGATTCGGGCACACATCGTACAGCCTTTGCATTTCTCCGGATTGATAAAGTACTGGGTAAGTTCGCGGCACTGGTGGGAAGGACAACGTTGTTCATCGACATGTGCCAGGTATTCGTCATAGAAGTTATCCATGGTGGAAAGGACAGGGTTCGGAGAGGTCTGTCCCAGTCCGCAGAGAGCGGTATCCTTTATAACCATGGCTAGGTTATGCAGCTTATCGAGGTCTTCGATAGTTCCTCTGCCCGATGTAATCTTTTGGAGTATCTCATGCAGCCGTTTGTTTCCAATCCGGCAAGGGGCGCATTTGCCGCAGGATTCTTCAACGGTGAAATCCAGATAGAACTTAGCCATCGCCACCATACAATCGTCTTCATCCATCACAATCATACCGCCCGACCCCATCATGGAACCGGCCGCTATCAGGTTGTCGTAGTCGATTGGCAAGTCCAGATGCTTTTCTGTAAGACATCCGCCGGAAGGGCCTCCGGTCTGTACGGCTTTAAATTTCTTTCCGTCTTTTATTCCCCCGCCGATACCGAATATCACCTCACGAAGCGTCGTTCCCATCGGGACTTCAATCAGACCGACGTTGTTTACTTTTCCCGCTAGGGCAAAGACCTTGGTTCCTTTACTCTTCTCCGTTCCTATACTGCTGAACCATCCGGCTCCTTTCAGCAGGATAACGGGGATATTGGCGTAGGTCTCCACATTATTTACATTAGTCGGACAACCTTTATATCCATGTTCACTGGGGAATGGCGGTTTAACTGTAGCTTCACCGCGTAACCCTTCCATACTATGTATCAGGGCTGTTTCTTCTCCGCAAACAAAAGCACCGGCACCATAACGTATCTGGATATCGAAAGAGAAGTCAGTACCAAATATGTTTTCTCCTAAGAAGCCATATTCCTTTGCTTGTTGTATCGCTATCTTTAAACGTTCTACGGCCAGCGGATATTCGGCCCGGATATAGACAAGTCCTTTACTGGCACCGGTACAGTATCCGTTGATAGCCATCGCTTCCACAATGGAATGCGGGTCGCCTTCCAGGATAGAACGGTCCATGAACGCTCCCGGGTCGCCTTCATCGGCGTTGCAGACTACATATTTCTGCGGAGCCTGCACCTTGCGGGTAATCTGCCATTTGAGTCCGGTAGGGAAACCACCG
Organism: Parabacteroides sp. AF17-3; assembly: GCF_003635445.1. NCBI lineage: Bacteria > Pseudomonadati > Bacteroidota > Bacteroidia > Bacteroidales > Tannerellaceae > Parabacteroides > Parabacteroides sp. AF17-3. Next base: position 264,958 of record NZ_QTMM01000005.1, on the reverse strand, counting down.
CCGCCTCGGCCCCGCAATCCGCTATCCAGAATCTCTTTAATCACTTCATCGGGCGTCATCTCGGTCAGAGCTTTTCCTAAAGCTATATAACCGTCGCGGGCAATGTATTCATCTATGTTTTCGGGATTGATAAAACCACAGTTACGCAAGGCTATGCGCAATTGTTTTTTATAGAAGTTGATGTGTTTGGAGTCGAGTATCTGTTCGTTCGTTTCGGGGTTTACATAAAGCAGCCGCTCTACTTTACGTCCTTTTATCAGATGTTCGTTTACAATATCGTTTGCATCTTCGGGAGTAACCTCCACATAAAATGTATTATCCGGAATCAGTTTCACTACCGGACCTTTCTCGCAAAAGCCGAAACAACCGGTACGGATTACCTGCACACTCTCCTGCAATCCGTTCTCCCTGACAGCCTCTTTCAGATTTTGAAGTATGAGTTCGCTTTGTGATGCACGGCAGCCTGTACCGCCGCACACCAGAATATAGTTGCTATATTGTGCCATTATGTAAGTATTTGTATTGGTTTGTTATTCAGGTCCGACCGCGTTATAGTTGACCGGTATGATGTCATCCAGCAAAATTCCCTGTTTGATATAACAGGTTATAATCTCGTCAACTTTGGCTTTGTTGACACGGCCAAATACGATCGGTTCTTTGCCGGGAACAGTAATCTCCACTGTCGGTTCTGCATAGCAATAGCCCATACACCCGGTTTGAGTGACCAGGGCATCTACACGTTCCCGGTCGAGAGCTTCAATAAAATAACTCATAACTTCTTTGGCTCCGGCTGCAATGCCGCAGGTTGCCATGGCAACCTTTATCTGAACCATTTGCTCGGGATTGTTACTTTTCTCGCGTAAATCAAGGGAAGCGCGTAAAGATTCGCGCATCTTCCGAAGGTCATCTAACGTTTTTACTTTGTTCATCATCGTACACATTTAAGGCATTATTACCACATGGGTATGACGCAAACATACGTATTTCTGTTTAAATTACGACTGTGTTTTATCCTAAAAATAAAAAAGATTTACTTGTCTTCCACCGCTCGGGTTTGAAGGACTTTGGAGTTTGGCGGCACACTGTGGGTTAGCCAAATGTTACCGCCTATCACTGAACCTTTTCCAATCGTAATACGTCCCAGGATAGATGCATTGGAGTAAATAGTCACATAATCTTCAATGATCGGGTGGCGGGGAACGTCGATAGGTAATCCTTCTTCATCCAGTGTAAAGTTTTTAGCTCCCAGAGTAACTCCCTGGTACAAACGGACGTGATTACCTATAATGGCTGTTTGTCCCACCACGATACCGGTACCGTGATCTATACTGAAATATTCTCCAATCTGCGCCCCCGGATGAATATCGATACCAGTCTCGGAATGGGCCATCTCCGTGATAATACGGGGCAACACAGGGACACCTAGCTTTAATAATTCATGGGCAACCCGTTGATGAAGAATAGCATGTACAGCCGGATAACAGAAGATTATTTCGCTAAGGCTCTTTGCTGCCGGGTCACCATCCAGAATAGCTTTGACATCTGTTGAAAGCAGATATTTAATATGAGGTATCTTATTTATAAAGTCTATCGCAATCCGGGATGCCCGGTCCTTTGAATCGCAGCAACGGTCTACTTCAAAGCACAAACCATTATATATCTGTTCGTGGAGCAAATCATAAATTTGTTCCAGATATACCCCTGTATAATATTGAATAGAATCAACCTGTGCCTCCTGCTCGGAACCGAAGAACCCCGGAAAGATAACTTTCCGAAGCAACAACATAACTTCCCGAAGCGAAAGAACTGAAGGTGATGGCTTCTGATGCAACGGAATATATTTATACTCCGGCAGATCGGAAGCCGACAAACGTTCTACGTTTTTTTGTATCTGGTTTAAGATGTCAGTCCTGTTCATGTCGATTCTATTTTTGCGGTACATCCCATAAAGGATCGTACGTTTTCAAATAAGAAGAATAATAATTGATTAAGAAAATGTATATGGTATCATTCAACAAGAATATCCTATAATCGACAGGCGTATTAGTCAACTTTTTAGGGAAACTGGACATTTTGGACCAGTCCTTCGTTGTCAAATTAAAACGCCAAATAACACCACCATTGTCTATATAGTATAAGCAATCTTTGAACAAAACACCTGAACAAACATTTTTCATCTCAGGCGGAGTCTCTGTTAACCGAGTCCAGTTACTCCAATTACCAGAAGTATTAATCCACAATCCCCGTTCATCCGGACCATCTTCCGGTTTATTGCCGAGTCCGACGAATACACTATCACCAGAAGTAATAGAAACGCCAGCCTTTATAGAAACCGGGAAATTTCCACAACCGGCCCATTCCTGATTGATCATATCATACCGATATATGGTATCCCGCACAGCCAGATTGCTTTCACCAAGACTTTCTCCTCCGATTAAGATGATTGAATCTTTATAAACAAAACTTGTCGGAAAGATACATTCCATCTTCTTATCACTTTCCAATGAAGCAAACTGAGTCCAAGTATTACTACTATAAGTATACAATTCAGTATACCACCTGGCACTTGTAATACCAGCTACAGCGTAAACATTATCATCCTGTGTACAGACTGAAACACCATACGCACTCTCTTTATAAGAAGCCAAAGCGGCCCATTTATTTTCACTCGGACTATAACCGTAAAGATCTTTAACATACCCGGTACCAGAAGATCCTCCCAAAACATATATCTGATTATTCGCACAGAATGTAGCAAACTCAACACGTCCGGTTCCTGGGAAAGTAGCCAGATCATTTCCAAATATTGAAGGAGTAGTAAACTTGACCTCATTACTTGGGGTATCACCTGATTCGTTGGTTGCATATGCCCTGAGATAATAATTCTTACCTCCCTTTATTCCTTCAATAGAAATATTAAATTTCTTATCTTCATCAAGATCAGCAGTGGTAAACTCTTTTTTCCCTTCATAATTTTTCGGACCAGGGGCAGAGGTAGAAGAATAATAAATAGCTAATTTAGTCACAGGTGTTTTCCCTTCACTTTGCAATTCTCCACCAATAGTAACAACTCCTGTATCTATAACATAAGTTGAAGGGTCATTGAGAAATATAGTCGGGAGATCTCTCTTCGTTACAACTCTGATCGTATCATTACTGTATCGTGTTCCGAAAGCATTTGTTGCATAAGCAATAACATAGTAATTTGTTGCCGCTTTCAAGTTCTCTATCCGAGCTTCAAAGAAGTTATCATCCCCCAAGGAAAGGGCTTGAACTGTACTATCTTCCTCAATATTCGGTCTTCCTGGCGTTTTAATATCTGTTCCCCAGCAGAAACCGAACTCTTTAACAGCAGAATCACCTTCACTAATCAGTTGTGCTCTTAAATCTACATAATCATATGCAGCTTCTCCCTTGATACTAATACTGCCTAATTTAGGAAGGCCGTCTTTTGTTGTAAATTTTACTTTACCATCAGAACTGAATGTTCCAAATTTATTCTTCACATAGGCTTCTACAAAATACTCCGTATTGGGTTCCAATCCTTTAATAGTATATACTAAAACACTATCATCCCGAAGTTCTACACCTCTCTCCTTATTGAATGTCGTGTCTTTTTCCGCATTAAACAAACGAAAACCATAGTCTTCATAATCGCCTTCTCCTTTCTCCGCAATAATACCTTTTACATCTACCGAAGTAGCATCAACAGATTCATCATCAATAACCGATGTCTTAACCCTACCGGTACCGGGATTTGTATTGACTTTAATCGTATCTCCATAGCTGGTGCCAACTCCATTAATCGCATAAGGACATATCATGTAAGTTTCACCATCCGTCAGTTGACTTATCGTTAAGCTATATGTTCCTTTACCCTCTTTTTCTTCATCAGTAACTTTTCGGGTGCTGGAACTTTTTTCTTCCCAATACTGAAATCCGCGTTCAGTAACCGGAGAGCCATTTTCCTTCTTTATGGTAGCTTTAGCAAGAATCGTTGTCGCCGTCTTTGTAATGTCATCTCCACTAAACTTTTCAAACTCTGGTTTCAATGCATTTTGCAATCCGGTATTCATCTCCGGATCTTCCAAACAACCAAATAATAGTAAAGACAATATAGTTATTATAAAGTATAATTGTTTCATAAGCCTATCAATTAAAAGAATACACCAACACCTGCATTCAAATCTACATATTTAAAGTTCAAAGTATTACATCCGGCACTAACAAACACAGAACCGAATTTTACCATAAAGTCCAAGTCTACAACAACTCCTTCGTGAGAGTAATCTGTATTTTTAGCCCAGTCGTTTTTCTGTATACTAACATCATCCCAACTGGTCGTTTGATATTCACATAACAATTCCCGTTTACCATATCCCAAACCGACAGAAGTATATAGCCAGGGAGTACATTTAACGACAAGACCGGCAGAGGCTGCTAAACTGTTCACTTTCTTTTCGTTTGTAAATCTCAAGGATGTATTATCCGGATAACTTACAAATTCATCCGTTCCCCGGCATTCATAGGTGTAGTTATCAAATGACATATTGGTTTTAAAACGAGCATACCAACCGAACCTTTCCCCGACACCTCCAACGGTTAACCCATAAGGAGCTTCAATTGAAAAAGCATAACCGACAAAGAACTTCATGGGTTCTCTCGGCTTTTTTTCTTTTTGGGGTATATAAGAGATCAGCTCCATCGGCCGGCGAAGTTCTTCCAGACGATTACTCCAACTTCTGGCACGTTCCTCATTAGCCTGCGTCCCGATGCCTTCCGTATAATAATGGACCAATTGTGATATAGCTGTAGTATCACTCTCTATTGTCGCTTTGTCTCTCAGGCAATCAAAACATCGACTCATCAGACCACGCATAGACGAACGCATCTTTTTATTGTTTTTCCATATAGTTGTCAACTGATCAATGCTATACGAATCACATTGTATGACACCCTCTTCATACCACATTGTCGCCATCCTGTAATCCTGACGCCTCATTGCCTCGTCGCCTTTTCTGTTATATTCAGTTTGTTGCTGTGCCATCATATATCCCGGCAACACTGCAACAAATAAGATAAATATCCAAAGTCTTTTCATAAATACAATTAATAATAATCCGGTAAACGTTCACTAATCATTATACCTTCTGCATTATAAATATCGAACAGATCATCCTCTCTAAGAAACGCCCTATACCCTTGCTGGGTTTGATAGGCAGCCAAATACTTACATTTGATACGTTCTCTCGCATTGGCATCGATAGCTCCAAACTTTTGTGTCTCCTTTTTCTGAACGATCATGAGTTCCCCAAAAGGCTTCACTTCATCATACAGTGCTTTTCTGCCAGCCAAAAGTATCTCTTCTTCTTTGACTTTACGTTTTTCAATCAGACTAATCAATTCATCTGTCATCTTGATCTTGGCAGCCTTACTGAAATCAGTACCGGCATCGGCAATCTCCTCTGTTGCTTTTATAAAATCAGCCGCATTACTGGATGCATCCGATGCTGCCATTTTATTTTTACCGGAAGCGATCAATGCTTCAAACTCTGCATTCATCTCTGCTTCAGTAGGAACTGATGGTGCTGTTACCGGCTGCTTTATATCGTTAACGACAGGTTCGACTTTCTGCTTTACAGGATCGGTCTGTTTCGGAGTCGTTTCCGGTTTAACAATCTTCTTTTCCTGTGAGTCCGGTCGAACGCTGGCATTCTCTTTCTTTGATTCAGATTCAGGTTCTGCTTCAACAACTCCCGAAGTCTTGTTTTCGTCAATAACAACAGGAACAGTCGATTCTGATACAGGATTATTATTCCCTTCCGGAACAGAATTCAAAACTTCAGCAACAGGAGGAACAGCTTTACTGCGCTGCACCAAAAGAGCCACCGCTGAACCTATACTTGCAAATATAATAATTAGTAAAGAGATTAACGTTACTTTTCTTTTTTTCTTTTTAGGTACTGCTGGTATATCGACGTTATTCAGTACAGTCTCATCCCCTTCATCCTTTCCGGATTGAGGCAAACGGGTCGTAAACAGAATCGTTGTCTCATCTTCTTCGAAATATTCGGGGGAAGAAATATCTTTCTTTATCTCCTCTTCTTCAACTTCGGGAAAATCCAATGCAGCCAGCATTTCCGACATTGACTGGAAACGGTCAGCCGGAACAATCTCCATCGCTTTGATAATAGCCGCTTCCGTTTTTGCAGAAATGGAGGGATTCAAATCCCGGGGGGAAGGCAACGGACGTGCTGCACGAAGAATGGATTCTGTAGGAATCTTCCCCGTCAGCAGATTATACATGGTTGCTCCCAACGAATAAATATCCGGGCAAGGGGAAAAACTTTGCGTACCTTCATTATCATACTGTTCAATAGATGCAAACCCTTTCGATAAAGTTAACATCGTGGTACTCGTTTCCTGCTGCTCGATATCATACCGTTTACTCACACCAAAATCAATTAGACGCGCTTTCCCAGCCTGATCAATCAATATATTGCTAGGTTTGATATCCAGATGAAGAATATTCTTCTCATGGACAAACTGAAGGGCCTCTCCTATCTGACGCATATATCTGAGAACTCTCGCTTCAGGCATTATGCCCTCCTTATCCATCTTATATTTCAGACTATTACCTGAAATATACTCCATAGCAATATAGGCCGTGTCATTTTCTTCAAACACTTCCAATACATTCACAATATGGGGATGATGAACATCAGACAGGATTTTAGCTTCTTTGATCAGTTTCTCTTTAAACTTCTCAAAAAGAGCCCTGCCCGTTTCAGAATGAACCTTGACAGCGAAAGAGTCAGGATCTCTGTAACAGTAATCTTTAAAAAAATATTCTTTTACACATATAGGAACTTCCGTTTTGATCGTTCCTAGCGGTCCCTTAACTTCTGTATACCAAACGCCTTTGTAAGTTATACCAAAGCCGCCCTGACCAACTACATGAGTAAGTCGATACTTTCCGTTTTGAAGAGGATATCCGTTTGGCAAATTCATAACTTTCTCGCGCTATTCTTTTTAATCTGCCAAAATTACGTTATTTATATAAAAGAATAAAGGAAAGAGAGAATATTTTGTTTTATTCCGATAGATTCACCTACATTTTGAACTGGTAAAATGTAAAAAGAAAAGTTATCTCTGGTCTTTCCGCAACAGGCAGCCATAATACCGTCTTTGATGTCTTCCGGATTGTTATAAGTAGAGAAAATAGAAGAAAGATCTTCGTTTTTAAGTCTTTCCAACACACCGTCGGTACACATAAAGAAATAATCGCCCGCTTGTATATCCTTTAAAAGGACTACATCGGCTTCTGTCGGATGCTCCGATCCCTGTATGGCACGAATTATTACGTTTTTTTGCGGGTGGGTCAATGCTTCTTCTTTGCTTATTTTCCCCAGTTTGACAAGCGAATTAACCAGCGAATGGTCTTCTGTCTGATAAATAATTTCTCCCTGGCGGAACTGGTAAATACGGCTATCCCCAATATGTGCCAGTGTTATTCCCGAAGCTCCGACTGAAACCATCGTTAATGTGGTAGCCATACCCTTTGCTTCCGGATGATTTTTCACATAATCGTCAAAGCGTACCTCCGTGTAACCGACAGCTTTATTAACAAACTCTTCGGTAGGTTCATCCTCTAAGAAGGTGGAAAAGAATGTCTGAAAAGATTCACACGCTAATGAGCTTGCAATCTCTCCTTTTTCTGAGCCGCCGACACCATCGCAGACCAGAAATAATTTCTGATTGGAGTTTACCCTTTCCGGTAAGGGGTAAATAGAATCCTCGTTGTTTTGTCTACCGCCTTTTTCACAAACGGCCCAAGGCTTGCCAATCGTTATATTCATAGCACGAACAGATTTTATTCATTAAAGCGGAGAACCGTATGGCCGATAATGATCTCGTCATTGTTCTTAAGCACTACGACCTCTCCATTTTCAAGGTAATTGCTATTATATAACGTATGGTTTTTACTATTATTGTCAGAAAGAAAATGTTTATACCCTCCTTTCGGGTCTTTTTTAACTTCTATTCGTATATGCTCCCTGCTCATCGACTTATCAGCCGTTGCAATTCCTATTGTAGCGTTCGAAGCGTTAGATTTACGACCGATGATTGCAATACCTTCATTGAGAGGGAAAATTTGTTCCGGTGTAGCCGAATCTCCAACAACTGTAAGCTGTCCCGTACCATTCGAAACCGGATTGACAAGAATTGTATCCTGATCCGCATCAAATCCTTGTTTTCCCAGTTGAAGCAAAGAGACAGGAATCGGTTGTTTACACTTCGGACATTTAAAGGAGGTCAGATCGAGGGGAAGTTTCCCCTCGTCTACCTTTAATCCTACGTGACAATGTGGACATTTAACTGAAATCATAGCATAAATGATAAATCTGCTCCGTCGATATCAGTTGAGAAAGTATCATGCACGTCTGCATCCGACAAGAATATTGTGTCGTCAGATAATGTAATAAAATCTGAAACATCCATATTATCGTCATCAATCATTACGATACCAGATAAATCGTTTTCCCCATCCACATCTACAACTACCGCATCACTAAATACGGAGTCGTCACTGTCTAGTGTAACAAATGTGTATTCCTCCTCTTGCATACTGGTTTGAATTAAAATTATTCTTTCTGGAAACAAAAGTAGGAAAAGTAATGGATTAAATTAACATCTAATATTCTCTTATAATCAAAGGTTTGGGTTTTATGTACAAACTGTCCGCTTTTGAGATACGAAACAACTTATTCACTGACCCACTTTGCTTTACAGGAAGAAACAGGACATTGTTTCCTGTTCCTCAGAGATTCCCAGGGAATTTCCCCCAGAAAAGTACCGCATTTAGGACATACATAGTCTATTTTAAACCGGTTTGCAATATCCTGAAGCTGTTGAGGAGTCTTGGATGCCTGCTTTGCACCCAGGTAAATGCCTATCGTCGGGGCACAGATAGTTATAAACAAACTTATAGCCAAGAACTCCGGACTTCCTTTGCCCAGAAATCCGATCACAACGCCTATCACACCGGGCAGCGCAAAAGGAAGGGACTGGAATAATCTGGTTTTAAGCTGGTTAGCCGACTGTATCTTAACTTTTTCTTGAACATAATCGTCATACACTTTCTTCAGTGCAGCAAACTCTTCACTATAATCATTATTATATTTAAGCGCTTCAGTCAAGTTCAGCACATACCCGGTACCAAGAATAATCTTGTCCGTTGGTGTAATACGTTTCTTGACGATCTGTGAACCATTGACGAAAGTTCCGTTAGTAGAGCCGAGATCTTCCAACAACCAACAGCCATGATCCTCACGAACCAGACAAGCATGATGTCTGCTAACATGAGGATCATTCACTATAAAATCATTATCTTCAGCTTTACCGATTTTAATCTTCATCTTTCACTTCCTTTGGTTCTTCCGGTTTACCCATTTCCTTTTCCAGCGATTCTTTTAGTACTTTTAAAGGATCTTTGGATATTATAAGTTCCCTGGGCTTGCCTTCTTCTGTCAATAATAACAGTTTTTGCTTGGGTAAATTGATTTGCAGGATATGATTTTTATTGATGATGTGACTTTTTCCTACTCTCATTAATATCTTGTTGCATCCCTCTACCTGCTTCTCCAGTATCTCTTCTATCTTACCGATATTAATCGCAAACGTAAACTGGATTCCATTGGATAATAGTAATTTAGTATAATTTCTATCAGCTTCAAAGTAGAGTATCTGCCCTATCTTTATCCGTAACAATTCATCCCTCGTCTTAATTATTAAATACCGCTCCATACGTTGATATTGTTTTTTTAATTTTCATCAAGTAACAAATATACGGCATTTTATCTTTACCCCGGCTATATTTTATAAAGAAATATAAATGGGAAGAGGAATATTTTTCACAAATATTCCTCTTTCATTCCTAAATACTAAGCATTTTGCCTGGAATAAGTTTATGTTAAATTTCAATGCTTTTGCAGGTATAATTTAAAACAGGAAACTAATCTCACTCCAAAGTAGGATAAAGAGGATTGCCTGTTTCATCAACTTCAGTCCAGTTTTTTACATTCACACTTGAAAATGTAACGGTGTTTCCATCGATTATTGCACTAAATAAGTATGAATTACCGGCTTTTAATGTACCGTCGGGAACAGGAACATCAACGGTGTAAATTCGTGATGCACTTTCTCCGTTTGCCATTACCTCCAAAGTCAAAGACATCGGTTCGGATGTTTCCAGCGGGAGCATGATATACTGAGCCAGAAAACCATTTATACCCATTTTGTCCGGTCTGTCGAATGTAGTTGCCGGAGGTATGGTTCCCGTTGCCAAATCCATGCTTGCTCCCGGTTCCGGCGGAGTGATCGTTGCTGAAATTAATTTGTTTAATCGAATACTTTCTCCTTCCGATATTTCAATAACCACTTGTGTCGCTGCATGCAAATAGACAATCGGTATATTGATCTGTGAACTTGCCACATCCAGATTCGGATTATGCCACCAAAGGTAATCGATCCCATTGAATAAAGGTTCCGATTTTCCGGCCGAGAATGTAGGCGGTATAGTAGAAAAATTATCCGATACTGCATAAAAGTCAAAAATACCATTTCCCAGATACATTTTATATCCATCCACTCCGGTTAATACTCCGGGAGCAGAAGTGATGTATAATCCCTGTGCCGAAGGAGTTCCTTTTGTCCCGTTTTGGGTAGAGGGTTCGAATACTAGTACTTTGCTTTTTATTCCCTGATTCATGGGTGACATTGCACGTGTCATCAAATTACGACCTTCAATTGAAGCATTGAAGGTCACCAGGTTCGTTCCTTCCGTATTATTCCCTCCCGAAGGTTTATTCTCATCACCGACCTCCAGGATTATTGTGTTTTTGGAACATCCGGCAAAGAAGAAAATCACATAGATAAATACCAGCAATTGTGTTGTTTTGAGTAATTTAGTTTCCATAACCAGCCATTTTATAATTATTCGTCTATATAATACATTTTAAAACCTCTTTTGGTTCAAATGAGTGGCGGATATGATCTTATTTAATAAAAAAAGAGAGATACTCCATTGGATGGAATATCCCTCTTTTATCGAAGGTATAAAACCTGCATTCGATTTAATTCTTCATTTTTGCATTAATTGCGCGCACTAAACGCGTCTGAATTTTCATTAAGGTAGCCAGGTCCTCAGTTTCGAAATCGATATCAGAAATCTTAGTCTTTGTTTTCTGTTCTACAACTTCTTCTCCTTTCTTAGAACCATTTTCAATGTCCTTAACTAGCTCATCCAACTGAGCTTTAATTTTCCCAATCTTCTTTGAATAATTTACTGTACGTGCCATATAATTCTTTATACATTAATGGATAATATAAAATCATTAGTACAAAAGTAATTATTATTTGAAAATAAAGAAATAAATAACCAATAATACGTACATTTTAAAACGAATTAAGAAGGATATTCAAAAAAAATACCCTTCTTAATCGCATTATTTATTATTTTTTCAGATCAATCCTCAATAGCGGCCTGTGCTGCGGCAATACGAGCAATAGGCACACGGAACGGAGAACATGATACATAATTCAAACCTACTTTGTGGCAGAACTTAACAGAAGACGGTTCGCCACCATGTTCACCACAAATACCACATTTCAGATCCGGACGGATAGCACGTCCTTTTTCCGTAGCCATTCTTACCAGCTGACCTACTCCATTCTGGTCTAATACCTGGAACGGGTCTACCTTCAGGATCTTCTTTTCCAGATAAATCGGCAGGAAGGAAGCGATGTCGTCACGGGAATAACCGAATGTCATCTGAGTCAAGTCGTTTGTTCCGAATGAGAAGAATTCGGCAGAAGAAGCGATACGGTCGGCAGTCAAGGCTGCACGAGGAATTTCGATCATTGTACCTACTTTAAAGTCAATACGGTCTCCTACTTCGGCAAATAACTTTTCAGCAGCAGCACGGATTACCTTTTCCTGTTCTTTAAATTCATACAGAATACCGGTCAGCGGAACCATAATTTCCGGTTTAGCCACAATACCTTCTTTCTTCAATTCCAACGCAGCACCTAAAATAGCGCGTGTCTGCATTTCAGTGATTTCAGGATATGTGTTACCCAGACGGCAACCACGGTGGCCCAACATCGGGTTATGTTCGCAAAGCGATTCAACACGCTGCTGAATTTCTTTTACGGAGATACCCATTGCTTCAGCCATTTCTTCCTGACCTTTCTGATCGTGAGGAACAAATTCGTGCAAAGGAGGATCGAGCAGACGAACGGTAACAGGCAGATCATGCATAGCCTTGAAGATACCCTTGAAGTCTGCTTGCTGATAAGGCAGAATCTTCTTCAATGCATTCTTACGTCCTTCGGCATCTTCCGCCAGGATCATTTCACGCATTGCTTTGATCTTTTCGCCTTCGAAGAACATGTGTTCCGTACGGCATAATCCGATACCGCTTGCTCCGAATGCACGGGCAATCTCGGCATCATGAGGAGTATCTGCATTTGTGCGAACCTGAAGTTTGGTATATTTATCGGCCAGCTTCATTAATTCAGCGAAATCATCCGACAATTCAGCAGCCTGCGTTTCAATTTGTCCTTCAAAGATTTCTCCGGTAGAACCGTTGATAGACAGGAAGTCACCTTCTTTCAGCGTGATACCTCCTACTTCGATTGTTTTTTTCTTATAGTCGATATTCAAACCACCGGCTCCCGATACGCAGCATTTACCCATACCACGGGCAACAACGGCTGCATGAGAAGTCATACCTCCACGAGCTGTCAGGATACCTTCGGCTACAGCCATACCGGCCAAGTCTTCCGGAGATGTTTCGATACGCACAAGAACAACCTGTTTTCCGGCAGCATGCCATTCAGCAGCGTCGTCGGCAAAGAATACAATCTGGCCGGTAGCAGCACCCGGAGATGCAGGTAAACCTTTTACCAATACTTTAGCCTTCTTCAGCGCAGCCTTATTAAATACCGGGTGAAGCAATTCATCCAGTTTATTCGGTTCGATACGTGCCAGGGCTGTCTTTTCGTCAATCATTCCCTGATGCAACAGATCCATAGCAATCTTTACCATAGCAGCACCGGTACGTTTACCGTTACGAGTCTGAAGGAACCACAGTTTACCTTCCTGTACGGTAAATTCCATATCCTGCATGTCGCGGTAATGATTTTCCAGTTTCGTCTGCAAAGCATCCAGTTCCTTATAGATCTCAGGCATAGCCTCTTCCATTGAAGGATAGTTGGCAGCTCTTTCTTCTTCAGGAATACCGGCGCGTTCAGCCCAGCGCTGTGAACCGATTTTAGTGATCTGCTGCGGAGTACGGATACCGGCCACAACGTCTTCACCCTGTGCATTAATCAGGTATTCACCGTTGAACAAGTCTTCACCGTTACCGGCGTCACGAGAGAAACATACACCGGTAGCGGAAGTTTCACCCATATTACCGAATACCATAGCCTGAACAGTTACGGCTGTTCCCCACTCTGCCGGAATACCTTCCATCTGGCGGTACAGGATAGCACGTTCGTTCATCCATGAGTTAAATACGGCACAAACAGCACCCCACAACTGTTCGTAAGCACAAGTCGGGAAGTCGCTTCCTGTTTGTTTCTTTACTGCGGCTTTAAACTTTGTAACCAATGTCTTTAAGTCGTCGACAGTCAGTTCGTTGTCCAGCTTCACCCCTTTGGCTTCTTTCACCTCTTCGATGATTGCTTCGAATGGATCGATGTCTTCCTTGCTGGTCGGTTTCATACCCAGAACCACATCACCGTACATTTGTACAAAACGGCGATAAGAGTCCCATGCAAAACGAGCGTTACCGGTTTTACGTGTCAACCCTTCTACTACTTCGTCGTTCAATCCCAGGTTCAGGATAGTATCCATCATACCCGGCATAGAAGCGCGTGCTCCGGAACGGACAGAAACCAACAACGGGTTTTCTACATCTCCGAACTTGGAGTTCATCAACGTTTCTACATTAGCAATAGCTTTTTCAACGTCCGACTTCAGTAGTTCTACGACTTTGTCCTGGCCCAGTTCATAATATTCCGAGCAAACTTCTGTTGTGATAGTGAATCCCGGAGGAACCGGAACCCCAATCAAATTCATTTCGGCAAGGTTTGCACCTTTACCACCCAGCAGATTTCTCATATCTGCTTTTCCTTCGGCTTTTCCATTTCCGAATGTGTAGACTCTTTTTCTTTCCATGTGTCAGACAGTATTATGTTTATTAGATTTCAGTTTTGCTATCTCTACATTGCAATGCTGCAAATATATGCTATTTCAGAGTATGAAGGATATAGAAAGTTAAACAATTTTATGTGTTTTATAGCTATTCCTTATTATTCGTATTACCTAAATATGTACATTTGCGTGGGAAAAATTTAAAACTCAGATAAAATTGGCAAGAAATAAGAAGCAGTTACCCTTGTTGGAAAAGGTAACAATTACAGACGTAGCCGCTGAAGGTAAGGCGATTGCACGAGTAAATGAGAAAGTAGTGTTTGTTCCTTTTGTTGCTCCCGGCGACGTAGTAGACATCCAGCTCACCCGTAAAAAGAACAGTTATGCCGAAGGTAAAGCAGTGTACTTCCACGAATATTCTCCGGAACGTGCCGTTCCTTTTTGCGAACATTTCGGTGTTTGCGGCGGTTGCAAATGGCAACATCTGCCCTACGAAGCGCAGTTGAAGTACAAACATAAGCAGGTTATAGACAATCTCACCCGTATCGGAAAGATAGAAATGGAAGAGATTTTGCCTATATTGGGTTCCGAACGCACCACCTTCTACCGGAATAAACTCGAATTCACATTCTCCAACAAGAAATGGCTGACAGAAGAAGAAGTAAAATCCGGAGCCACTTTCGATTGCATGAACGGGGTCGGTTTCCATATTCCCGGCATGTTCGACAAAGTGCTGGATATACACAAATGCTGGTTGCAGAATGATATTTCCAACCGTATCCGCCTTTACATCAAAGAATATTGCCTGTCACACGAAGGATATCCTTTCTTCGACCTGCGGAACCAGGAAGGTTTTATCCGTACATTAATGATACGTACGGCATCGACGGGCGACCTGATGGTGGTTGTCGTATTCTACCATGAAGATAAGGAACACCGCGAAGCCCTGCTGTCTCATGTGGCAGAACAATTCCCGGAAATCACTTCCTTATTATATGTCATAAACGAAAAGTGCAACGACACGATCACCGACCAGGAAGTGCTGGTGTTCCGTGGTAAAGACCATATCATTGAAGAGATGGAAGGCCTTCAGTTCAAGGTTGGTCCGAAATCGTTCTATCAGACGAACAGTGAACAGGCTTATAACTTATATAAAGTAGCCCGCGAGTTTGCCGGACTAACCGGTAATGAAATGGTTTACGACCTTTATACCGGTACCGGAACGATAGCCAACTTCGTTTCCCGCCAGGCTAAAAAAGTAATCGGTATCGAATACGTTCCGGAAGCAATCGAAGATGCCAAAGTTAATTCGGCTTTGAATAAGATTGACAATACGCTGTTCTACGCCGGAGACATGAAAGATATCCTGACGGCAGATTTCATAAACCAACATGGCCGTCCGGATGTTATTATTACTGATCCTCCACGTGCCGGGATGCACGATGATGTAATCAACACCATCCTTTTCGCCGAACCGGGGCGTATCGTTTATGTAAGTTGTAACCCGGCAACACAGGCCCGCGATCTGAGCCTGCTTAGCGTGAAGTACGACGTGAAGAAGGTTCGTCCGGTCGATATGTTCCCACATACACATCATGTGGAGAATGTCGTTTTATTAGAGAAGAAAAAGTAACATATATAATAATGTATAGGAAAATCGTCTCCCTTTTGTGTATCACTTTGCTTTTAAGTAGCTGTTCCGGCAAGAAGCAAGAGCAGAAGGAAGACGATTTTGTGTCTATGGACCTCCCCCAGTTGAAGGCACAGGGCGAAATCACAGCTGTCACACTCTACAGTTCCACGTCTTATTTCCAGTATAAAATGGAGCCGATGGGTTACGAATACGACCTGATAAAAGACTTTGCCCGTTCCGAAGGACTGAAGCTGAATATCAAAGTGGCCGAAAATGCCACCCGCCTGATCGAAATGCTCGAAGCCGGAGAAGCCGACGTTATTGCCTATCCCATCCAGGTAAGCAATAACCTGAAAGAAAATTATCTCTACTGCGGACGGGAAGAACTCACCAGCCAGGTATTGGTTCAGCGTGCCAACAAAGGCGATACGATTCTTAAAGATGTCACCCAACTAATCGGGAAAGACGTATATGTGAAACCCGATACAAAGTATTACGAACGCCTTAAAAACCTGGATAAAGAATTAGGCGGCGGCATCCATATAAAAGACATAAAGAAAGACACGGTAACAACCGAAGACCTGATAGCGATGGTCTCGCAAGGTGAAATTCCTTATACCATCAGTGACGATAATATCGCTCGTCTGAACAAGACCTACTTCTGGAATATCAATGTCTCACTGAAAGTCAGCTTCATGCAGCGTTCTTCCTGGCTGGTTCGTAAGAGTAGTCCGCAACTGGCCGAAGCGATCAATGCATGGGCCTCGGATAAATCTGGCTCGCACGTCTACCGGGCAGTAGTGAAACGTTATTTCGAGCTAGGTAAGCAGCCGTTAACGGCAGATCTTCCCCCGGTAAAGAACGGGCATATTTCTCCTTATGACGATTTGTTCCGTCGGCATGCCAAAAACATCGGATGGGATTGGCAGCTGCTTGCCTCCATTTCCTATCAGGAATCCCATTTCAACCCATCCGTCGTATCCTGGGCAGGAGCCGAAGGTCTGATGGGCATCATGCCGAACACGGCAAAAGCACTTGGTGTTACTCCCCACGAACTGAAAGACCCGGATATCGGAATCCGTACGGGTGTAGATTGCCTGCGTAAATTCCGCCAGGGCTTTTCCGAGATTACTGACCCGCAGGAAAAGATAAAGTTTACATTAGCCTCCTACAATGCCGGCATCGGACATGTCTATGACGCTCAACGCCTGACCGAAAAGTATGGAAAGAACCCGAATGTCTGGGAAGATAATGTTGCCGAGTATATCCGCCTGAAAAGCGATCCCGAATACTATAACGACCCTGTCTGCAAACATGGATATCTCCGCGGTTCGGAGACATTCAATTATGTGCGTGAAGTGATGGAACGTTACAATTACTACAAGAGTAAGACTAAGCATAGTTGAATCACGCCAGATTCTCTGCAATCATCTCCTTTATGGCAAGTATTACCTTCGGATGACTTAGCGGTATGTCTTCAAAGACAGTCCGCAACTCTTCCGTACTCACTTCAAAAAGCTGTTCTCCCTTTTTATATGAAAAACAAACATTGATTTCCGGATTGCCGCTTATCAACATGGCGACTGTTCCGGGAAGGTCTCCCCAGGGAGGACAATCAATGTTAGCGGTTATAAAACAAGCTGTAACCTCCGTCCCCACCCCCGGTTGGGAACTTATCTTGACAAAACCTCCGGTCTGTTCCGCATTTTGTATCAGGAAAGGGATTCCCAGACCTACCTTTCGGGTCGTACGGGTCGTATAGAACGGATCCGTTACCCGGGTAATCGTCTCTGCATCCATTCCACAACCGTTGTCTGCAATACGGATGGTTGTATTCTCCTCATTTATAGCAATTTCCAATAAGATACGAGTCGCACCGGCACGAACACTGTTTGATGCTATATCCGTAATATGAAATGTAAGTGTATTCATCCTGATATTTATTTCCTGATATGCTGAATATTAAACTTTTTTCTCCTTTATTTTATAAAAGGAAGGCATGCCTTGCATATTGGCAAGTATAGCCTTACTTATATGTAGAATATACCTTACATTTATGTATAGTATATCTTCCTATTTTAATTATGCGGAGGAAAAGACTAAATGTTCCTGACTTTTGGCGTAAGCCATCCTGATGTTTTCGAATAAAGGTGCAGCGGCCCGTATCAAACAGGGCTTAGTCCCGATTTGTTCCGGATAATGGGCATCGGAAGCCGGATAGGATGTGTAGTTCGATAAATACTTCTGCTCCGACAAAAGCCGGGCGAAACGGGAAGCATCCGTATATTCTATTGCATCCAGCGATAATGACGGATCAATAAATCCCAACTGGCTGATCAGGCTGAAAGAAGGCCGCTCCACATGCGCAGCAACAAAAAGGCCGCCCAGTTCCTTTACAAATGCAGCCACCTGATTGACGTTCTGGTCGAGTGCGGAAAGCAATAAGTACGGGGCCTCTCCCATTATCTCATCTTTCCGGTTTACCCAGACCTGGTCACCAAAACGGTCGGGATCATTGGGAACAGGCGGTAGATGTTTCTCCAGATATTGCTGGAAAGCGGCACGGACTTCATCACTTCCGAAAAGGGCAATGCAATGCGCTTCCTCACGGGTACAGACTTCGGCTCCGGCAAGGACAGTCAATCCGGCTTCAGCTCCCAACGATTGTATTTCAGGACATTGCAAAGTCGTGTTATGATCGGTTATGGCAATGATATCCAATCCGCGGGCAAGTGCCGTTTCGACAATGACCGTGGGACTCATATCCAGGCTTCCACAAGGCGAAAGGCAGGTATGAATATGTAGATCGGCCCGGTAGAGATTCATCCGTTCTGTAACAGTTGATACACTTTTCCACTGATAACAAAAGCAGAAAGAGATGTTCCCAACAAAGGAATATCCTCGTCCTTCCCCTTTTGCAATGTTTCTTCATCCGGCGAAGCGCCATTGACAATCAAGACGGCGGCAGCATCCTTCAGCGTGGAAACGGCAACAATGTTCTGATGGGTTTGCATGGTGATCCACAACATACCTTCTTCCATATGTCCCATTACATCACTCAGCAGGTCGCTGGTATAGCCACCTTTGATTACCGTATCCAGATTCTCTTCTCCGCAAAAAACGGTAAGATTCAATTCTTTTACAAGATCACTGACCTTCATATTTAGCTCCTTTCTTATAACAGTCTTTATTTAAACGATCTTTTCCCCAGGTCTTTTCGACGAGGCGGAAGGCATGCTCCTGATCCAGTTTACCATGCTTCTCCATATTGCGCTGCATGAAAATGCAGTCGCTGAACTGCGCTTCGTGACGGACGATATCTTCTGCCAGGCTTTGGCAATTAGGGTTTCCGCAAGCGCCACAGTCGATTCCCGGCAGATAACACATCAGACGGCGCACCTGTTCCATCTTTTTCAGGACCTCCTCGATAGAACCGTCGTAGAGCAGCTTCGGGTTAGGCTGGAGCGGACGGATTGTGATGTGCTGCTTCAAATAAGCCAAAGCTCCCAATCGTTCAGAGGCATAAATGAGCGGTGCCTTATCACGTTTCATCGAACGCTTCATGATCCGTTCGGCCGTAAGGAAGCGGTTCGCAACGGCCAATACGCCTCCGGCACAACTGCGGTCGCAGGCACGGAGTTCCAGGAAGTCCACATTACGGACCTCCGTTGTCGTTTCCATACGTTCCAGGAAATCGATCACATTATGTATTTCGTCGATGGCCAGGCAACGGCCGGAGAAGTGTTTGGCCTCCCCTCCCGTCTGACTCCATCGCATTTCTTTCTTTGTCAGGGCGGGCGGAAGCACGCAATCCGGCTTATATCCTTTCGGTCGGTTTTGCAGGATATGGTATACCTTATTATATAGGGTATCCATATTGATCACGCCGTTAATGGTGGACGAATATCCGTCAGCGCTCTTCAAGGCTGCAATCTTGGCGGCACAGGGAGTGACATAAAAGAGGCCGATCTGATCCGGGGAATGACCTTCCTCCGTCAGTACCTGATGGTAATAGGTAGCAGTTGCATTCACCGGACTTTTCACCAGCAGGATATTATCGACCAAAGCCGGGAAGCGAATTTGTATCAGTCGCACAATCGCCGGACAAAAAGAACTGATCACCGGCTTTTCTTCGGCCTGTTCCATCTGTCGGAGCATCTCACGGTGAATCATATCGGCCGTAAACTCAACCTGGTAGACATGGGTGAATCCCAACTCATACAAGGCGCTGAATATTTCTTCTTCCGTCGTATATTTGGAAAACTGTCCGATGAAAACGGTGGGAACAAGCGCCACGCGACACTCGTAGTCGAATATCTTCTGGAAGTCGTCCTGCTCCACATAAATGGCTTCTGTCGGACATGCTTTCAGACATTCCCCGCAATCGACACACCAGTCTTTGCGGATTACGGCTTTCCCATCCCGGATACGGACTGCACGGGTCGGGCATTTCGTCATACAATGTGTACAACCGATGCACCGCTCCTTGTCAATCTTCAGGGCATGATAAAATTTAGTATCTTCCATGGTCTTCTACTCCTTCTTCCTGAACCAGGTAACCATGCGTACGATTGTTCCTACGCCTACCTCGCTCTCTATAGTTAATTCGTCTACATTCTTTTTCATATTGGGCAATCCCATTCCTGCCCCAAACCCCATTTCACGCACAGCCGGCGAAGCCGTGGAAAAGCCTTCCTGCATGGCTTGCGGAATATCCGGAATGCCGGGACCTTCATCTTTCAATGTCAGCGTAATCTTATCCGCATCCAGTTCTGCCGCCACTTTCCCGCGCCAGGCATGGGCAACAACGTTCACTTCCGCTTCATAGAGCGCCACGACCACTCTCTTGATGACACGGGAATCGATCGATAACTGTTTCAGTATCTTCTTTATCTGGCTGGAAGCATATCCGGCCTTCGAGAAGTTTCCTCCTTCCAATTCAAACGTTAGCTGCATATCCTCTCCTTTCTTTAATAGACCGGCACAAGACCGCTGCAATACAACTCGCCAGCCACATGATACATGGAATGACAGGTTTCAAGCAAGATCATATTGTTCTCGGACGCAAGTTGCAACATCTCCGGCGTAGCTTTCTTGCCACGGACGAAAAGGATACAATCGACATCGGCCATTTCGGCTGTACGGATCGTTTGCAAATTGCAAAGTCCAGTAATGAGAATCATTTCATCACAGCACAATGT
The DNA here is from genome assembly GCF_003635445.1 of Parabacteroides sp. AF17-3. Classification (NCBI taxonomy): domain Bacteria; kingdom Pseudomonadati; phylum Bacteroidota; class Bacteroidia; order Bacteroidales; family Tannerellaceae; genus Parabacteroides; species Parabacteroides sp. AF17-3. The sequence continues at coordinate 243,900 of NZ_QTMM01000005.1, read as the reverse complement.
CAGAACGTCGCTCATCAGGTCGCTGGCAAAAGCACATTGTACTTCATGGCCCAGCTTATCGTTTCCACATGCCACGGTCGCATCGGTAAGTTCTTGTATTTGCTGAATCTTCATAATCGCATGCAAGGTTTAATTTCGTGATGCCAATGTAAGAAATATTTTTTAATAGATGTCTGTTAGTCTATATTAATTACTATCTTTGTTCCAAAACGAAGATAAGCTGCGCCTCGACATAAAAAATGAACTCGTTCATTTTATTCTGTTCTCAGCTTGCATTATCTTTGGTAGCAATAAATAAAATTCTATTCTTATGTTTAGTAAAGAAACCTATATGGGCCGCCGGGCCAAACTAAAACAGACAATAGGTTCAGGCCTGTTGCTTTTCCTCGGAAACGATGAGTCGGGAATGAATTATGCAGACAACACCTATCACTTCCGCCAGGATTCCACGTTCCTGTATTTCTTCGGGCTTCCTTATGCCGGTCTGTCCGCCATTATTGATATTGACAATGATAAAGAAATCATTTTCGGTGACGAACTGACGATCGATGCAATCGTATGGATGGGAACTCAACCGACACTGAAGGAGAAAAGCGAAGCAGCCGGTATCACCGAAGTTCGTCCCTTCAAGGAAATTGAATCGTATCTGAAAGCAGCACAACAGAAAAGCCAGCGTATCCATTACCTGCCGACTTACCGTGCGGAACATCAGATCAAACTGTTCCAATGGCTGGGTATCGTGCCGGGAACGGAACAACCTTCGGTGCCTTTCATCTTCGGCGTAGTAAATCAGCGTAATTATAAGACTGCGGAAGAGATTGTCGAAATCGAAAAGGCTTGTGTGGTTACTGCCGACATGCATCTGACTGCCATGCGCACCGTACGTCCGGGAATCCGTGAGAGTGAGGTGGCTGCTGCCGTGGCTGAAGTGGCTTATGCGAATGACTATCAACTCTCCTTCCCCATTATCGCAACGATCAACGGGCAGACGCTGCATAACCATGATCATAGTAATATGATTAAGAGTGGCGATATGTTGCTGCTCGATGCCGGTGCGGAAACGGAAATGGGATATGCGGGTGATATGTCTTCTACCATTCCGGCTGATTCCAAATTCACGACTCGCCAGAAAGATATTTATGATATTCAGGTAGCGGCTCACGAAGCGGCTGTTGCAGCATTGCGTCCAGGTATTCCTTTCGTCGATGTGTACGAACTATCCTGCAAAGTCATTATGGAAGGTTTGAAGGATCTTGGTTTTGTCAAAGGCGATCCGATGGAAGCTGTAAAGGCCGGAGCTCATGCAATGTTCATGCCTTGTGGCCTGGGACACATGATGGGATTGGATGTACATGATATGGAAAACCTGGGTGAAGTATATGTGGGATACGACGGACAACCGAAGAGTACTGAGTTCGGCCGTAAGTCTCTCCGCCTGGGACGTAAACTGGAACCGGGATTCGTTCTTACTATCGAGCCGGGTGTCTACTTTATCCCTGAATTGATGGATCTTTGGAGAAGCCAGAATAAGTTCACCGAATTTATCAATTATGAAAAGCTGGTAACTTACAAAGACTTCAGCGGTATCCGCAACGAAGAAGATTATCTGATTACAGAAGACGGTGCCCGTCTGTTAGGAAAGAAGATTCCTTTACACACGGAAGAAGTGGAAGCACTGCGGTAAATAAGAAATAGTTGAATATAAAACAAAACGCCCCGTAAAGATTAGAGATGCTTTACGGGGCGTTTATATTTCTAGTCGTTACCTGATCAATAAGCAAACATATCTGCATTAACCGGCAGTTCTTTGCCATCAGCCGTCAAAACCTTTAGCTGAAGCATACCGCCATTATGGTCGAAATACTTAACTTCAATCGGATGAAGTCCCTTTGCCAATGCTTTCTGTCCGGTTACTTCACGGGGTGAATGAGGACCGTCATTGTCAACAACCAATTCTCCGTTAATCTTCAATGTACTGCCATCGTCAGACAACAGGTTGAAAGTATAAATACCATCTTCCGGAGCATTGAAATATCCTGTAACGACCAAACCGATATTACCTTTCACTTCTTTCGGGATAGTCACTTCAGATATTTCATACGTACCGTTTACCGGAGCATTATCAATATCGGCACATTTGTTACCTTTAAACTCATGCCATACAGCCTGCAAACCTTTCTTGGAAGGTGTAGCATCCGCAGCCGGAGCATATTCGCTCTTAACGTAACGCGTCTTCACGATATCACCTTTCTTACCGTTCGGACGGAAAGAGCGGAAAGTGAAGTCTGTCGTTTCCGTAACCTTGATCGGACCGTTATACTGAGGCGATTCCAAAGTCGGGATGCTGCCATCCGTTGTATAATGGATTTCAACACTTGGATCAAGACAAGTAATTGCCACTGTACCTTCACCGATAAATGCATTTGTGTTGTTGAATCCTTCCAGGTCCGGCATACGGTAATTTACATTCATGATATTCAAACGCGGGAATTGCTTTACCAGTCTTTCTTTAAATCCATCCCAGCTTTTTACGGAAGGATCGCTCCAGGCCAGTTCTGCCAATGCCATCATACGGGGCATAATCATATATTGTATCCGTTCGCGAGATGGGATATATTCACACCAGAGATTTGCCTGCATACCCAAAATCAATGCTTTCTGTGCATCATTCAACGATTCAAGCATCGGATTGTAATTGTATACACCGGACAATGAATTTTTATCCTGCTGATAGTCAAAATAGAAATTAGCATTCGGAGTCATGATTGCATGGTTGCCTTGTGCCGTTGCGTCAGGAACTGCGTTCGGACTCCAGGTACGCCACCACATGATTGTTGCCGTCGGAGACAAACCGCCTTCCAGGATTTCATCCCAGCCGATCATTTCTTTTCCGTTATCATTAAAGAACTTCTCCATGTTATGAACAAACCAGGACTGCAACTCTTCTTCTGTCTTCAGCCCGTTATCTTTCATTCGCTTCTGGCAATCCGGACATTTCTTCCAGTTCGTTTTTTCTACTTCATCGGCTCCCAGATGGATATATTTATAAGGGAAAAGCGGAATGATTTCGCTATAAACATTCTTACAAAACTCAAGAGCCGAGTCTTTACCCGGACAAACCGGAGAAGAAAAAGTCGTTCCCCACCCTGTCTGATTAAAACAAGAAACACCTGAATAATTACTTACCGCCGCCAGCATATGTCCCGGCATGTCTATTTCCGGAACGACATCGATACCACGTACACCGGCATATTCAACGATTTCTTTAATATCTTGCTGGGTATAGAAACCACCATACAAAGTATCGCCCTGAGTGATACGTAACTTTTCAGCCGGAATTTCATAATCGGGATTATCCTGCTCTTTTGTTAATCTCATACACTCCCGGTCATGATTGTTAAAGGTACGCCAAGCCCCTTTCTCTGTCAGCAACGGGTATTTCTTTATTTCGATACGCCATCCCTGGTCGTCGGTCAGATGCCAGTGGAATTTGTTCAGTTTGTAAAGAGCCATCATATCCAACAGTTCCTTCACTTCTTCTTTAGTAGAGAAATGACGGGAAACATCCAACATCAACCCTCTCCAACCGAAACGGGGTGCATCAGTGATCTGAACAGCCGGAACACTCCAATTAATATCCTTTACCATCGCTGGCGACTCTATCTCTGCCGGCAAAAGCTGGCGAAGGGATTCAATACCGGAAATAACACCGCCATAGGTATTTCCCTTGATCTGAACTTTACCGGAAGTAACGTCTAAAGAATAGGCACCTTCATTTTGACCGGCAATATCACTTACAGCCAAAGATATATCACCGTCTCCCTCGCGTACATTATATATATAGCCGGTTGAACGGGATAAAAGGCCGGAAAGATAGTTTGCAGCCGGCAATAACTGCTTATCGGCAACACCGATTGTCATGCCATCTTTCAAAGTAAACTGCCCATTGGCATTCTTAATCTCTTTGGGAATAGGAATAATAGAAACATCATGTGCCACAGGGGTCGTGGGTGAACATGAACTCAGCATTAAAGCTCCGGTCAGGGAACATGCTGCGATAAACTGTTTGTACATTTTAATGTGTTTATTTGTTTGGTAATAAATTAGGAAACAAAAATACAATAAAAATCCGGTTTACAGTCCATTTTTAAGAGAATGCAGACTTGTTTTATTAAGACAGTTTAACGCCAATATTACGAATCGTTCGTAGAATATTGTATCTTTGTTCATACTTTGTTATTAGTCACTCCATAATAGATAAGCCATGAAAAAATTAACCTATATCCTGTTAGCCAGTATTTTATTTTCCTGTTCCGGAGAAACGAAACAAACTGCGACAGAAGAGAAAACAATCGACAATATCATCCGTTTGGGAGATGCTATTAATCAGATACGCGAAGTTAATTTATCGGAATTGGTAGATAGTATTACTTACCTCCCACTTGAAACCCGGAAAGAATGTTTGCTTAGAAATACAAGTTGGTTCAATTATTCTCCTCCGTATATTATATGTAGCCGCACTGTTTTTGATTTGAATGGAAAATTTGTCCGGACCATAGGTCGTATCGGGCAAGGTCCCGGAGAAGATCCCGCTCTCTATATGGGATCGCTTTTTACAAAAGGCCATTTCTATTCTTACGGTCATAAACTGATCGAGTATGATGAAAACGGTAAATTTACCGGCAATGAAATACAGTTATTATCGAATACAAAATCAGAATTTGAAGCACCTGGACAATTAGGTAGAATTGGATGGATCAACGATTGGGCTCCGGCAGGAAACTCTCTTTCAATATACAATCTTCCGGACACAGTCTACACTGTAGATCATAACTTCAAAATCATACATGCAGAACGTGTCATCCCTTCTTCCATACCTAAAATAAGACTTAATAATGTCAGTTATTCAGGTATTAAACGAGCTTACACCTGCAACTCGGACAGTGCTCTTTTTTACAACTATTATAATGATACCATTTACAGGGTAAAAGAAAACGGTCTGTCTCCCCGATGGATCATTGATTTAGGAGAATATAAAATACCGAATGAAATTTCACTGACGCGGCAAAACGAACTTTTCGACGAGTTGATGATGTCTGTCCACAAAACCAGAAATAGCGTAGACCGAAAAGCTGCTCTTAAAAGCTATCTCGATAATTGCGAACTTACCCGCCTGACAAAAGGGAAAAAATGGATCAATGCTGTTTATGACACAGATCATTATATATTCATTATCTGGAATGAGAATATTGTCAGTCCGGTTCTCCGGGATATGGAAGATCAAGCTTACCCACAAATCGCTTATTACGATAAACGAACAGGCGAAACCGTTGCAGTAAAAGGTCGAGGTTTTATTGATGATATTCATCATAAAGAAACATTCTTCCCTCGTTTCGGAGTTTACGATAATCAATTGTTTGCCTATTTCTGGCCATACGAATTACATGAGTACATAGAGGAAAAACAGGCGGCTGGTAATAAAGTAGACCAAGCATTACTCGATTTATCCGGAAAAGTAGATGATGAAGATAACCCGATCTTTATGATAGCCCACTTGAAATAACAAAAAAAGAGCTGTTCCTCGTTGGGCGGAACAACTCTTTTTTAAAATAATAATCTACTGATTAAATTCTATTCAAAATGTCAGTCAGTTTATCCGGAGTAACATTTGCTGCAATAATAACTCCTTTGTCGTCAATCAGGAAGTTCTTCAAACCTTTCTGTAGGTTAAACTTTCCATACAACGCTGACTTTTTTCCAAGTCCTTCATGAAATTGCTTTGTGCCGCTAAGCCTATCTGCCTTTACCGTCTCGGTAAAGATTGATTCTTTCTCGTCGAGAGAAACAGAATACATGGCAATTTTGTCTGAACTTAGTTTGTTTACTTCATTCCATAATTGAACGTTACGGACCCGCGATTCAGCATCGTAAGCTGCCCAGAAATTCAGCAATGTGTAACGTCCGGAATGATTTTGGAAACTGAAATCACTTTCGCCTCCCAAAGACTCTATTCTCGGAGCCAGATCACCAGGATTAGTACCCACGGTAGGTCTTGCTTCTTTTGTACCGGATGACATTGTTGCCAACGCAACCGTTACAATGAGAACATAAGCTCTTACCTTCATAATTTATTATTTACGTTAAACTTAATCGGACGATACTCTTCTACAGCTTACTTACCGGTCTGCGGGCGGTTTTCGTCTGCCATCCTTTATGTCCGACTCCTGATTTTCAGGAAGTAAACAAGCGTTTCTCCTTCGCTAAGGAGCTACTTTCTTGTTCTTAACGCTGGCAAAGATAAGCGCAAAATACCTTTACCTCCAAACGATATAACATAAATCGACTAAAAAGCAAGATTTTTTATATGTTTTATCGCATGAAAATCCACTAAAATGGTTGCTTTATAACATAAATTTAGGATTAGGCACAAGGATAAATACGAATAATCTTTCACTTTTCTTCAAATTAAACCTAATTCAGCCGCTTTCCGGTAAAGAGAATCCGAAAATAATAAACCCGGCTTGAAACCGGGCTTTTTTATTTTACTAATCATCATACGGCGAAGGCATCGGCATCCCTTCCTTGATATATTCATCATAAACAATTGTTGGATGGTCCTGTAATGATGTTCTGTTATACTCTTCTTTGAAATTATCGCGACGGAAGTTCTTCAGTTTGAGGTTTTCCGAACTGTAGGTTCGCAATGTTTCTTTTTTATTACCTGTCAACGAACTTTCAATAACTACCGAATCAAGAATGTTCATTTTAGGAGTCAATGTAGGGAGTAAGGTCTGCTCCAGCAGTCCTCTGTAGGCTCCGATATACTCGCACCAGCAAGAATCACCCCGTTTAAAAACACGGTAGGTGTAATTTGACCATGCCGTACGGACGTGAATCTCATGTTCCCAGATCTCGATACAAGCTTCTGAATCATAATTAGGGTCTTTGATAGTAACCCTCTCCAGTCCATGCGTTTTTTCCACTACTGTTGTTTGCCATTTGTCTGAATGCCGTACTTCGGCAATAATCTCAGGCAGCTTTTCCTTAATTTCAAACTGAATCTTCATCTCATTTGCCTGCCAGTCAGGACTTATTAAGGTTGCCAGGTTCTAAATTAAATATAACGTCTCTGTAAAAATAACAATTCCATTTGAATTTTTGTTTATCTAAATGCCATTATTTGCATATAACTTATTTACCTTTGCCTTATAAAACAAAAAACATGGGACAAAAAGACGAAATTATACTGATAAATATAAACGGAGCCGACCGTCCGGGGGTTACTGCCGCCCTGACAGAGATACTGGCAAAGAATAATGCGGTGATTCTCGATATCGGCCAGGCTGATATCCATGACAACTTATCACTGGGAATTCTTTTCCAGAGTTGCGAAGGCAATTCCGGAGATATCCTGAAAGAGTTACTTTTTAAAAGCTATGAACTGGATGTAAATATCCGTTTTAATCCGATCACGGAGCAAAAATACAGGAAATGGGTTGATATGCAGGGAAAGAACCGTTATATCATCACTATTCTGGGAAGAAAGTTAACTGCCAGACAGATAGCGGGCGTAACCCGTGTCGTTGCCGAACAGGGAATGAATATAGACGACATCAAACGTCTGACCGGCCGTATTCCTTTGGATGAAGATGCCCGTACCCCCAAAGCCAGCGTCGAATTCTCTGTGCGTGGAACTCCTCGCGACAAAGAGTTGATGAAGGCAGAGTTCATGAAGCTCTCGGCCGAACAGGTAATGGATATTTCTTTTCAGGAAGACAGCATGTATCGCCGTATGCGTCGCCTTATCTGTTTCGATATGGACTCAACTCTTATTGAAACTGAAGTAATCGATGAGTTGGCTGTTCGTGCCGGTGTCGGCGATCAGGTCAAAGCGATTACCGAATCCGCCATGCGGGGAGAAATTGATTTCAGCGAGAGCTTCCGCCAACGTTGTGCCTTATTAAAAGGATTGGATGTCTCTGTTATGCAAGAGATTGCCGAAAACTTGCCCATTACGGAAGGTGTCGACCGTTTGATGCGTATCCTTAAAAAGGTAGGTTTCAAGATCGCTATCCTCTCCGGTGGATTCACTTATTTCGGCAACTACTTGAAACAGAAATACAATATTGATTATGTATATGCAAATGAGCTTGAAGTTGAAGACGGAAAGCTGACAGGACGTTATGTCGGAGATATCGTAGATGGCAAGCGGAAAGCAGAACTACTCCGCCTGATCGCTCAAGTTGAGAACGTCGATATCCGTCAGACCGTAGCTGTTGGTGACGGGGCAAACGACCTGCCTATGATCAGCATTGCCGGGTTAGGTATCGCTTTCCATGCCAAACCAAAAGTAAAAGAAACAGCCAAGCAGTCCATCTCCACGATCGGTCTGGATGGTATTTTATATTTCCTGGGATACAAAGATTCCTATTTGGACGAACAAATGTAATTAATTAAAGCGTTTATGGTAAGACACATTGTAATGTTTAAGCTGACGGAGTTTGCAACTCCTGCCGATAAACTGGCAAAAATGCAGGAAATCAAAACAGGTCTGGAAGCGTTGATCGACAAGATCGATGTTTTACGTTTGATCCGTGTCGATTTCAATATTAACCCCGAAGAAACCTGGGATGTTATCCTGACTACAGAACTCGATTCGCTCGAAGATGTAAAGACATATGCCAACCACCCTGAACACGTAGCTGTTTCAAAAGGGATTATCGGCCCGGTAAAAGCCGACAGAGCGTGTGTTGATTATGAATTCTAAATAACACTTCTCTTTTATGAAGGAGTTTGATATTGAAGAACGTGTAAAAATTGCCGTTCAAAATTTTGAGTCGGGATACAACTGTGCGCAGTCGGTATTCCTGGCTTATTCGGATGTTTTTGAACTGAACCTGGATATGGCAAAAAAGATGTCCGTATCTTTTGGCGGTGGCGTTGGCCGGATGCGGGAGATATGCGGAACGGTCAGTGCCATGGCTATGCTGGCCGGATTCAAATATCCGGTATTGGACCAACAGGATCAGGAAGCCCGGGCAAAGAACTATGCAATGGTTCAAAAGATGTCCGACCTGTTCAAGGAAAAGCATGGTACGATCATTTGCCGCAGCCTTTTGCCTGCCGCAGAAGCCAGCCAGACTGCTCCGGAACCTTCTGCAAGAACGGCTGAATATTATGCAAAACGTCCTTGTAGTAAATATGTGGAAGATGCAGCCCGTATAGCAGGCCGAATGCTGAAAAACGAATTGGATTGATGGCTCAGGCCATCAATCTTATTTGAGAAACATATCCCAATGTCCTGATCTCACTGAATAAATTCATATAAGACGACTGGGCTTTCACATTCACTTTATAGGTTATGATAGACTTGTTCTGTTCATAAATAGATTCAAAGGAAACACTTACAATATAAATGTTCTTTGATTCAAGAATTTTGCGGACAGCTTTCAAATCAGGAGTTGCGGTCGTACAAATAATCGTCAGGATCTTATTTACCCCATTCAGGAACATTCTTTTTTCAAGTCTTTCAAGGCTAACCAATATAACTAATGTAAGGCCTGTCCCAATCAATGCCGGAACATACATCCCCGCTCCCACGGCCAGACCGATTACGGCAACAACCCAGATACAAGCCGCTGTTGTCAATCCATGAATACTCCCATGGCTTTGCATAATAGCCCCGGCACCTAAAAAACCGATACCGGTAAGTACCTGGGCAGCAATACGTCCGGGATCACCGTTCAGGAAGTTAGGATAACATTGCGGTATCCAGATAGATATCAGCATGGCTGCTGCCGATCCCATACAGATCAATGTAAAGGTTCGCATTCCGGCTTCCCGACGGCGAAACTGGCGCTCCACACCAATAATCGCACCTAAAAAGAAACTGACTAATAATTTCACAGCCGCAGTAGTCGGAGTTATAGTTGTATTCTGTAATATATCATTAATTTGGTCAATCATATTTTTCTTCTTTATTTATTGGCAAATATAACTATTTATTTGAATATCCCTATATACTTTTCACAAGCTGTATCCCTTTAGAAAAAGGCTTTATCGTTTCAATTATTTAGGGTAAATTTGCCGGCTTAAAAGACAGCTTATGAAACAAACATTGAAAGAAAACGGTGGACTTCCACCTTTGATCCTCTGGACATTATCCATTGTTGCCGGTATTTCGGTCGCCAATCTATATTACAACCAGCCTCTTTTAAATATGATACGGCATGATCTCGACGTATCTGAATTTACGACCAACCTGATCGCTATGGTTACACAGATTGGTTATGCTTTAGGATTGTTATTCGTTGTGCCACTGGCCGATATGTATAAACGTAAAAAGATAATCGTCACCAATTTTGCTCTTTTGGTACTTTCACTTTTATGCATTGCCACAGCGCCCAACATTCATATAATCCTGACTGCTTCATTATTTACAGGCATTTGTTCGGTAATACCACAGATATTCATACCCATCGCCGCCATTTATTCAAAACCGGAAAACAAAGGACGTAACGTAGGGCTGGTCGTTTCAGGATTACTATCCGGAATATTGGTTTCACGGGTCATTAGCGGAGTGGTCGGAGAATTGTTCGGCTGGCGTGAAATGTATTATATTGCTGCCGTGCTGATGGTTGTGTGCAGCATCGTAGTGGTTACCGTTTTGCCGGATATACGCCCTACTTTTAAAGGGAAATACGCCGACCTCATGAAATCTCTTCTATCCTTAGTAAAGGATTATCCGGCTTTACGGATTTATGCAGTCCGGTCAGGATTGGCTTTCGGCTCTTTTCTGGCTATGTGGTCGTGTCTGGCATTCAAAATGGGACAAGCACCTTTCTTTGCAAACAGCGATGTGGTTGGTATGTTGGGACTTTGCGGCGTAGCCGGGGCCATGTCGGCCTCGTTGGTTGGAAAATATGTCAGGAAAGTGGGAGTCAGAGCTTTTAATTTCTGGGGATGTGGTTTGATACTGCTAGCCTGGTTATTACTTTATTTCGGAGGAAACTTTTATACCTCTATCATAGCCGGCATAATTATTATAGATATTGGCATGCAATGCATCCAGTTAAGTAATCAATCCAGTATTTTCGAATTATGCCCGGCCGCCTCCAACCGGGTCAATACCATATTTATGACAACCTATTTTGTCGGAGGTTCGTTGGGTACTTTTCTTTCCGGAACCGCCTGGCAGTTGTTTGGCTGGGCCGGGACTGCCGGTGTAGGAGTCTTTCTTTGCTGTGCTTCTCTATTGGTTACTTTATTATCCGCAAAGAAGATATAAAAATACGCTTATCCATATCCAATAATAAAAAACGGAGAGACTTATTTATCAAGCCTCTCCGTTTTCTATTAATGAATATATCCTTTTATTTTTTCGATATTTCAATCACCCGGCTAGCTAATTGCCTACCGGAAAATACCGGAATACCGACTTTCATCAGATATTCACCGGAATACGTCTTTCCGTTACATTTTAATATAGATTTGGTATCCGGAAGCAAATTGATCTCTTTTATCTCATACTGAGCTTCTGGAGCCAACCCTTGCAAACGTACAGGTTGTAACGTTTCCGCATATCGGGGATGGATATCAAAAGCGAAAAGAACAGCCTTATCCGTCGCTTCATTCACATACATCACAGCAGAATGATTTCCTTCGTAAGGAGACACTAGACGATACAGGTCGCCATCCAGAATAGCGCTACCCAAACGATTGAAATTCTTCACCGCCCCTTTGCAATATTCCTGTTCTGCCGGAGTCATATCATGAATACGGATATCAAAACCCAATTTACCCATCATCGCAACATCCGTACGGAATTTCACGCTTGCATTCTTATTCCAGCTTGTCACATGGGCAGCCATTGTCTTGGAAGGGAAGAAATGAGAATACCCCCACTGGATGAAGATACGTTCTATCGGATCCGTATTATCGCTTGGCCAAAACTCGGTGAAGTATTTCAACGCTTCATAATCAGAACGTCCGCCGCCACCGGAGCAAAGCATCATCGGCAGGTTCGGATATTTGGCTTTTACACGTTCCAAAACATTATACAATCCTTTTACATGTTCAATATATAAATGAGACTGCTGATCTTTCAGATAAGGAGAATAAATATTGGTAATCGGACTGTTGCAATCCCATTTAAAATAAGCGATACCCGGATATTTCGTCATCAGATTGTCTACAATTCCAAATACATAATCCTGAACTTTCGGATTACTAAGGTCCAATACCATTTGATTTCTGAAGTAATATTCATCTCTGTTCGGCAGATGAATTACCCAATCCTTATGTTTTTCATAGAGTTCGCTTTTAGGATTCACCATCTCCGGCTCAATCCATAATCCGAATTTTATACCTTTGTCGGTTGCCTCTTTCACCAGTTTACCGATGCCGTTCGGCAACTTCGTCACTGTTTCATCCCAGTCACCCAAGCCCTGACGGTCACTGCTACGGGGATATTTATTGGCAAACCATCCGTCGTCCAACAGGAACATATCAACTCCCAGCGATTTGGCTTCGTCCATAATATCGACCAGCTTGTCTTCATTAAAATCGAAATAAGTGGCTTCCCAGTTATTCAGCAAAGTCATACGCGGTTTATCGCCGTCTTTTACCTGATATTTACGGGCCCATTTATGGAAGTCGCGGCTTGCTTTTCCTTTCCCTTCCGCACTGAAAGTAAAGATAAACTCAGGAGTCCGGAATATATCCTGTGGCTTCAACGAATATTCTGAAGCATAGTTGTTTATGCCGGAAAGGATACGCAAATTATTCAAATTATCCACCTCAAAAGTAAAACGGAAATTCCCCGTCCAACCAATGGTTCCGAAAAGGACTTCTCCTTCATTTTCCTTTGATTCCTCATTCAGTGCAAGCAAAAAGAAAGGCGAATTGAACATATTGGCACGGCTTCCCAACTTGGTATCCAATACTTTTTTACCAAATGAAAGCTGTTGTTCCGTCATGTTGACTTCATGTGCCCAGTCTCCGGCAAATTCTGTCAGAAAATATTTACCAGCATTCAAATGAAGCAAAGAAGAAGCATAATTATAAAGCACAACCGGCTTCTTCTCCTGATGAGATATCTCGGTATATGTTTTGATTATATTTTCTTCGGCATAAGCAATAAAATGAAGATCAACCGTTACGGGATAAACGTCGTCTTTCAGTTTAATAACGGTTTCCGTAACACCCGGTTGCAAATCGCTGGTTTTATAAGATACATACTTCAGCAACAGGGAAGGATTGCCGTCATTGTGCAATATCCGGATAGCCGGTTCGAAATAATCTTCCATACCATGTGTGATATAAGCCTCGCCAAGCATAGGCAACTGGTCGATATCACTATCAAAACGGAGTTTTTGCCCTACATATGATTGATACAAACGCCCGTTATTACCTACTTTATAAATCAGACTGATATTGTCTGTTGTAATAGGAATAATTGTTTTATCGTTGGCTTTCAACGATATAGATATAACAATCAGGCAGATTAAAAGAAATAATTTGTTTTTCATTTCATTATTTTACTTGGTTTACAATACGTATTTACTCTACTTGAAAATTGAAAACAACTATCATACTATCATAATTTTCCTGCATCTTACTGTTTACTAAAGGTTTACACAGCTAAAAAACATCCTTCAACTATCATAAAACTATCATTATACTATCATACAACTGTCATGCTTTTCAGGATATAACCAGTGAGATCAATAGTGTAGTCAGTTATCCGATGATACTTGTATTTTTCATGAAACCTACTGTCTTTTTTGACAAAGGTAAGTATTAAAACAAATTGACACCCGGGTGTCAGGTACTTTGAGACCCGGATGTCGACTATGGTTACACCCGGGTGTATCTATCGGTAACACCCGGATTGGATAAATAATAAGTCCCTTTTCTTGTCAAATAAAACAAGTAAGTCTTTCTATTTAATCAATAGGTTTATACATCCAAAGCCCCTATAAGCTCTTTGGCAGATTTGAATCCATGTCTGTCCAGGTATTCATTCATGCCATCGATCACTTTTACAGAGACAGTCGGATCTATAAAATTATAGGTTCCAATCTGTATGGCAGTAGCTCCGGCCAACATAAACTCGACGGCATCTTTCCAGTTGGAAATACCTCCCAAACCGATGATAGGAATCTTAACTGCTTTGTAAGTTTGCCATACCATACGCAGGGCAACCGGCTTTACACAAGGACCGGAAAGGCCACCGGTTATTGTAGATAATATAGGTTTACGTTTCTCTGCGTCAATGGCCATGCCAAGCATGGTATTGATAAGTGAAACAGAGTCGGCACCTTCGGCTTCGACCGCTTTGGCTATCTCGGTAATGTCGGTTACATTAGGAGAAAGTTTTACAATAAGGGTCTTGGGATAAACCTTACGGACAGCCTTCACAACCTCGGCAGCACCACAGGTTGTAACCCCGAAAGCCATACCACCTTGCTTCACATTCGGGCAGGAAATATTAAGTTCGATAGCCGGAATTTTATCCAGTTCAGCTATTTTTTCTGCACATTCCACGTATGTTTCCACCGACGAACCGCTCACATTTACGATCATATGCGTATCGATATCCTTAATAGCAGGATAGATATGATCTACGAAATATTGTGCTCCTTTATTTTGCAGGCCTACCGCATTTAACATTCCGGAAGGAGTTTCCGCCATGCGGGGATACAGATTTCCTTCACGTGGTTGGATGGTTGTTCCTTTTACAAAAATACCACCCAGTCTTGAAATATCCATAAAGTCTGAATATTCGACTCCGTATCCAAATGTACCCGAAGCAGTCATTACCGGGTTTTTTAACTGCAAATTTCCTATGTTTACATTTAATTCAGCCATCTCAATTTCTCTATATTAAATACGGGACCTTCAGTACAAACACATACATGACCTTCTTGGGTATTTTCCACACAGCATAGGCAAGCACCTATACCACAAGCCATTGTATTTTCCAATGAGACTTCGCATGTGATCGATTCAGCGGCGGCATATTTGGCAACAGCTACCATCATCGGCTTCGGTCCACATGTGTAAATCCGGTCAAAATGAACATTTTTCAATACGGAATGATTTGTTACATAGCCTTTTTCACCCAAAGTGCCGTCTTCGGTAGTTATGTGAACAGTTCCTATCTTCGCAAACTCATCCAACTGCAACACATCATCCTTTGAACGGGCTCCCAACAGAAATACCGGTTCAAAACCGGCGTTCTTCAAGGCTGATCCCAGGCATAACATCGGAGCAGTACCGACACCACCGCCAATAAGCAGTAATTTCTGATTTTTATCTTCACTGGCAGGAATTGTAAAACTGTTACCCAATGGCAACATGATATTTACAATATCTCCGGGACGGTATTCCGCCATACAACGTGTACCATCGCCAACCAATTGGATAAGCAACCACAATTCGTTGGTTGTTCTATCTACAAAGTTGATTGAAATAGGCCGGCGAAGAAATGTTGTAGGAGAGTTATCCACGAGCACCTGAACGAACTGGCCGGGAAGCATTTCCGGCAAAGTGTCGTCGCAGGTTAACTTTAGCAGGCAATAATTTTTATGAAGGCGGTTGTTTTCAGTTACCTTCATATCTAACATGTACTTCTTCATATAATATGATTACTCAATTTCTATACAAAGATACATGAATAAGATGTATATAACAATGTTGGGTTAGTCTTTCTTGTTTTTTTCGGGGGTAAAAGTCTCAAACGTATTATCTGAATAGAATATCATTATTTTGCTCACATTTCTGGAAGGCTTATCCTGGCATACAATCTGTTCAATAACAGGCTGTTTAGTAGTGTTTACAGGTGTTTCAACCCTAATTTCCTTGCGATATTCGGGAGAATCTTGTACGTTGGACGGAATTATCGTCGTATTTGTAAACAAATTGGGCTCAGTTAACACATGTTCACGCATCATAGTGCCTTTACCAAATAAAAGCCAGTCGGAGTCTACGTATGTAAACCGTTCCAATATTTTAATTAGTACATCCAGGCTCGGATTATTTCTGCCGGATATAATATGCGACATAGCCGAACGTTGGATACCGATTGCTTCGGCAAATTTAGAAGGAGTCAATCCTTCGTGTTCCATTACTGCTAAAATACGTTCTTTCATTACCAAAATACGATTTATTGACCAAAAATCACTGCCAATCTGTCTGTTTACATGAATATAGTATAGAATTATATACTGATACAAATATAAATCATTATCTCCAATTGTGCAATTTATTTTTATAATCATATACGGATATATTTGTAACACACAGTATAATAATATAACGCATACTTTTGTAAACCCCTATAACAAGCCTCTAAAAGAGATTAAAGTAGCATTGATGATTTTATTAAATAAAAACCTGTTGTATAGGTGATTAAAGATTATTATTTTAGCTAAAATGACTTCTATTTCACATTTATATACGAGAATATTGCCATAAATTAATGTAAACGATTAATTTAATTAGATAACAGGCTGGGTTTTGATATTTTATCATACATATTTGCAATAACAGTATTTAAACCTATTTTTATTGATTTATATTAGTAATGTATATTGGTTACATTTGTATTTGCACCACTATAGATACATAAGTAACGCACTTGTTTTATTTACGTAAACATATCTGATCCGACACAAATGTTACAGCAGACATATTTGTTATTATTGTAAATAAGCAATACACTGTTGAAAAATGTTTCTGACAATTTGTCCTATCCTATGTGAATAATTCAGGAAGAAAGTGGATACTTTTGTATCCTTCACTCTAAAACTTGATTTTTTCGTGATATTTGTGAACAATTATACGGGAAGAAAGAAATATTGAATTCTCAGAGGGGTAAAATGTAAACTAAGCTATTGAAAAACAAAATAAAGAAGGTCATTTTGAAGGTTCATAAATCCGAGCATTCCAGAGAAATAACGATAAAAAACAAAAACTGCATGTGCACTAATTCAAATTTTTAGTGACACATACAGTTTTTCTATTGTTAAGTACATTTTATGCTAATGAAGAATTTTATATAATAATTCCTTGAGCAGATCAGCATCAGATGCGGAAGAATTATCTACCCCTTTCGATCTGGCATCGGTAGTCCGGATATCACTTATCAGATTAAAAACTTTCATAGCCGGATAATTTCTCAATCCGGTCATATAAT
Organism: Parabacteroides sp. AF17-3; assembly: GCF_003635445.1. Classification (NCBI taxonomy): domain Bacteria; kingdom Pseudomonadati; phylum Bacteroidota; class Bacteroidia; order Bacteroidales; family Tannerellaceae; genus Parabacteroides; species Parabacteroides sp. AF17-3. The sequence goes on along the minus strand of NZ_QTMM01000005.1, from coordinate 226,700 downwards.
CTTTTACCTGAAAAGTTCCTCTTAATCCTAAAGCTGTCATCAATCCGGTTTCCGATCTGTCTTTCGTATAATAACAAATCAACAGGTTGGAGAAATAATTAAAAATTACAGGAAGGGTCATCTGTATAGGATTACTCTTGGGGTTCTTTTCAAAGTACTGGGCAATCCGGTTTGCTTTTAAAACATCCTTTACAGCAAGTGCTTTTATTAACTCAAAGTTATTGTATTCTTTACTGATTCCTATATTCTGTTCTATCAGTTCCGGAGTGACGCGTTTTGGAGCCTTTTCAGGCAAGATCAATACCAGCTTGTCCAATTCCTTACTTAGACGGCTTAAATCGTTTCCAAGGAAGTCTGAGAGCATTTGAGCGGCCTTCTGATCGATTCCTATGGAACGTTGCTGCATAAATGAGACGATAAACCCCGGCATTTTATAATCCGGAATCTTTTTCGATTCGAATAGAATCCCGTTCTTTTCGGTTGCAGCGGCCAATGTTTTCCGCCTGTCCAGATTCTTATACTTATAGTTAACAACCAGCACAGTCGACTTAAGCGGATTTTTCACATAGTTGGTCAGCAATTCTATATCACGGACCAACTGGGCTTCCCGCACAACCACCAACTGATATTCCGACATCATCGGAAACCGGCGGGCTGCATTTATAATCATAGCCGCATCCGTATCCGCCCCATACATAATCATCTGATTAAAGTCGCGCTCGGATTCGGCAAGCACATTTTCAATAAGCAGGTCTGTTATCCGGTCCATAAAGAAAGGTTCTTCACCCATTAATATATAAACGGGCTGGAACTTCTTGGCCACGATATCCCGGCATATTTCTTCAAACGTATTTTCTTTTTTTGCCATAATAAAGACTTAATTATTACCAACTAAAACGGATGTGGCGTACCGTTTTCTTCTCATCTATGATCTGATGGAGTGCTTCAATACCCAATTTCACATGTTCCGGAGCAAAGCTACGGGTAACGATACGGTCGCTGGCTTCTGTTTTCACACCGTCTTCCTCCATCGGCTTATCCGAGATCATCAGTAAAGCACCGGTCGGAATCTTGTTTGCAAAGCCGGCAGTGAGTAATGTGGCGGTCTCCATATCTATGCCGGTCGCATGTGTCCGCTTCAAATAATCTTTGAATGCCGTATCATATTCCCAGACACGCCGGTTGGTTGTATAAATCGTCCCGGTCCAGTAATCTTTTCCCTGGTCGCGGACAGCAGAAGAGATGGCACGCAACATGGAAAAAGCGGGAAGCGAAGGTACCTCCGGCGGCAGATATTCATTGGAAGTTCCTTCTCCACGGATCGCTGCAATCGGAAGAACATAGTCTCCCAAATTATTAGCTGTTTTCAATCCTCCGCATTTTCCCAGAAACAGCACAGCCTTGGGGGTTACAGCCGATAAAAGATCCATGATCGTTGCAGCATTTGCACTTCCCATCCCGAAATTAATGATAGTAATACCTTCGGCCGAAGCATTCGGCATCGAGCTTTTCAGTCCGAGTATAGGAACATTAAAATTCTCGGCAAATAGTTCTACGTATTTGGTAAAGTTCGTGAGTAGTATATACTTATCAAAATCTTCCAGCTTACGTTCCGTATAACGAGGTAGCCAATTTTCAACGATTTCTTGTTTTGTTTTCATAAATCATTACCTTTGAGGGTATAATTATTGTGTATAATATAAACGACAAATATAATAAATGCTGTCATTAAACTTACCAACATTCGCTGCGAAAGTAAAGGAAAAAGACGGGAAGCACACTATATTCGATCCCGTACGCCGCAAATATGTTGCACTGACTCCTGAAGAATGGGTCCGCCAACACTTTGTAAATTATCTGATTACGCATAAAGGATATCCCAAAGAACTATTAGCAAATGAAGTTCCATTAAAATTAAACGGAACATCCAAACGATGCGATTCAGTCGCATACAACCGCTTTTTAGCCCCTTTAATGATCGTTGAGTACAAAGCCCCCTCCATTGAGATAACGAGTGCTGTATTCGATCAGATAGTACGTTACAACATGGTGCTGCATGTACGTTACCTCGCAGTCAGCAACGGCATCAGCCATTTCTGCTGTAAAATAGACTACGAAAATCTCACTTATTCTTTTCTGGAAGGTATCCCTGAATATAAAGAGCTGGAATGAGAAAAACAGATAAGAAGAGACAATAGCTTTATTCTTATTTACCTGAAAACAGACAGATAAACAAGTATTACATTTTTTACACAAAGCATCTCCCCTTATCCTTCAACGTATGGTTGCCGGACAAGGGTTCGTCAGCCCAACCAGTGACTGTAATTCCTTATCAAAAATTTAGTTTGAAATATATGAGGTGTAACGCAGACCTTATATTCAGTTGTTCCTTCCTGTTCCCCCGCAAAAACAGAATCGGAAGCAACCGGAATTAATCGGGTCGCATTATCAGTTTGAAAAAACTGGCTTATTTCACCTGTGACAACAGGCAAACACAAAAAAGCCAACACTCCCAAGAGCATTGTCATCCAAAAGTCAGAAGTATATATAGTAATAAACTGGTATAGCATTTCCGTATGTTAACAATTATACGGAACAAACATAGCAATATTTATTTAATAAACAAACATTTACAGAATAAATATTGCTATTAGGAGTATTTTTTATAAAACAGAAGCGGTTCTGTTATGATAGATAGCGATAGAATCGATTCTCGGCGTATCCGCTTTATGGATATACACTGAATTATCAATCCCATGGATCGGCTGGCTGATTTCTTCTTTTTCATTAAAAAGAAGAGAGTAACCCAGTATGACTGCAAAAAAAGATAAAATCAACGGCTTCATAATCTTGCTCAATTTTTATGTCTCTATTAGCTAAGATGTAATAAGAACGAAAAATGCTGCATGATATTACATAGGAAAGTACATTTTATTCGTTTTTCTATAGAAAATTTGTTGAAATTCAGGTTTCAGAACTATATAATAAATTGGGTATATGTATTTTATATGGCTTTTTAATAAATAGAACAGAAAAGAAAAAAGGGAAGAAAACTTTAATTTTCCTCCCTTTCCGTTATGTAGATCTATAATCGACCTTTCAATTATGCACCGAAGTCATCGAAATGTAACATTTCACGAGGTACACCCAGATTGTCAAGCATATTTTCTACTGCTTTCGACATCGGGCCCGGACCACACATGTAGTATTCGATATCTTCCGGAGCTTCGTGATCCTTCAGATAAGTATCGTAAATTACCTGATGAACGAAACCGGCTGTATATTTTACTCCGGCTGCATCAGCAGCTGGATCAGGACGGTCAAGCGCCAGGTGGAATGTGAAATTCGGGAATTCCTTTTCTATTTCCAGGAAGTCCTCCAGATAGAATACTTCGTTCAAAGCACGTGCACCATAGAAATAAGACATCTTGCGATCTGTAGTCTTCAGTGTCTTAGTCATGTGCATAATCTGAGCACGCAACGGAGCCATACCGGCACCACCGCCGACCCACATCATTTCTCTCTTAGAGTCGAAGATCGGATGGAAATCACCGTAAGGACCGCTCATTGTTACCTTGTCACCCGGTTTCAGGGTAAAGATATAAGAAGAAGCGATACCCGGCATTACATCCTGGAATCCAGGACCCTGTTCTCTCGGTTTGAAAGGAGGAGTAGCGATACGTACAGTCAACATGATACGGTCGCCTTCAGCAGGATAGTTAGCCATTGAATAAGCACGGATAGTCGGTTCAGTGTTCTGGCACTTCAAGCCGAACAAACCGAAGTTCTTCCATGCTGGCAGGTAACCTTCACCGATCAGATCTTTATCGATATCCTTGTCATAATCCATCGTATATGCAGGGATCTTGATCTGGGCATAAGAACCCGGAACGAAATCCATGTGTTCACCCTTAGGCAATGCCACGATAAACTCCTTGATAAAAGTAGCCACGTTCTTGTTGCTGATCACTTCGCATTCCCATTCTTTTACACCGAATACTTCATCAGGAACTTTGATTTTGATATCTTCTTTTATCTTCGTCTGACATCCCAGTCTCCAATGATCCTTGATCTGCTTACGGGAAAAGAAACCAACTTCCGTAGGAAGAATGTTTCCGCCACCTTCCGGCACCTGGCAACGACACTGTCCGCAGCTACCGCTACCACCACAAGCAGATGACAGGAAAATACCTTCGCTCTGAAGTGTATTCAATACGGTTCCCCCGATAGGAACGTCGTATTCCTTCTCTCCGTTAACAACCATCCTCACATTGCCCGATGGTATTAATTTTGCTTTCGCAAATAAAAGCGCACCTACAAGGATCAGTGTAATCACCAGGAATACAACCGCTCCCACTGCAATGGTAAGTCCGCCCGACATTAATATAATCATCTTTATTTTTGTTTAATGCGTTAATACTTAGATCTTAAGTCCGGAGAAGCACATAAATGCCATACCCATCAGACCGGTAATGATAAAGGTGATACCCAGCCCTTTCAAAGGCTTTGGAATATCTGAATAAGCTAATTTTTCGCGGATTGCAGCCATACCAACGATAGCCAGCATCCAACCGATACCAGAACCTAAACCGTATACAGTAGCAACTCCCACATTAGGAAATGCTCTTTGTTGCATAAACAGAGATCCACCCAGGATAGCACAGTTTACAGCGATCAGCGGCAAAAAGATACCCAGAGAAGCATACAGGGCCGGAGCAAACTTTTCTACAACCATTTCAACCAACTGCGTAAATGAAGCGATGATGGCAATGAAAATGATCAGTGAAAGGAAACTCAGGTTCACACCTGCATATTCAGCGCCCAACCAGCTCATGGCGCCTTCTTTCAAAATATAATTTTCGAGCATATAGTTAATCGGTAACGTACATACCAGGATGAACGTTACAGCCATACCCAATCCTAAAGCAGTCTTTACGTTCTTGGAAACAGCCAGGAAAGAACACATACCCAGATAGTATGCGAAAATCATGTTGTCTACGAAGATCGAGCGGACAAACGTGCTTAAATATTCTTCCATTCTATTATTCGTTTAATAGTTTGCATTAATTTTCTTGAAGTTCTTTGTTCTTTGAACGGTGAACCCATATAATCACGGCAATTACGATCAAAGCCATCGGAGGCAGAATCATCAAACCGTTGTTTACATAGCCGAAGTCGTAGAATGCCTGCGGAATCACCTGGAATCCAAGCAACGTACCTGAACCAAGCAATTCACGGAAGAAACCTACGATCACCAGAATCAAACCATATCCAAGACCATTACCGATACCGTCCAGGAAAGACTCCCACGGACCGTTACCCAGGGCGAATGCTTCCAGACGTCCCATCAGGATACAGTTAGTAATAATCAGACCAACGAACACAGAAAGCTGTTTGTTCACATCATAGGCAAACGCTTTCAAGACTTCACTTACGATAGTTACCAGCGCAGCAACAACAACCAACTGTACGATAATACGGATACGGTTAGGAATTGTATTACGCAGTAACGAAATAATCACGTTGGCAAAAGCCACAACAGCCGTCACGGAAATACCCATAACAATAGACGGCTCAAGTTTAGATGTTACAGCCAGTGCAGAACAAATACCCAACATCTGAACGATAACAGGGTTGTTTTTGCTCAACGGGCCTAACAGTACTTCTTTATTTTTACTTGACATTAATCCCATCTTTTACTGATTTTGCGAGGTTAAAAACTTAACATAACCACTCAGGCTATTAAATAACATATGGTCAACCCCCTGACTAGTGATCGTACCACCTGAAATACCGTCCACATAATCCTGTCCGGCAACGCTTTTACCCGGCTTAACTACAGCTATGGATTTGAAAGATCCGTCCATAAACAGCTTCTTACCTTTAAACTCGTTACTAAATGCAGGTTTTGCGATCTCAGCACCCAAACCTGGAGTTTCCCCCTGATGGCTGAAGTCTGCACCAAAAACAGTATTCTTATCCGAATCTACAGAAATATACCCCCATAACGGACCCCAAAGACCCGCTCCGGACAAAGCCATGATATATTTTGTTTCACCATTAACATTTGCCACATATACTGGGTGTTGATCGGCTGTTGCAGTAAAAGCATCCCCTTCAACTTTCTCTCCGTTTTCATTAACAAGGAAAGCTTCCTTGATCAATTCTCCATATTTCGCTTTAGCCTCATTGGCCGGAACCGAAACATTGATAGAACGCAATATCTGCTGTCTCTTATCATTATCTTCATTTTCTTTCTGGAAACTTCTCAGTGACTGTGAAGTGAAAGCCAACACAACCGCTACCAGAAGAACCATTACAGATGCATATATTATAGTATATGCATTACTATCTCTGTTCATACCACCTTTCTTTTCTGGTTTGATCTCTTCAAAATCTGAAGAAGGGGCTGCACATAAAGGGCATACATCCGGAGCTTTGTCTCCTTCGTGGATATAACCGCAAACTTTACATTTATATTTTTTAGTTGCCATACTCCTTCTTATTTATTCAGTTTTACACGATTGATTCTTCTGTTAATGTTTGCTTCAACTACATAATAGTCAATCAGCGGAGCAAATACGTTCATCAACAGGATAGCAAGCATCATACCTTCAGGATAACCCGGGTTCAACGCACGGATAATGATAGCCATAGCACCTACAAGGAAACCATAGATATATTTACCTGTTTCAGTACGAGCAGATGTTACAGGGTCTGTAGCCATAAATACGGCACCGAAGGCAAAACCACCTAAGAACAAATGATCCAGAGGAGATACACACATAGCAACCGTTGTTCCGATCATATTGAAGATAGCGGCCATAAACGCACCACCTACAAATACGGAAACCATTGTCTTCCAGCTGGCAATACCAGTGTACAGCAATATCACAGCACCGATCAGGATAGCCAGTACGGAAGTTTCACCAATAGAACCCGGAATCAATCCCAGGAACATATCCCAGGTTGAAATCGGCTGACCTAATACGTCAACTGCCTGGAACGAACCGATCATTTCTTTACCGGCGATAGCAACCTGTCCCAGCGGTGTTGCACCAGAGAAACCGTCAACTACCTGTCCGGCACCCATACCGAATGTATCGGCAGTGCGAACGAATACCTGGTCGCCAGACATGGCAGCCGGATATGCAAAGAACAAGAAGGCACGGGTAACCAATGCAACGTTAAACACGTTGTAACCTGTACCACCAAATACTTCCTTGGCAAAAACAACTGCAAAAGCCGTAGCCACAGCAATCATCCACAGCGGAGTATCGATGGGAACAATCATCGGAATCAATATACCGGAAACCAGGAAACCTTCCTGAATTTCTTCTTTTTTCACCTGGGCAACAGCAAACTCGATACCCAGACCAACTACATACGAAACAATAATCTTAGGTAGTACGGCCAGAAAACCGAAGATGAAGGTCATCAAAAATCCCGGATCAGCACCAACAGCCAGATTGTGTTGATAGCCGACGTTGTACATACCAAAAAGCAAAGCAGGCAACAAAGCGATAATAACCACAGTCATAGTACGCTTAGAATCGATATAGTCGTGAATATGCACGCCTGATTTCGAAGTGGTGCTCGGAACAAATAAGAATGTTTCAACACCTTCGAATACAGAACGGAACATCGCCAGCTTTCCGCCTTCCTCAAAGTTAGGCTTAATCTTGTCGAGGTAATTCCTTAACGCTTTCAATGTATTCTAATTTTTTATGTTATTAATTCATTTCCTTGTATAACAGATCCAATCCCTGACGTACGATCTTCTGGATCTCGATCTTGGATGTGTCAACAAATTCGCAAAGTGCAAAATCTTCCGGAGCAACTTCATAAATACCCAGATTTTCCATTTTATCAATATCGAAAGCGATAATAGCTTTCAACAGGTATTCAGGATAAATGCTCATCGGGAACACTTTTTCATATTCATTCGACATGATCATGGCACGTTTGCCACCCTTGATACGGGCATCAATTACATACTCTTTGCTTTTAGGAGCCAGCCATGTAAAGAAAGAGTGACTTACACTGTATTTTCCAAACCCGGGAGTTGCCCAACCAAAGAAGTCGTAAGTTTTGTCTCCTTCCGGAATCACAGTGATCTGGTTATCATAAGCACCCAGATAATCGTCCTTACGAACTTTAGTACCGGTCAGCACGTTACCGCTGATAATACGGAGGTCTTCCTTGCCTTCCAGGATCTTTCCTGAAACAAGACTGTTGATCGTACAACCGGAAACAGTCTTGATATAACCTCTTTCTGTTGTTTCAGAACCGGTTAATACGACTAAACGGCTGAAATCAGCCACGCCTTTATTGAACAGGCGACCGATAACGATCACATCTGCCGGGTTTACTACCCAAACAACTTCCGACTTGTTGACAGGCTTGATATGATTGATCTGCACACCTACGTTTCCTGCAGGATGCGGACCTTCAAACTCAACTGTTTCAACTCCTTTCACATTCACGGTAGAACCATTTCTGACACCGACATACACTTTACCTTTGGTAAGTTTTGCCAATGCATCCAACCCGGTCTGGAAATCAGCTTCCTGTCCTTTCAGGATGAAATCGAAATTCGGAGCCAACGGTGCAGAATAGAAAGCCGACACAAAAATGTCGCGCGGTTCATCTGACGGCGTAGCTACGATATCGTACGGACGCTGTTTGATAAAAGGCCACATACCACCATTGAGCAGGGCTTCTTTTACCTCTTCACTCTTCAGTGAAGACACATTTTTCTTGCCGAAATCTTCATATTCGATCTGCGTATCCGGCTTAACAACGATGCTAAGCACTTTACGCTTCTCTCCTCGGTTTACGGCAGTTACTTCGCCACTCACGGGCGAAACAAACTTGATCTCCGGGCGGTTCTTATCGATCATCAATACAGAACCGGCTTTGACTTTTTCTCCTACTTTGGCAACAACTTTGGGGGTAATACCGTTATAATAGTCGGGAACGATAGCATAGCTATCACTTTTCCCGGCGTTTAGCAGTACTTCCGAAGCTTTACCCTTCAGATTAATGTCTAAACCCTTTTTAATCTTAATCACATTTGCCATGATACAACTAAAATTGTTTATATGTAATTTTCCCGCAAAAGTACATAAATTTTTATGCTTTAAAGCAGGATTAAAGAAATAATTAGAGAAATAATTCCATAATTTTGTACCGTCAAAGAAAGATATATGAAAATGAGAGTGTATTGTTTACTATTTTTGTTGTTTTGTGCCGCTACAATGCAGGCCAATGCTCAGCAAACGTACTTTACCGACGTTAACAGCAAGCTGATAAAAACCCTTCAGGTGAAGGTGGCCGGAGAGTTTATTTCCGAGCCTTATATCGAACTGAACGGAGATCAACAGATCCAGATCAACTTCGATGCGTTGGAACAGGGAGGCGTGCGCTATTCCTATTCTATCATTCATTGTGATGCCAACTGGCAGAGGTCCATCCTCTCTCCCATTCAATATATGAGTGGTTTTCAAGGATTAACGATAGATGACTTTGCCAATTCCATTAACACCACAACGCAGTACACAAACTACAACCTGCTGCTTCCGAATGAAGACATCCAGTTCAAAGTTTCGGGAAATTATGCCGTGCAGATCTACAACGAAGACATCCCCGACCAGATAGTCCTTACCGCTTGTTTTTCGGTTGTGGAACCGATGGTCGGCATTTCGGCCTCCGTTAGCGGAAATACGGATATCGATACGAACCAGACTCACCAACAGGTAAGTTTCACGGTCAATAACAAAAACTTCCCGATACCTTATCCGCAAACAGACCTGAAAATACATGTCTATCAGGATAACCGACGCGATAATGCCGTATCAGGACTTCAACCGACGACTATTCTTGAAAATCAGATTGGTTACACAAACAACCGCAGTCTGATCTTCTCTGCCGGAAACGAATACCGCCGCATGGAATTTTTGAGCACGAAATATAACGGGATGCACATAGAAAGCATTTCGTACCACAATCCTTATTATAATGTAGAACTGATGACCGATCATAAGCGCAGCGACCAGACCTATCAGTACGATCAGGACCAGGACGGCCGTTTCTTTATCCGTTGCAGCAGTTGTGACGACCCGGATACGGAAGCGGATTACTGTATCGTGCATTTCGCTTTGGCTTGCGATCCGTTCCTTGACGGAAATGTCTATCTGAACGGCGAACTGTTCCACAATGTCCTCGATGAAAAGAGTAAAATGGGATATAACTTTGAAACCCACCAGTACGAAAAAGCAGTACTCCTGAAACAAGGAAGTTATAATTATCAATACCTATTCGTCCCCAACGGCAGCACAGTCGGAGAAACCGGCCCGATAGAAGGCAATTATTACCAGGCGGAAAACGAATACACCATTTACGTCTATTACCGTCCGATGGGAACGCAATATGACCGTTTAATCGGAGTCACAAGTGTTAAAAACGCAATGCAGGTATTTTAAAACCTGCATTGCATTCTTATTTTTCCTTCTTCCGTTCATAGTTTATCCCAGCTTTCCTTGCCTGTGAGTGTTGAAACTGACGGGCAATTTTATATTCGCAACCTTCTTTCAGCAAATATGAACCGGTTTGCTTAAACCAGAAACCGACATCTGCCTCCATACATTGCCGGCGGATATCCAACACCCAGTCATAATTGCATATACGGGCCTCTTTACCGGATTCCCCGCCGGCCACCACCTGTTCCACCCAATCTCCCAGTTCACCCCTGAAATCAATGGGACCGAGAAGCGGTTCGCAAATAATAATTTTATGTTTTATCGGAGCTGCTTTATAGATAGGCAGGCGATAATCTATCCGGTCCTGATTTTCCATGGTACAACATATAGTTACATGGTCATAGCCATCTCCCCAGTCATCCGGAAGACATTCATGCAACCGGTCGATCCGTTTGGTAATAAACAGAAAATCAAGATCCCGCCGCGTCCGCATCATTTCCCAGGCTTCGGCACGCCATTCATCCGCATCTTCAACCAGAAAATCGGAAGTGAAGCAAGTATAAACTAGGTTTCCCGAAGGAATCTTATAGGTCTTATTCTTTTTCTGCTGCAAAGGCAGATCAAACTTTTCCGTCTTTGCGACGACAGAACTGTCTTTACCATATTTACCGTCGGTACGATAAACATAGCAATGCCGGCATCCTTCACTCAATTTGTGACAGCCATGCCAGGGATTCCATATAGATGCTTTTTGGCTCATTCTATCCTTTTTATACCTTAATAAAATCAGCACGAAAGTACTATATTTTACGTCCTCTGCCAACAAGAAACAAATAAATACCACACTTAATTGACAGACAAGGAATTCACTGGATTTTCGTTTGCCGTCCTCCAGGTTTGCAGGGTAACAACAAAAACAGTTAGCAGCAGGATGGAGAAGAACGATACCACATAAACCATCCAGTCTAGCGGAACTTTATATGCAAAATTCTTCAACCATTCACCTGCAAAATAGATGGATACAGGTACAGAGATAACAAAACTCACGATCAATACCATCAGATACGTCCTGTTAAACCGGTATAAAACATCTTTTACGGTCGCACCGAGTACTTTCCGTATCGCAATCTCCCTACGCCGATATTGGGTTTCAAATAATACCAATCCCAAAATACCCGACAAAGAGATCAGGACAGAGGCAAGACATGAGGCGGAAACAATCCGTCCGGTACGTATTTCATCCCGGTAAAGTTGCCTGATAATCGTTTCATAATACTCTATTTCAACAGGATAAGCAGGATCGATCTCTTTAAATGTTTGCCGTATATGCTCTGTCGCCTTTTCCATATCCGCCCCTTGCCTTATCTTTATACAGGCAACCGGCATGCCGGCATTCTTTTCATTAATGACGAAAGCCAACGGGTAAGCACCGGTCCGCAAAGAATTTATTTTCAATTCATCCGTGATCCCGATAACCATTCCTTTATCCTTCCAGTAGGTAATGAGCCTGTCCCCGACCTCCAGTCCGTATTCTTCTTTCGCTTTCCGGTTAAAGACGAATAATAAATCCTTTGACTGCCGGTCTTCCTGGCGGGGACACCTTCCTTCCATTACCGGGATATCCATCACTGACAGGAAGTTGGGCGAAACATTCAAATAATGAAAATACATCATTTCGTTATTCTTTTCTGCTCCGCCGCCCCGGTATAACTCTTCTGCACCGACCTTTGCGGAAGAGAAAGCGACATCTTCAATACCGGAATATTTCTTCAATTCATTCGTGAACAGGTCGATCTTCCCGACCGTTTTCCCATTCAGCACAACTACTGCAATACGGTTTTTACCATATCCGAATGAACGGGATTCCATATATCTGTTCTGCTGATAGATCACAAATGCCAGAATAACCAAAGTAAAAGAAATTATATATTGGATACCTATAAGCATTTTCCTTAATGCCAAACCTTTGGGAGACAATCCATAAGAACCTTTCAATGCCATCTGCATGGAAATGGAAGTGGCGCTAACGGCCGGATAGATACCCGCAATGAATCCTACCGCCAAAGACAAAGAAACCAGCCGTAAGAGAACCGGTATATCAAGAGACAAGTTCAACAATACGGCTGGCAGGCAAGCCACCAGCGAAATCACAACGGATTCAAACAGTTGGGCACAACGCAGCCTGGCAACCGATGCCCCGGCAATCTTCCGGATATTGATGCTTTTAATCCGGTAAGGTATAAGGGCCACCGAATAGTTGATATAATTGATCATCGCAATCAACGCCACCAGAAAAGCCACCATCAGCATCCGGTTCATGTTTTCTTTCTTTCCTGATTTGATAAACTTCATCTGGGAAGTGACCGGCTCATAATAGATATCCGCCAGGTTCGTCAACTTGACTTCCGCTTCTTTATAGTCCGGTGCATCTTCCACATTGAAACAACGGGCAAAAGCGGAACATATCTCATTCTTATCCGCTCCCGGAGTGACAAGGATATAACAGACATAGGTATAATCATCCCATGATTCATACTGGTAAGAGGGACTAACTGCCGTATAAACAGCATTTGCCAGCTGACTATTTTCCGGAAAATCTTTATAGACACCTCCTACGGTCAATGATTTCCTGTCTTTCGTCCAGATATTTCCTTCTGCCGTCAATTGTTTTCCGACAACCGAAATACTCCCGAATATCCTGCGGGCCAGACTTTCGGGTATCAGGCACATCTCCGGCTGCTTCAAACAATCGGGAGTCCCCTCGCGGAAAACAAAATCAAATATCCCGGTGATATCCGGAGAACAAGTTTGTACCGTTTCTTTGAAACCTGTCTGGTTACCGTTGACATCGGTCGTAAAATAACATTCTCCGATAAAGGGATTGATCAACGTACTTTTCTGTATATAAGGAGAAGTAGACACAAAAGCATCAATCAGCAATCTGGAATGTACGGACCATACAGATGCAGGGGTTTTACAGTCTACCCTGTAAATATGATCCACTTGTGGATGGAACCGGTCAAATTTATTGGCAAAATCAACCTGTGCATAAATCGTTGCAAAAACGATATAGGCAATCGCCAATCCCATAATATTCAGTATGGCTGCTGTTTTATTGAATCGTAGTGCGGAAATAAAATTCCTGTATATGGCATGCATAATAATTTGTTTTAGTTTGTATTTCAGGTAATAAAGCAACTAGATGTATCCACCGGATACACCAAACGTTTCCCCTGCCAGACGACAGCAGGGATTCAAATTTTTCCTGAAACAGATTTAATTAAGCATGCAGCAAAGGGTGAAGCAGGAATACCGCTTCTGCCAAAGGAATATTTTATATCGTAAGAAGACTTTTTCCTGATCAAAAAGTTTGTGCAGGTACAGTCTGCTTGAAAGACTGACAATTAATAATACTACTGGGATCAACAACAGAATGAACCAGTCAAGACTATTAAATAATACGGGGACCGGTTGGATATCACGAATCAGAAAAACAGCAGGCTGAATTGCTTGTCCCCGAAAATCTGAAAGATTAACCTCCTGAGGGTTTTGAACATACGAAGCCTTCTTCTCTGCAATGATTTGCAGCGTTACAAAAGAGAAAAGGCATAGTAACAACACTTTCAGGAGTTTCATATTATTATTGTATTCAATATTGAAAAGGTGAACTCACAATCTGTAATTCAATTAATAGATAAGACAAATATACAAAATATACATCAATGTATAATACATCAATGTATATTTTTTGCGGAATAGCCATTTTAATGGTACACGGACAACACAGAACACGCGGAGAATCACGGAAAAATAACATCATCCGATTCTTTATTATTTCATCCATACAATATGTTTTAGGGATAAAAAAAGTATCTTTGTAGAAGTAGTAATACATAAAACTCAATAGTATGGAAACGATTCTTTTATCAACAGCGGATAATAATGTTCAGGCTAGCCTGTTACAAAGCGCGTTAAGAAATGAAGGTATAGAATCTTTTCTCAAGAACGAACATCTTTCTACGGTATTCGGAAATATTCCGGGATTCCAGATCGAGATCTATGTTTTTGAGAGTGATTACGAAAAAGCGAAAGAAGTCTTAAAGAATGGATTTCCGGAACTTGTGGGTGATGAATAAACAGTTTCTTTGTACTTCAGCTATAACGGCGATACTGATTGCTATTTTATTGACGATCGTACAGGTCGTTCCTGAAAAACCATTGCTGCTATCGGAACGGCTTATGCCATCCGCAGGATGGATACAGGTTGGTATCGCCATTATTTACGGGGCACTGCTCAGTTATAAAATGCAGGATCGGAAAGAACGTCCCAAATGGCGAGTCCGGGCGTGGTTGCTTTTTTCTATTGTTTTCTTCGGGCAGTTACTTTTAGGCGTAACTGTCGATTCTGTCTTTCTGATGACCGGAAAGCTGCATTTACCCGTTCCGGCAATCATACTGGCCGGCCCGATTTACCGGTTGGAGGGATTGTTTATGCCGATACTTTTCCTGAGTACGTTGCTGCTTTCGGGACCTGCCTGGTGCAGCCAGCTTTGTTATTTCGGGGCATTTGATGCATGGAGCGCAAAAGAGAAGACAGAAAAGAATATTTTTCGCTATCATAAGCAATTACGTTACAGTGTATTTTTTCTGGTAATAGCAGGGGCTATTGCATTACGGTTATCCGGGGCAAGCGGATGGATGGCAACGGTTGCCGGACTGATTGTCGGGATTATTGGACTGGGTATCATGTTGATACTATCACGCCGGAAGAAAAAGATGATCCATTGCAGTAGTTATTGTCCGATAGGAACACTGGTGTCTTTTATGAAGTACCTCTCTCCTTTCCGGATAAAACTCAATACAGACTGTACACACTGCATGGCTTGTCTGAAATCATGCAAATATGATGCGTTGCACAAAGAAAATATAGAAAAAGGAAAAATCGGTTACACCTGTACTTATTGCGGCGACTGCCTCTCCACATGTAAACATGGAGGACTGGAATATCGTTTTTTCAAATTGCGTCCGGCTACTGCCGAACGCCTTTGGATTATTATTACAGTCGTTTTACATACCTGTTTTCTGATGATTGCACGTATCTGACTGGTAAACAGGATTCCCCGCCACATAAGTGGCAACTATATTACGGTCATCCCCTAACGTCTGGATGCCGAACAATTTATTTTCAAGATTCCATTTCCCCTTACGTTCAAGATAATCTTTCCGCATTTGCTGGGAAGGAGTGGCCGTACAATCAACTACAATAAAATCAGCATCCCTGCCCTGGTCGAAACTGCCTATCTTATCATCCAGTTTCAAGGCTTTAGCCGTACCGCGCGTACATTTATATAATGATTCGAATACAGACATGGGATACCCGTTCAGTTGTTGTACTTTATAGGACTCTCCCATGGTCCGGAATAAAGAGAAAGATGTGCCGGCACCAACGTCTGTAGCCAGTGTCGTTTGGATATTGATCCGGTTTGCCTGTTGCATATCGAACAGACCGCTTCCCAAAAACAAGTTTGACGTGGGGCAATGGGCTATTATCGCTCCAGCCTCGGCCATTCGGCGACATTCCGAATCGGATAGATGAATGCAATGGCCGAATACGGAACGTTCGGTAACTAATCCTGCCCGTTCATAAACTTCCAGATAGTCAGAACATTCCGGAGACAATTCAAGGGCTGAATCTATTTCATTCCGGTTTTCCGACAAATGCGTTTGAATGTAAGTATCGGGATATTCTTCATGCAAACGGGCGGCACTAATCAATTGACCGTGAGTGGAAGTAATAGAAAAACGGGGAGTAATCACATAAAGATTACGTCCTTTTTTATGCCAGGCTTCGATCAGCTCCCGACTATCAGCCTCCCCGCTTTCTTCAGTATCCATCAAAGACTGCGGTGCGTTACGGTTCATCAAGACCTTGCCGGTCAGCATTTGCATGTTATATTCGGAAGCAACCGAAAAGAGAGCATTAACAGATTCTTTATGAACCGTTGCATAAGCCATACAGGTCGTAGTGCCGTTGCGAAAAAGTTCATTTACAAAGAAACGGGCTACCCGTCCGGCATATTCAGAATCTCCAAAAGCCTCTTCCGTGGGATACGTATATTCGTTCAGCCAATCGAGCAGCTGTTTGCCATACATACCTATCATTTCCGACTGAGGATAATGGATATGTGAATCGATCAGGCCGGGCATCAGAAGTTTCCCGGAATAATCAGTAACGAATGCCTCCGGATAACGCTCTTTTATATTTTCATAAGCTCCGGCTTCTATGATTTTTCCTCGACAAACCACCAATGCTCCGTCAGGATAATAACTATAAGATTCATCAAACTTCAGGGGAGAATCCTTAAAATAAAAGACTTCACCTTTATACAAATATACCGTTTCATCCATCTTCATTCCTTACCTTTATCAAATCAACAGATAATATAACAATGTAACATCAAAGGTAAGAAAATTGTTAGAATCCGACTAAAAGCAGAAACAACTACATTAAAAATAATAAATCAACTCTTTGCCCTTGATGAGAATTAATAAGGATAAACTAAAATAAGAGATGGATTATCATTGGTTGAAATATTATTAATATGTATATTTGCAACTGAAAAGGCTTTTGATTTGAAGCCTTGCGTTGCGTGTGATATTTGTGCGATTAAGTGAAAATCGGCTAAATTTTCTCAAGTCTTCAATGCACAAAGAAGGCCCCGCAACCCTTTACCGGATATACGTGTTATCTATGCTGCTGTAATATGGAGATACTTATGAACACAGCCATAAAAAAAATGGAGAGCGTTTTTCATAACTATCATAAACATAAAAGAACTATCATACTATCATATTTTTATATAACATATTGATTATATGTGCATTATATAAAAATATGATAGTATGACAGTGCATTTGATGAAACATTATTATGAAGTTCCAATCTGGAGAGGAGGCCGGGGGGATTGTTAAAGCTAGTCAATAAACCTGTAATAGTCAAGTAACTCTAATTATGATGGTTACATAACGGGAGCTATTGTTATTAATAACTCCCGTTACTTTTATTTTCAGTTTCTTACCAACAAAGCATCCGCCACTTCTCCCGCTATTTCATCATCCCGTAAAACCTTCAATAAGGATAATCCAAATTCGAATACAAAACCGGGCCCCTGGCAGGTTATGATATTTCCATCTTGCTCAACACCATTACCGGTAGAGATGGCTCCTATCATAGTCGGTTCGAAGTTCGGGAAACAAGTGGCCTTACGTCCTTTCAATAATCCTAAGCCGCCTAAAACCATAGGTCCTGCACAGATTGCTCCCAGAATTATATTTTCTTTATTCTTTTCCAGTATAAGTTCTTTCAGGCGGGTACAAGTATTCAGATGATTGCTTCCCGGAATACCTCCCGGAAGAATTAAAGCATCTGCCGCACTAAAATCGGCCTCTTCAAACAGGTAATCTGCTATCACCGGGATATTATGCGCCCCCATTACCCGGGTTTCACCGTTAATCGAGATGGTAGAGACTCTGACACCTCCCCTACGTAAAATATCGGCTGTGCCTAACGCCTCTATTTCTTC
Source organism: Parabacteroides sp. AF17-3 (assembly GCF_003635445.1). NCBI lineage: Bacteria > Pseudomonadati > Bacteroidota > Bacteroidia > Bacteroidales > Tannerellaceae > Parabacteroides > Parabacteroides sp. AF17-3. The sequence goes on along the minus strand of NZ_QTMM01000005.1, from coordinate 208,636 downwards.
AAATCCTGTAGCCAGGAATATAAACGCTTGCTTCATATTATATTATTTTTTATTGAGATAATACTTGATCTTATATTTCAACAAAGGAATATCTACGGGTTTGACCAGATAATCATTAAACCGGCAACACTTCGCTTTCTCTTTTTCTTCATCAAATGCAAATGCAGAAAGAGCCAGAATAGGAACATCTGAAGATAATTCACGTATTTTACACGTGGCGGCATAACCGTCCATCACCGGCATTTTTATATCCATCAAAACAATATCCGGCTTGTAATCCTTAAACTGCTGTACGGCAATCTGTCCGTTTTCCGCATAAATCAGACGATAATGTTGCTTTAAGACTGCTTGCAGCAAAAGATAATTTTCCAACACATCTTCTGCAATCAAGATTGTATATTGCCCTGGCAAAGCATCCGGAATGATCTCCATAGGAATTTCATTGCCTGCTTCTTTCTTTTCAGACTCTTCCGGAACTGCTAATGGCAGCGTAAACCAGAATGTCGACCCTTTGCCCAATTCCGACCGAAGGCCTATTTCTCCGCCTAACTTTTCTATGATCATCTTACAGATAGACAGTCCCAAGCCGGTCCCTTGCCTGAAATCATCCAATTTTACGAACCGCTCGAATACAGATGCCTGCTTCTCCTTATCGATGCCAATACCGGTATCAGTGACAGAAACCCGTACAAAATCTCCTTCCACCTCATACGACAAAGAGACAAATCCCTGATTTGTACATTTTATAGCATTGGATAAAAGATTCAGCAATACCTGTTCAATACGCTGTGTATCTGTCCGTAACCTGACAGAAGGCAACATATCTCCATTATACAGCAATGCCACATCCGAAGTCATTTTCAATGATTGCGAAATATAAACTTCCTGGCAGACATCTTTCAGATCCACCCACGACAGGTTATAATTCAACGTTCCGGATTCTATCTTTGCAAAATCCAGAATATCGTTGATCAATTGGAGCAACAGGTCGCTGTTGTTATTGATAATTGTAAGATACTCCTGTTGTTCACTGGCATTATCCGTTTCGGTAATCAACCGGGAGAAACCTACTATCGCGTTCAATGGCGTACGGATCTCATGGCTCATATTAGCAATAAAGGCATTCTTCATTTTATCCGCCTCCTGGGCCTTGATCAGATCCAGCTCATTTTGCCGCTGTTCCGTAATATCCCAAAGCATAGCCAATAACAAAGGAGAAGCTCCCGGGTCCGGGTTGGTTATCAATAAACGGATGATGTTCACAATACGGATTTCACCGTTCGGTTTCTCATATTCAACCACCGATTTATGGATTCGTCCGTGGTTGATCGTTGAATAATCTTCCGTACGGATTTCATGCGCCCTTCGCGGATCAGAAAACAGATCAAAGTCTGTCTTACCTAACACCTCGGAAGATTTAGCCCCCATAAAATCTTCGGCCGCCTGATTGAAGTAAATATATTTAAAACTGTCGAAAACATCTTTTACGGCTATAACGACAAAGATATTTGACAGAATAGTATTCATTAAGATATTCAGGAAATTAATTTTGCGCTGATTCAGAAGATTTTCGCTCATTTTCTCTATCTCAGCATTCTTCATGACTGATGCTGCCAAATCCGTTTCCAACACTTTAATGCGCTGGATCAGTTCTTCTTTTGAAAGGTTTTCGTACATGTTCATATATTAGAAATCAAGGTTTATAATTGTAACTTACTGCTGAAGGCAAATGTAAAGATATTTTTTCAGGAACCTTAGAAAATCAACATTTAATTTACCTGTTTTTATAATTTTGAGCAAAAATGCTGCATCTAATCAAAATAAAAGATACATTTGCAGTCTAATTTCATGAATTAAACACAATATAATACGAAAAAGCTATGATGTATTGGCAGAAAGATATTGAGACGATGAGTCGTGAAGAACTGAATAAACTACAGTTGGAACGACTGAAACAAACAATAGAATTAGCCGGACACTCCCCTTTCTACAGCAAAGTTCTTAAAGACAACGGTATAACGGCAGACAGCATCCAGTCATTGGATGATCTGCAAAAAATCCCTTTCACAACGAAAGACGACCTGCGTAATAATTATCCGTTCGGAATGGCAGCTATTCCTATCAAGGATTGCGTAAGAGTACATTCTTCCAGCGGTACAACCGGAAATCCTACCGTCGTATTACATTCGGCAAAGGACCTGGACCAATGGGCCAATCAGGTGGCACGCTGCATGTATATGGTCGGTTTACGTGATACAGACGTTTTCCAGAATACCTCCGGATATGGTATGTTCACCGGTGGTTTGGGATTTCAATATGGCGCAGAAAAACTCGGAGCATTAACCGTTCCTGCCGCCGCCGGTAATTCCAAACGTCAGATCAAATTTATTACCGATTTTGGAACGACTTGCCTGCATATCATTCCCAGCTACGCCACCCGCCTGGCTGAAGTAATGTATGAAATGGGACTGGATCCACGCAAAGACACCAAACTGCACACGGTTTGTATCGGTGCCGAGCCTCATTCGGAAGAACAACGCAAACGCATCGAACAACTATTAGGTGTAAAAGCATATAACTGTTTCGGTATGTCTGAAATGAATGGTCCCGGTGTTGCTTTCGAATGTACGGAGCAAAACGGATTGCATATCTGGGAAGACTATACGATTGTGGAGATAGTAGATCCCCAGACATTACAGCCTGTTCCGGAAGGGGAAGTAGGCGAACTGGTATTAACGACAATCAATCGTGAAGCCATGCCGCTGTTACGTTACCGTACCCGTGACCTGACCTGCATTATCCCGGGCGAATGTCCTTGCGGAAGAACGCATAAACGTCTGGCCCGCTTCAAAGGACGTAGCGACGATATGATCATCCTGAAAGGTGTGAATCTCTTCCCGATCCAGATCGAAAAGATTCTGATGCAGTTCAAAGAACTGGGAAGCAACTATCTGATCACACTCGAAACGGTGAACAACAGTGACGAAATGTTGATCGAAGTAGAACTGAGCGACCTGTTTACCGACGATTACAGCGTCTTGCAACGTCTTGCAAAAGACATTACCCGACAGCTGAAAGATGAGTTGCTGCTGACTCCGCGCCTGAAACTGGTAGCCAAAGGCTCATTGCCCGTTCAGGAAGGTAAAGCCGTAAGGGTAAAAGACTTGCGTAAGTTCTGTTAAAACAATTGTTCAACAAATAAAAGATACAGCTATGACAGTAAATCAAATTTCTATTTTCCTGGAGAATAAATATGGAAAGCTAAGTGAAATCCTGGCTCTGCTTGCTGAAGAAAATATACGGATCATTGCTGCTACTGTTGCGGATACGTCTGAATATGGTATTCTGCGTATTATTGTAAGCGATCCGCAGAAAGCATACAAGATATTGAAAAGCAACAATGTAAGTGCGAATCTGACGGACGTACTGGCTATCGTGACCAACTCTTGTGCCGGAAGTTTTGCACAGGCATTGACACATTTTACAAAAGCCGGTCTGAGCATAGAATATATGTATTGTTTTTCACTGAATGACAAATCGATCCTTATTCTTCGTACCAATAACCGGGAAGCAGCCCGTGAAGTAATCCGTCGTCAGAATCTGGAATGCATTTGCGAAAGCGACTTGATGAAATTATAATATTATTTATCGTGGGGAGGTTTACAACAGCCTCTCCACCCTAAAAACAAATAACAAATGTTCGGAATAGAAGATCCCGGTATCTGGTTAGCCTACCTGTTAGCCTTCGCGTGTTTAATTTTTTCTTTATGGTTCGGAATTACCAATTGGAATAAAGGAGATAAAGAGAGTGATAACCCTAAACAACCTGATAAATGAGTACCCTTACCCTTGGAATTGTTGTTATCCTTTACATGTTTGTCATTGCCTGGTTAGGCTATATCGGATATAAACAGACTAAAAATGCCAGTGATTATCTGCTAGGAGGAAGAAAGGTCAATCCTATTATCATGGCCCTCTCCTATGGAGCTACATTTATTTCTGCATCGGCTATCGTAGGTTTTGGTGGTGTCGCAGCTACTTTCGGTATGGGTATCCAGTGGCTATGTCTGCTGAATATGTTTATGGGAGTGGTTGTAGCCTTTATCTTCTTTGGTAGAAGAACCCGTAAATTAGGAGAACAGCATAATGCGCGTACATTTCCACAATTATTGGGGATGCACTATAAATCGCGTAGTATACAGATATTTATAGCTACTATCATTTTTATAGGAATGCCATTGTATGCGGCCGTTGTCATGAAAGGAGGCGCTGTTTTCATCGAACAGATGTTCCATATCGACCTGCATCTGGCTTTATTGATATTTACTTTGATTGTAGCTGCTTATGTAATTACCGGTGGTATAAAAGGTGTTTTATATACAGATGCCTTACAGGCTGTGATTATGTTCGGCTGTATGTTATTTCTTTTATTCTGGTTTTACAAAGTCATGGATATGGGCTTCATTGAAGCGAACCAGAAACTGACGGAGATTGCACCGCTTGTCCCCGACCGTTTCAAAGAGTTGGGACACCAGGGGTGGACGGCGATGCCGGTCACCGGTTCTCCCCAATGGTATACTTTGGTTACATCGCTTATCTTAGGTGTCGGGATAGGTTGTCTGGCACAGCCTCAGTTAGTTGTACGCTTCATGATGGTGGAAAGTACCAAACAGCTGAATCGCGGAGTACTTATCGGTTGCGTGTTCCTGATTGTAACTGTAGGAGCTATTTACCATGTAGGAGCATTGTCGAATCTGTTTTTTATGAAGACAGAAGGAGTTGTCGCTTCGGAAGCCATCAAAGACATGGATAAAATTATCCCGTTGTTTATTGACCGTGCTATGCCGGAATGGTTTAGTGCCGTATTTATGCTGTGTATCCTGTCGGCCAGTATGTCCACATTGAGTGCACAGTTCCATACGATGGGAGCTGCATTCGGGGCAGATGCATTTCCGAACCTGGGACGCCGTAAAAATACAAACTCAACGATGGGAGTCCGTATCGGAGTTTTATGTTCTATCCTGTTGAGTTATATTATCTGCTATACGTTGAGTGCCGGTATTATAGCCAGAGGGACAGCCTTATTTATGGGTGTTTGTGCAGTGACATTCCTCCCCGCCTATTTCTGTTCATTGTATTGGAAAAAGGCGACAAAACAAGGTGCTTTAGCCAGTCTCTGGACGGGAGCATTGGCAAGTATGTTTACCATGTTGTTTCTCCATAAGGCAGAAGCCAGCGCGGTTGGTCTGTGCAAAACATTGACAGGAAAAGATGTGCTGATCGATGTATATCCCTGGTTTGCGATAGATCCTATTCTATTTGCTCTCCCGTTGTCTGTTATTGCTATCGTCGTTGTCAGCCTGATGACGCAGGAAAAGACTAATAAGATATAATATGGAATACATTAGTATTTATTGCATGTTAGAAAACATATATTAGCATTTTAACTATTGCTACTTATGAAAAGATCCGTACTTTTGTACTGTGGTTTTTTCATAATAGTATTAGATTTAAGGTTAACAAAGTTGGTTAGGGCTTGTCGTGAGACAGGCTTTAATTTTTTATAGACCTCTCCTATTCCATACTTTTTTTAATCGACCTCTTATTTTACATGACTATTAATCCTAATTTCCTACCTTTGCAACAAAAAAGATGATCAAATACTTTTGTTTACTTCTGCTGATTCTATGCAGCTGCAATAATGGGAAAAAGGAGAATGATGTGCTTCATGTGGCTGTTCTTCGCGGACCTTCCGTTATTGCGTTTGCAAAGATGATGGAGGATTCGCCGGAGATAGAAGGAAAACGGTTGTCTGTAGATATAGTCGACTCTCCGGAACTGATGCAGGCATTATTAATAAAAGGGAAAGCGGACCTGGCTGCCCTTCCTATGATTAATGCAGCCAATCTTTATAATAAAGGATTGAAATATTCTTTACTCGGATGCCCTGTCTGGGGAAATCTGTATCTTGTCGAAAAGCAAGGGATACGGAATCAATCACTGGAAACGGAGACTTTATATGTCTTCGGTGCAGGCACAACTCCCGATATCCTGACCCGCTACTATTTATATCAAAAAGGATTGTCTTATTCATTGAATTATTCGCTTACTACTCCCGGTGAAATAAGCCAGGGATTGCTAGCCGGACAGATCCAAACAGCTGTCCTGGCAGAACCGTTTCTAAGCGTGATACTTCGGAAAGACAGTACTTTATCGATAAAAACGAGTCTTAACAATCCGAACAGTACCTCTCCGGGATTTGCCCAGACTGCGATTGTCTATGCACCTTCGTTAAACGATAAAAGAACATTGCTGGATAGCTTGTTGAACGAGTCCTGCCAGTTTGCCGTCAGTCAACCTCAAAAAGCAATAGATATTCTGGAGAGCCGCAATATATTTGCCCCGGGAACACTCACTCCGGAAAGCATAGAGAGATGCCGTATTAACTATTTATCAACCGGAGAAGCCAAAGAAAGCATTCTCGATTTCCTTCGGCTGATAGAGCAATATGAACCGAAAGCCATAGGAGGAAAACTTCCGGACAATGGCTTTATTTCAGGAGAACAATGAAAAAAGGATTAATTTCATGTGTATCAGTCTGCTTGCTGCTGCTTATCTGGCAGTTAATAGCCTCTTCAATGGACCAGCCGGAATTGATTCCGTCCGTTCCTGAACTGATAAAAGCCTTATTTCAGCTATTCGGTACCGATACTTTTTATAAAAGCATATCGGCTACCATCCTGCGCGGTATTTCCGGTATCATTCTATCATTGGGAGCCGCGGTGATGACAGCTTTCTTATTTGCCCGTTACGAATTGCTTTATGAGTTATTCCGTCCCCTGCTGACAATCATGCGTTCCGTTCCGGTCATCTCTTTTATCTTATTGGCTTTAATCTTTCTTGACCCGGAAGGAATACCGTTAATAATTGCTTTTCTGACCATGTTTCCTTTATTAACGGAAAACCTGACGAAAGGAATCATCAGTCTGCGGCCCGGACTTTCCCTAATGGCGGCTCAGTTCAAAATCAATCGCAAGAATAAACTGATACATATATATTATCCCCAACTGAAACCTTTTTTATTCAGTGGGCTGGCGTCTGCTACCGGATTCGGCTGGCGTGCTATTATTATGGGCGAGGTACTTTCACAATGCGCCTTCGGTATCGGCGGGGAAATGAAACGTGCACAGTTGTTCATATCGGTTCCCGAATTGATTGCATGGACTGTTATTGCCGTCTTGATTAGTTTCCTGTTTGACAAAGGAATCAGCCGGTTGACACTGGTTACATGGAACATACAGTATAGCAATGGAAAACCGGAAAAGGAAGAACTTCCCCACCCTTGTCCCATAGAAGCAGCAGACGTTACATTTCAATATGATGATACCAAAGTACTATCGAATTTCTCATATACTTTTGAACCCGACATCATTTATGGTATAAAGGCTCCGTCAGGAAGCGGAAAAACAACTTTACTGAATCTGCTGGACGGAACATTGAAACCAATCGAGGGAAAGATTATATCTCATCGGGAAGAAAAGTTTGCTGTTGTATTCCAGGAGCCGGAACTACTGTCCCATTTAACTGTCCTGCAAAACATTTGCCTACCGTTAGCATCGCTCTATAAACAAACTTATGCGGAACAGGAAGCATTAACAGCATTGAGAATAGTCGAGATGGAAACTTTCACGGAACGTTATCCTAACGAACTGAGTTACGGCCAGCAACAGCGCGTAGCCCTTGCCCGGGCATTGGCATATCCATCTACTGTTATGCTTCTTGACGAGCCTTTCAAAGGATTGGACAAGCCACTCGCAATCCGCATCATCGACCGCATAATTGAACGACAAACAGAATATAAACGCACTGTCATCTTCACATCACACAATCAGGAAGAGATAGAGCGCTTTGCTTCCGTTATTATCCGGCTACCGATAATCAATTAACTTTTACGGGATTACAGGGGATTGAGAACCAGAATGTAGAACCTACGCCTTCCTCTGAATCGACACCTATCTCTCCGTTCAACATCGTTATAATTGTCTTACAGATAGACAATCCAAGTCCTGTCCCTTGTTTAAACCTATCCAGTTTGACAAACCGGTCAAAAATGGTAACCTGGTCCTCTTTCTTTATGCCGGTACCGGTATCGCTGACATAAGCATAAATGCCATTATCAGTCAAACGATAACCATACCGTATCGTTCCTGTCGATGTAAATTTGACCGCATTAGATAAAAAGTTAGTCAACACCTGTGTAAGTCTTGTCTTTTCAGAAATGATACTGTAGTCGCTTCCGTCATTTTCAAAAACAACCTTTACCCCGGCATTTACCCGCCGTAAGAAAGCCGGCTCCTGCGGTTTGAAGATACTATTTAAACTGAAGTCTGAATAAATGAACTCCAGCTTACCCGATTCTATCTTTGAAATATCGAGAATATCATCAATCAATTGCAACAGAAATTCATTGCTCGATTCAATAATCTTCAGATATTCCTGTTTTTCTTCATCCGTTTCCGCCTGGGCCATCAAAGTAGAGAAACCGACAATCGCATTTAAAGGCGTACGTATTTCATGGCTCATATTGGCGATAAAGGCTGATTTCATCCGGTTACTCTCCTCTGCAAGACGCTTCGCCTGTACATCTGCTTCGTGACGTTTATCCACCGTGATATCCCGCAAGATACCAATAGCTTTCAGGGGTTTACCGTCTTTACCATATTCATATACTTCACCGATTTTCTCCAGCCAGACATATTCTTCCGAGAAATAACGGCAACGGAAACTCAGGCGTAATGATTCTATCTCACCCTGGGCAAAGGCCGTCACAACATCCCGGTACATTTGCTGGTCGTCCGGATGGATTTTTTCAGTAAAACTTTCGTGGGAAATATAAGCATGAATCATTTCACCGTTCTCTACATGAGAAAGCTCCGCCGTTTCATTCACGACATCCCATATCCACGGATAGATAAGGCCTGCCATACAGGATAAGGCCAGTCTTTTATTATTTTCATGCAGTTCTTCTTCTATCTGCCGTTGTTTGGTGATGTCCCAGGACATACCCAATAGAAAAGGTGCTTTTCCTTCGCGGGGTACCAGCAATTTCATGGTATCCATAGAACGCACTACACCTTTGGGGTCGAGCATCTGTTCAACAAAGCGTTGCATCTCTCCCGTTTGAAGTACCTTCTCATCCATATCCCTGAAAGACTGCGCTGCAACAGGGTCAACAAACAAATCAAAGTCCGTTTTCCCAACAACATCATTGTGAAAACGACCATATATCTGATTCATCATCGGACTGGAATAAACATAACGGAAGTCATCTCCAGTATCCTTAACAAAGAAGTACATTGGTACTGAGTCTACTATGTTCGAAAGTAACCCGGATAAATCTTTATATTTTTGCTCCAATGCATCAGCATTTGAATCTACTGGTATCATACAGCTTTGAGGACTTAATGTTTATATTCTCACAAAAGTCTTGAAAATAAACGAGAGTAACAAATAATATAAAGAAAGAATTCAAAGAGGGAAGCAAAATAAATAACACGAACTTCACAATATCAGCATTTTAATAGCCAATCTGTGAAATCCGTGTCAAAAAAGTATGTAGCAGGAGAACTCTACTTACTAAGTAAATTTCCCCTATCAGGCACTACCGCTCAGGTACTATTCACAAAAACATCTTAAAGGGGAGTAACCTTTTAAATTTAATACCTATTTTTGCATAAACAGGTATTATAATATGATAATAGTGCAAACAGAAGAAGAGTTACGAACAATATTCGTATCATCATGTATCGAATCGGCAGCGCGGGCAAGAGGATGCTCGGCTTCAGAGATGTACCGGAGAATGAAACGTATCCGGCTAATAGAGGATTATATATGGGAGTTTTATGATGTTTTGCACACTCAAAGTCGGGAATATGTCACTGAAGATGTATTGAAAACATTAGATATTTGGGAGAAGAAGCAAATAAAAGAAGAAGGAGGAAAACTATGATAACCGTTTATCATGGCTCTGTTATCACCGTGAAGCAACCTATCGCTAAAGCCGGACGTGAAAATCTGGATTTTGGACAAGGTTTTTACGTAACCGACATTAAAGAACAAGCTGAAAGATGGGCTTTTCGTATAGGCAGACAGCAACAGGAAATTCCTCTTCTAAATATTTATCAACTTGATTTAGATGAAGTAATAACTGATTTCTCCTATTTGAAATTTTCTAGGTATGACGAAGAATGGCTTGACTTTATTGTAAAAAGCCGTAAGGGACTAAAACCGTGGGCTAAATATGACATTGTAGAAGGTGGTGTAGCAAACGACCGTGTCATTGATACAGTAGAAGCATATATGAATGGTATGATGACTGTTGAAATGGCATTAGGTCAATTATCACAACACCAACCCAATAATCAATTCTGTTTGTTAAACCAGCAATTGATTGATCAATGCTTACAATTTATTTCTGTCGAACAAATTAATCTATAACAAATATGCTTAGCGACTTATTAATGTGGAATAAAATCGGAAGAATAGTCATGCGGCTTTCTGAAAAATTGGAAGTTTCACCGTTGCGCGCTCTGGATGTATTCTATATGTCAAAGGTTTGCGACCGACTGCATGACCCTGAAACCGAACTTTATATTTTTAGTGACGCTTACATCGTTGATGAAATCATGATGGAGCTGTACCAATCATAAAACAAAAACAATTATGACAACATTATTCCATTCACTTATCTCCCACTCTTTAAACATTCCGGCTGGACAGGTCGAAAGAACGATCGGGTTGCTTAATGAAGGGGCGACCATTCCTTTTATCAGCCGTTACCGGAAAGAAGTTACCGGAGGACTGGATGAAGTCCAGATCGGGAATATCAAAGACCAACTGGATAAGCTGACTGAACTCAAAAAACGGAAAGATACCATATTAAGTTCTATCGAAGAACAAGGGAAACTAACCTCTGAACTCAAGAAACGAATCGAAGATTCCTGGGATAGCACCGAGATAGAAGACCTTTATCTGCCCTACAAACCCAAACGGGTGACTAAGGCCGAGATTGCACGTAAAAAAGGGCTGGAACCGCTTGCCAAAATTATCATGATACAAAACGAACCGGATTTGCTGGCCCGGGTGAAGAGTTTTATCAAAGGAGAAGTAAAGAATGCAGCAGAAGCCTTGCAAGGAGCACGAGATATTATCGCTGAATGGGTAAACGAAAATGAAGGGGCACGTAACGCCGTGCGTAATTCTTTTGCCCATACAGGGATTATTTCTTCTAAAGTTATTAAAGGAAAAGAGGAAGAAGGAGCCAAATACCGGGACTATTTCGATTTCAGTGAACCGCTGAACCGATGCAGTTCCCATCGCTTGCTGGCCCTCCGCCGCGGAGAAGCGGAAGGTATCCTCAGAGTCAGCATATCACCCGATGTCGATACTACACTCGACCGTTTGAAAAGACGGTTCGTGAAAGGGAACAGCGAAGTTTCCGACCAGGTAGCCAATGCGGTAGACGACTCTTTCAAACGTCTGCTAAAGCCTTCCATAGAAACGGAATATGCCAATCTGAGCAAAACGAAAGCCGACGAAGAGGCCATCCGTGTTTTTGCAGAGAACTTGCGGCAGCTTTTACTGGCACCGCCGTTAGGACAAAAGCGAGTGTTAGGTGTCGACCCCGGATATCGTACCGGATGCAAATTAGTTTGCCTGGATGCCCAGGGTAACCTGCTTCATAACGAAGCCGTCTATCCGCATCCGCCGCAGAATGAAAAGAGCAAAGCCGCAGCTAAAGTCTCTCAATTGGTATCGACTTATGCCATCGATGCTATCGCTATCGGCAACGGAACTGCAAGCCGCGAAACGGAACAGTTCATTACTAATCTCCGTTATGACCGGAAAGTACAGGTGTTTGTTGTCAGTGAGAACGGAGCTTCCATCTATTCTGCCTCAAAGATTGCCCGGGATGAGTTTCCTGAATATGATGTAACCGTACGGGGAGCCGTCAGTATCGGACGCCGGTTGATGGACCCACTGGCAGAACTGGTAAAAATCGATCCCAAAAGTATCGGAGTCGGCCAGTATCAACATGATGTCGACCAGAGTGCTTTAAAGAAAAGCCTGGACCAGACTGTGGAAAGTTGCGTAAATATGGTGGGAGTCAATGTGAATACGGCCAGTAAGCACCTGCTGACTTATATCTCCGGTTTAGGACCGACACTGGCACAGAATATTGTTGACTACCGGGCCGAACATGGTCCTTTCCAATCCAGACGTGAATTGTTAAAGGTGCCGCGTATGGGTGAAAAAGCGTTTGAGCAAAGTGCCGGATTCCTTCGCATACAAGGTGGCAAAACACCTTTGGACAATTCCGCCGTTCACCCGGAAAGTTATCCGATTGTGGAACAAATGGCCAAGGACTTAAAATGTACCGTGGAAGAGTTGATTACCAATAAAGAATTAAAGAAGAAGCTCGACCTTAAGAAATATATTACAGAGAAAGTCGGTATGCCGACTCTGCTTGACATCATGGAAGAGTTGGATAAACCCGGTCGCGACCCGCGCCAGGCTATCCAGGTCTTTTCTTTCGACCCTACCGTTAAAACGATAGAAGATCTGAAAGAAGGGCTGGTCCTACCGGGAATTGTGACCAATATTACGAACTTCGGTTGCTTTGTAGATGTTGGTATAAAAGAGAACGGATTGGTTCACATCTCGGAACTTGCCGATCGTTTTATCAGCGACCCGACACAGGTGGTTTCTATCCATCAGCATGTTAAAGTGAAAGTTTTGAGTGTAGACCTGGTCCGTAAACGGGTTCAATTATCTATGAAAGGATTGTAGTATGAAAATAAACAAAACGAATGTGGCCAGACTGTTGGATAAAGCTAAAATAGCCTATCAGTTGGTTCCCTATGAAGTCGATGAAAATGATTTAAGCGCCACCCATGTGGCAGAGCAATTGGGAGAAAACGTAGAACAGGTATTCAAAACGTTAATCCTTCACGGAGATAAAAGCGGATATTTTGTCTGTGTTATCCCCGGAGCTGATGAAGTGGATTTGAAAAAGGCAGCCAAAGTATCGGGCAACAAAAAATGTGAGATGATCCCGGTGAAAGAATTATTGCCTTTAACCGGGTATATCCGGGGAGGATGTTCCCCTATCGGAATGAAGAAACATTTCCCGACCTATATCCATCAGTCTGCCGGGCAATATGATACTATATATATCAGTGCCGGACAACGAGGATTGCAGGTTCAGATAGCTCCGGATGATTTAATTCGTGAGGTGAGGGCCGAAGTTGCAGATTTGATTGCAGAGAAAGAACTGTAATAATAAAGCTAAATAAAAAGAGAATGCAGGAAAAGCCAGCATTCTCTTTTTATTTAGGTAAACCGTATTTCTATAATTTAGAATTTCCGGAATATATACCTTTTCCCTTCACTGTTTAAAATCAGTTGCTTTCCGCTCAGTTTCTCTATGGAGAATGTACGTGTTTTAGACTTCCAGTCGGTGTAGTGCAAATAGTTTGCCGCAGGACCTGGGTCGTCTGCCAATTCCAATTCCAACTGGTCTTCATCCTTTATCGTATTGAAACCATATTGCAAAACATATTTGTCTTCAGCCGGGATGTACACCTGATACATAAATAAAATATTCTGGAAATTATAAAATACCGTATCAGCCTGTATCACATCGCCATTAGCTTCCACTTGCTGTAATTGCCATTTGCCTTCCAACTTATGCTCCGTATCATTACTACATGCAGCCATCAAAATTGTGACAGCGGCTATCATCCAGTATTTCATTTTATTCATCATAACAAACCTTTTGTACTCGGTAATTCATATTTATAAATATCACGGCGTATAGCCATTTTTACAGAACGTGCCAAAGCCTTGAAAATACCTTCTATCTTATGATGCTCATTCGTCCCTTCTGCCTTAATATTCAGATTCATGCGGGCGGCATCACTCAGGCTTTTAAAGAAATGAAGGAACATCTCCGTCGGCATGTCTCCAACCATTTCACGACGGAACTCGGCATCCCAGACCAGCCAGGGACGTCCGCCGAAGTCGAGAGCCACACTGCACAGGCAATCGTCCATCGGCAAAGAATAGCCATACCGTTCGATGCCGCGCTTGTCGCCTAAGGCTTTCAGCAAGGCTTCACCCAGGGCAATCGCCGTATCTTCAATTGTATGATGCTCATCAACGTCGAGGTCACCCTTTACACGTATAACCAAATCCATACCGGAATGTTTTCCTATCTGGTCCAGCATATGGTCAAAAAAGCCTAATCCGGTCGAAACCGCTGTCTTTCCGTTTCCATCCAGATTTACTTCTACGTAAATATCCGTCTCCTTGGTGGTGCGCTGCACAACGGCACGGCGTTCGCCGGCAAAAAGATATTCGGTAATTTTATCCCAATCATCCGTAATAAGTACAGGGGAAAGAGAAGGATTCCCGACCAGCAACCTGTCTGCCTCTTCATTCGAAGGACGCAGCCATATGCCTTTTGCACCCAGGTTTGCAGCCAGTTCCATATCTGTCAGGCGGTCTCCTATCACGTAACTGTTTGCCAGATCGTACTCACCGGCCAGATATTTACCCAGCATTCCGGTACGCGGTTTGCGGTTGGGAGAATTATCCTCCGGGAAAGAGCGGTCGATCAGCATGTCATCAAAGACAATCTCCTCGCCTTCCAATGTCTTCAGCATCTTGTTATGGGCCGGCCAGAATGTATCTTCCGGAAAAGAAGAGGTACCCAATCCGTCCTGGTTCGTCACCATGACAAACTCAAAATCAAGCTGTTTACGTATGAAGTATAAATTGCGGAATACTTTAGGATAGAACTCCAGTTTCTCCAGGCTATCCAGCTGGTAATCAACAGGAGGTTCTATCACCAATGTTCCGTCTCTATCGATAAAGAGAGCTCTTTTCATGCTTACAAACTTTTTAAAGCCTTCAATAAGGCATCGTTTTCTTCCGGTGTGCCGACAGTGATACGCAGACAGCCGTTACACAATGTCACATTATTCCGGTTACGTACAATAACGCCTTTCTTCACCAGTTTATTATATACGGAATCAGCTTTACCCACATTTACCAGGATAAAGTTTGCATCGGTCGGATACATTTTATGGACAATCGGCAGTTCCGGCAAAGCAGCCTGCAACCGGATACGTTCGGACATGATACGGCGCAACTGTTCCAACATCTGGCCTTCATTATTCAACAAGTCCAACGCCTGTTTCTGTGTAAGCACATTGACGTTGTAAGGATACTTAATCTTGTTCAGTATCGCAATAATTTCCGGAGAAGCAAAAGCCATGCCCAACCGGAGGCCTGCGGCTCCCCATGCTTTGGATAATGTTTGCAGAACTATCAGATTCGGGAATTTCTTCAGTTCGGGAAGGAAAGAAGGTTCTGCCGAAAAGTCGATATAGGCTTCGTCCAGTACGACTATTCCTTCAAAGTTCTTCAGTATCTTATATATTTCATCCCGGTTCAGGCTGTTTCCCGTCGGGTTGTTCGGCGAGCAAAGAAAGATTACTTTCACCCATTCGTCCACTTCCTCCAGTAATGCTTCTGCATCCAGTTCGAAATCAGGAGTTAAAGTCACTTTCCTGAACTCCACGTTGTTAACGTTGGAAGCAACTTCATACATACCGTAAGAAGGGGCGATACTGACAATCGTATCGATTCCCGGGTCACAGAATGCACGGATAACAAGGTCTATCGGCTCATCGCTGCCATTACCCAGAAAGATGGAATTACGGTCAACATCTTTCAGTTCGGCAATCCGTTCTTTCAACTCCCACTGTAAGGGGTCGGGATAACGGTTATAAGGCTCGTTATAAGGATTCTCATTTGCATCCAGGAAAACAGATGCACTTCCGTGAAACTCGTCTCTTGCAGAGGAATAGGGTTTCAACGCCCAAATATTAGGTCTTACCAGGTCTTTTAAATCCATCATATTGTTTTCAATCTTATTGTTACTGCATTGCGGTGTGCATCCAGTTGCTCGTTACCGGCCATCGTCTGGATTGTGCCGCCTAAATTCTTAATACCTTCGGCAGTGATTTCCTGGAAGGTTATCTTTTTGATAAAGCTGTCCAGGTTTACACCGCTGTAAGCCTTGGCATAGCCATTGGTCGGAAGCGTATGATTCGTGCCCGAAGCATAATCACCGGCACTTTCAGGAGTGTAGGGTCCCATAAAGACACTTCCCGCATTCTCTATCTGTTCAGCGATATGAGCGTAGTTCTCCGTTTGTATAATCAGATGTTCCGGGGCATACATATTCGTGAAAGCGATTACTTCCTGTTCGTCTTTCAGGACGATTATACGGCTATGTTCCAATGCTTTTGCAGTAATATCCTTACGGGACAGTTCAGATAATTGCTGTTGGATGGCATCAACTACAGGAGATACGATACTTTCTGCCGATGTAACCAGCATAGCCTGGCTATCTGCTCCATGCTCTGCCTGTGAAAGGAAATCGGCGGCAATAAAGTCCGGATTTGCTGTTCCGTCGGCAATGACTTCCACTTCGGAAGGGCCTGCGGGCATGTCGATGGCAACGTCTTTCAAGCTGACAAGCTGTTTGGCTGCTGTCACGTACTGATTTCCGGGGCCGAATATCTTATAGACTTTGGGGACAGATTCCGTGCCGTATGCCATGGCCGCAATAGCCTGTATTCCTCCGGCTTTGAATATCTTGCTGACACCTGCCGTTTCTGCGGCAAACAGGATGGCCGGATGCACTTTTCCTTCCCGGTTCGGAGGAGTACATAATACAATCTCCTTACATCCGGCGATATGTGCAGGAACCGCCAACATTAATACGGTTGAGAACAAAGGGGCCGTTCCTCCCGGAATATACAGGCCGACCTTTTCTATGGCAACTGCTTTCTGCCAGCAGGTTACTCCGGAGGTCGTTTCCACCTTTTGTCCGGTAAAACGCTGGGAGGCATGAAACTTTTCAATATTTGCCTTTGCTGTGCGAATAGCTTGTTTTAAATCTTCGGAAACAAGTTCGCGAGCTTCTTTTATTTCTTCTTCCGACACCTGAAGACCGGATAGCGTGACCTTGTCAAACTTCTCTTCGTAACGCTTAACGGCGGTATCCCCTTCACTACGCACTTCATTCAATACAGTCCGGACCGTATCGAATAAAGTAGTAACATCCAAAGCCGGACGCTTCACCAAAGAAGGCCAGTCTGCTTTTGAGGGATATTTAATTACTTCCATATTGTTGTTTTGTTTATATTATTGTCAGAAATGAGACATGGATAACCATGTGAGATACAAATTATCAGGAACAAACGAAAAAGACCTTATTTATTAATTGTCAGCTAATTACAGTTTCCTCGTAATTCCGTGCTCAGGAAACTGACTCGACATTAAAGTATCATTTTCTCAATCGGGATAACGAGGATACCTTCGGCCCCGAGTGATTTCAGTTTACCTATAATTTCCCAGAAATGTTTCTCGGCTATGACAGACTGGACGGATACCCAATCACCGTTAGCCAAAGGCGTCACCGTCGGACTCTTCATACCGGGTAATACTTCTATGATTTCATCCAACTTATCTTTCGGTGCGTTCAGCAATACATATTTCTTGCCTTCAGCAACCTGGATAGCTTCGAAGCGGAATAACAGTTCGTCGAGTATCGCCAGCTTTTCTTCCGACAGATTGTTGTTCGCAATCAGAAGCGCTTCGCTTTGCATAACCACTTCCACCTCTTTCAGGCGATTGCTGACCAGCGTACTACCGGAACTAACAATATCGAAAATTGCATCTGCCAGACCAATACCCGGAGCTATTTCAACAGAACCGCTGATGACATGCATATCGGCTTTTACACCTTTTTCTTTCAGATAAGTATTCAGGATGCCAGGATAAGAAGTAGCGATTGTTTTGCCTTCAAACCATTCTACTCCCTTGTAGTCTTCATCTTTAGGAATAGCCAGTGACAAACGGCATTTACTGAATCCCAATCGTTTAACCAAACGTGCTTCTCCCCCTTTTTCAACGTATTCATTCTCACCGACAATACCTATATCGGCAACGCCATTGGCGACAGACTGAGGAATATCATCATCACGCAGGAACAGAACTTCTACCGGAAACCCTTTTGCCGATAACAGCAAAATGCGCTTTCCTCTGTTCAGTTTGATACCCGCTTCTTCTAATAATAGCATTGTTTCATCGTATAAACGACCTTTTGATTGTACTGCAATTCGTAACATGTTTATTTTTGTTTTAATAATTATATGCTTTCCGAAAACAAAATAAGGCTTACCGTATAACGGCAAGCCTTATCTAATTATATTATGCGTATCTGCACACCAATCAGCCCACCGAACTACTGCCCGTTGTAATGATGATGATGGTGATGTGATACTTTTCTTCTCATTTGTTATTTTATTGATGCCACAAAGTTACAATAATAATTGAAAATGCAAATAAAACTATCAAAAGATTAGCAGGTACGCACACTTTTTTTCTACACGACTGTTTTATGCTTAGTGTTCAATTATATATAAATGATTCGCCTGTTGCCGTATTTTGTTTGCCAGCATCGGCGGATAATCCAGGTGAGAGGCAAAAAAAGCATCAACCTCTGCCCTTGCCTCCGGCGACGTATGGCCTGACAGCAAGGCACGAACCCAGGCTGTCGGGAAAAATATATCTCCTGTCCGCTGCACTTCCTGCATCGCTTCCAGTGCCGGACGGATATAGGCTACCGCTTCTTTCTGCCGTGACGGATGATTCAGATTCGCCAAAGCAGCAGATGCCCAGGGTTCTACCCGACGGTTTTCAGCTACCAGCAAAGAGGCAAAAACACTGTCGCACACTTCTTTATGCGGTGAGACGGAAGGAGAAATAAAGGCATACTCCCGTTTCCGGTCAGGATTAGTTATACGCGATTGCTGGCTGTTTATAATCTCATCCGCCTGCTTCGGCAAATGAAGGGCCAACGTATAAGATAAGCTGATATAATCGTTTTCACTTAACGAACAGCCGGCGGGAGCTTGCTGCTTCTTCCACAAGTCATATAATGCGGCGATTGCTTCCGGCGACTCTGCTATGGAACGATACGAACGGAACGCCTGCAAACGATGTTGAGGAACGGAAGAGGTCGCCACAATCTGTCCTAATGTTTTTTCCAGAAGCGCTGTATCCGCCGGAAATAAACGCTGACAATTACCGATATACCCTAAAGCGGCCGAGAATAACAACGAATTATCTTCTTTCGGCAGATAATTCAACATAGCCTCCATATATGATTCGGGCGAAATCGTCCGGTTCAACAGATTTTCATACAATGTGATTAACAGGGAACCTCTCAGCAATTCATTTTCACAAACCGAAAGATAGGCGGCACAAGCCTTGGCATCCGCTTCGTTCAACCGGAAAAAGCCATACCCTTTTCCATCCGTATTCGGAATAATGAAACTCCCCTCTTCCGGGACCGTTTTCAATTTCTTCCGGATGGAATTTGAATTTCTCCCGAAAGAAACTGAAATTTCTTCCGGTTCCCCTGTTTTGGGAACAATCAGATAAGTGAGGTCCTGCGGCCAGTTCAATCCCCTACCAAAAGGGTCTTTCTGCGAAACGACCAAGCTATCGCCGACAATGGAAGCGGCAATCTCAGGCATGCCTTTTTCATTTACCCAAATATGACTCCAGCCGGACAAATCGTCATCCGTATATGTATCCAGAATACTAATCAGGCCCTCCCAAGAGGCATTTCCATAAGCATATGTTTTCAGATATTCCTGAATGCCTTTCCGGAAAGATTCCTTACCCATCTTTTTAATCAGCATTTCCAGGACGACGGGAGATTTATCATAGATGATGTTACCGTAGACCAGGCCGGCATTACGAAGATTATCCAATTCCTGTTTGATTGGATTTGCTCCGACAGTACGGTCTTCCGCATAAGCGGGAGGAATATAATCCTGCATGAAATTCAAAGCATGGTTTACACCCGGATATAGCGGTTCGACAATCTGCGAAGCAAAATAATTGGCAAACACTTCCTTCGTCCAGACATCGTCAAACCATTGCATGGTCACATAATCGCCAAACCACATATGGGCCGTTTCGTGAGCAATCAGGGCACTGCGGCTCAACTGCTCGTTCAATGTCGGGTTCTCATTCAGGAACATACGGCGGTCGGTATAGAACGTTGCCCCGGTGTGCTCCATTCCCCCGAACTGGAAACCGGGAAGGATTATCAAATCATACTTGGCAAAAGGATACGGAATGGCGGTATAATCTTCCAGCCATGTTAAAGCGTCAAAGACTTCCGATGCGATCTCGGGACATTGGGCGACTTTCTTCGGGTCTGTTTCCCTGTGGTACAAGGAGATTTCCCTTCCATCCCGGGTGTATGTTTCGCGAATAAATTTTCCGGCAGTAAAGGCGAACAAATAAGTACTCAGCGGTTCTGTTTCCCTGAATGAAATCAACTTGCGTCCGGGAACGGATAGGGTATCTGTTTTCTCTATGGCACCGTTCGTAACGGCTTGCCATGCTTCCGGAACTTCCAGCGTCAGCGTAAATAACGACTTCATATCCGGCTGGTCGAAACAGGGAAACGCAGTCCGCGCCCGGTCAGGAACCAGCAAAGTATAAAGAAACTCGTCCCTCCTGTTCAAAGACTGGTCGGCAGGAGTAAATTCTACAGATACTTTATTCTCTCCGACGACGCTCCGTTCTGCCGGGATGATGATATGTTCATTTTTTACCTCATAAGGCACTTCCCCACCATTCAGCAAGACAGAAGCGACCTGTGAAGCATCTCCCCTGAAATCAATAATAAGCGGCAGTTTTTCTTTCAGCGACAGTTGTATGACAGCCTTGCCCCTGACCGGCTCCTGCCTGGATTCAGGAATGGAGAAAAACAGGTTATATCTGACTTGACCGAAATGCTCTTTTCTGAAACGGGCCAATTCATGACTGACTCCGACTTCCTGCAAGTTAACATCTTGCTGTTGCGTCGAACAGGCTGTCAACAGACTTACCGCCGCAATGCCAGCCACCTGATAAATCATATGATTTGAATGTGCCATCTTTTTTACTCTCTCAAATATTCAGCTATCGACATAAAATTACGTTCCAACAGATACATCTGCGACGCCATAAAAGTAAAGAACTCTCCCCAATCTTGCCGGCGGTGAAAGTCTAGTCCTTCCCTGGCGGTATAAATACGGGCTACTTCTTTCCCCGTATCCCTTACAAAACAAATATCCCAGGTCAGACCTCCGGGAAAGTCCTGTTCCAGCATTTCCTTATACCAGGTCAGGCGTTCGTACATTTCAAGCCGAAGCTCTTCACTCCGGTGATTCACTTCAAGAATCACATAAGCACCGTTGCGGCTGATATCGAACTTCAATTCTACTCCTTTCACTTTGGTATCATACAAAGTCCACATCTTTTTACGTCCCCGCAAATAAGGCTGCACTTCACAATAAGCGGCGAAACTCTCCCAAAACTCCAGTTTCAGGTTCTTTAATTCGTCTTTACTATACATTATTTATATATATCTTTCTTTCTCAATCTTATCACATTGCCATAGGTTTCCAGTTGCTTCATATCGATACGCCGGGAATTGCCTACAATGACATAAACAACCGGTTTCAAGCGGACATTATGCCGGTAGAAACGGATAATATCTTTCATATCCATATCCGAGATACCAGACAATAAGGCTTCGCTCGGGTCGTTGTCAAAGCCATTCCTTCGAAAACCGGCAACCTTTTCCGGCACTTCCCGGAAGGAAGGAAAATCATTATTGACCTGGTTAACGATAGATTGCTTTACGGTAGAAATCCTTTCCTCTTTCTCCGGCATTTCGTGAATCAGGGAATTCATTATCCCCAAAGCATCCAGCGTCTTGTCGCTCTGTGTGGAAAGCATAGTGACAAACTCACCGGCTTTTCCTTCCAGGTTATGAGGCGGCAATATATACCGGCCGCTCACCCGGTAAGCCAGCGAACGAAATTCCCTTATTTCCTGAAACATCAGCGATGACATATCGCCTCCGAAATAAACGGAGAATAACCGGGCGGCATGGCGCGACCATGCATCGTCTGTCACCTCTCCTTTTGCATAGCCGTAAACAATACTCTGCGAGGCTGTCGGCATATCCATAAAGTAAACGGTCGGCTTGTCATATTTCTTTGCATCCCGATGATAGGGAGCATTAACCGCTACGGTTATCTCTTTCAACGGAAGGGAGGCTTCTATCTCTTCCCTGACCTGGGCGACGGGCAATGTTCCGCAATAAAGCAAATCGCATTCCGTCTGACGGACCTGAACAAATGCATCCAAAAGTTCCTTCCCTTTTAGTTTCTTGACTTCAGAGAGGGATAACTTAGTAAGAAACCGGGATTGTTCGCCATATTTCACTTTCTCGAGCAACGCATTTGCGATGTTATCACTCGATTCGAAGAAAGCCTTCTCGGTGACTTTCGCATCATTTATTACCTGACGGATTTGTTTATCATCAGCTTTTACGTGCCTGATAAAATCGCCGGCCAGCTGAACCGTTTCCTTAAAATGTTTGTCGAAGCCGGTAATCCGCATGAAAAACTGCTTGTCGGTGGCATCGAAAGAAATCGTACTGCCCAGGACCTGCAACCGCGTACGGAATTCATGGAACGACAGAGAGTCCGTTCCCAAAAACTGAAGGTAATTAGCCAGATGCATCAGTTTGGGTTGCTCCAACGTTCCAACCTGATAAACCAGGTTAAGGGTAAATATATCCGTAACAGGATTTGCCGTTGCATATAAAGTGGCTAACGGAGTCAGACTCACCGTTTCTACATCTTTCTGAAAATCAATGAAACGCGGCTTCACCTCTTGTACCGGCAGTTGTTCCAACTGTTTTGCATATTCGGAAGAGGCTTCCGAGTTTTTGGGTACAATCGGACTGAAATCCGGTTTCGTCAAATTATCCTTCGGATATTTGCCTGTCGTCTTTGTAACGCATAAATAGTTTTCACTGAAATATTTACGGGCCACACGGACTACGTCTTCTTTTGTCAAAGCATCGATACCGGAAACTTCCTGCAAATAATCTTCCCAGCTTTTACCTTGCGAATACAAAGACATCATAATCCGGGCACGCGAATCTATATTCTCCAGGTTTGAGGCATATTGGCGGCGTTGTTCCTGCTTCAGGCTATTGAATATCTCGTCACTGAAATCCCCTTCTTTCACCCGGTTGATTTCTTTCCAAACCAGTTTTTCGGCTCCGCCATAAGTCTGGAACATCAACTTGGGGATAACGGCAACGGCCAGTATCCCGGCTTCATTCATACTTTCATTCATAGCCATCGACGCCATAATCTTCCGGTCTACCATCAGTTTATCCAGAAAACCGGTCCCGTTCGCATTGTTCAGCATATTAACCGCCACAGCCAACGCCACCTGGTCTTCATGATTGGCCGGAACGCCACGGAACCCCATTCCCATCGCTTTCACTAGAGGTACGGGGAATTTTATTTTCATTTTCTCCTTTCCTTTAAAGGGCGGAAGGGCCACAATATCGTGTTTGGGAGCTTCTCCCGGACGGATACGGGAAAAAGTTTTTTCCAGAACCGGCAATACAGCCTCCGTATCAAAATCACCGCTTAATATCAGCCCCATGTTGGAGGCCACATAATATTCTTCAAAGAACTTCCGCATCTCTGTCAGGCGTGGGTTCTTCAGGTTCTTCGTACTGCCGATTATCGGATAAGCATACGGATGCGGGGCAAAATAACGGGCAAGCAACCGGTCCATAACAGGCCCGCCGATGAAATCGCCATACATGTTTTTCTCTTCATAAACAGTTTCCAGTTCGCTCTGGAACAGGCGGAAGACCGGATTCAGCAGGCGTTCGCTGTTGATTTCCGCCCACTGGGACATATATTGCGGGGAAAAGGTATTGAAATAGATAGTTGCATCATAAGACGTTGCGGCATTCAAACCCGAACCGCCATATTTGAAAATCAAACGGTTGAACTCATTGGGAATTACATAGTCGGAAGAACGGATGCTTAATTCGTTTATCTCTTTCTGTATCTGGGAGCGGGCCGCTTCATCTTCCGTAGCCGCCAGTTCGTCATATTTCAGTGCGATAGAATCCAGCAACGTTTTCTCCGCATCGTAATCGACGGTTCCGATTTTGTCGGTTCCTTTGAACATCATATGTTCAAAATAATGGGCAATTCCGGTATCCGGACAATCCTTCGCTCCTGCCTTTACGACAACGGCACCGAATACTTTCGGCTGGCTATGGTCTTCATTCAGCCAGACTGTCAATCCGTTTTTTAGTTTATGTTCTTTTACTTCCAGCGCTTTTGTATTCTGAGCCGCAAACAGATTCGAACAACTTGCAAATAACATCATCATTAATAATGTTTTCATGGATATATTACCATACATCTTTGTATTATGGTCTACAAAGATACCGGATTCCTTTTTGTTATCAGGGGTTGATTAGACTTTTTTATTATTTAAACCAAATGCAGTTGTAAATGTTATCATTATAAAAGAGAGATAACAACATGGTAAATTTAGGTAGCTGGATGAACAAAATCCTCGTCGGCTGGGGCGTGGATGCGAAAATCGCAAATACATTCGATGAAATGATTATTGCCGTACTACTGATCGCGGTAGCTGTAGGAGTCGATTACTTATGTCAGTACATTTTTGTCGGCAGTGTACGGAAGTTATCGGAGAAAAGTCATTATTTCTGGGATACTTTGTTGATTAAGAGGAGAGTTATACATAATCTGGTGCATGCCATTCCCGGAATTTTGGTCTATACTTTATTGCCGATGGCTTTTATCCGGGGAAAAGAATTGTTGTTGATTTCGCAAAAAGTTTGCGCCGTTTATATTGTATTTGTTCTGTTGCTGGCCATCAACGGATTTATCCTGGTGGCAATGGATATATATAATCATAGGGAGGTCAGTAAGAACCGTTCGATAAAAGGATTCGTGCAGGTACTTCAGGTGCTGGCTTTTTTCATTGGAGGGATTGTGATTATTGCCATTCTTGTCAACAAATCACCAGCCACATTGTTTGCCGGACTGGGCGCTTCGGCCGCCATCCTGATGTTGGTATTCAAAGATACGATACTCGGATTCGTTGCGGGCATACAGTTATCAGCCAATGATATGTTACGCCCGGGCGACTGGATTACAGTCCCGGGGTCCAACGCAAACGGGATTGTACAGGAAATCACTTTGAACACCGTTAAAATACAGAACTTCGACAATACAATCTCCACTATCCCACCCTATACACTGGTCAACAACTCTTTCCAGAACTGGCGGGGAATGGTTGAATCGGGCGGGCGGCGTGTCATGAAATCCATCTTTCTCGACCTGAACACAATCAAATTCTGTACACCTGAAATGCTGGATAACATGCGGAAAGAGATTCCCCTGCTGGCCGACTATAAGCCGGACGAAGGTGTGACACCGACTAACTCGCAGATGTTTCGTGTCTATGTAGAGCGTTACCTGACCAGTCTGCCGGTTGTAAACACCGACCTCGACCTGATCATCAGCCAGTTGCAATCGACAGAATACGGTGTGCCTATCCAGATCTATTTCTTTTCCCGCAATAAAGTATGGAAAGAATACGAACGCATCCAGTCGGATATATTCGATCATTTCTTTGCGATGATCCCTCTGTTTGAACTAAAAGTGTATCAATACTCTGATTAATGTAAACTTGGGCAGCAATGATTTTTTCCCTACATTTGTGTTCACAACTTTAAATACAAATATATGAGTGAATTACAACAATGGATTAACAGTTACCTGATTAAATGGGGATTAGTACACGACTCTGCAAATATTTGGGACAACCTGGTCGTATTGCTGCTTCTAATAGTGATAACTGTCGGTATCGATTACACTTGCCGCTATATCTTCCTCGAATTATTTAAGCGTTTTGCTCAAAAAACCAAAAACCAGTGGGACGATCTGATCGTAGAACGGAAGATCATCAATAAGCTGATGCACCTGATCCCCGCGATCCTGGTTTATATCATGCTTCCGCTGGCACTACCCAAAGAGGAAATGCCTACTTTGCTCGGTGTCCTTCAGATGGTATGCAGTGTTTACATTGTGGCCGTTGTACTACGATTCATCAACGCTTCACTGAACTTATTATTAGAGATATACAACCGGAAAGAATCGATGAAGAACAAACCGTTGAAAGGGTTTGTACAAATCATTCAGGTAATTGTGTTCTTTGTCGGTGGAATAATCATTATCAGTATCCTGATCGGTAAATCGCCCGCTACGTTATTTGCCGGACTGGGTGCTTCGGCTGCCATCCTAATGCTGGTGTTCAAGGATACGATACTTGGCTTTGTGGCCGGTATTCAGCTATCAGCCAATGATATGCTACGTCCGGGCGACTGGATAACAATGTCAAAATACGGGGCTGACGGAACAGTGATTGAAGTGACGCTGAATGCTATTAAAGTTCGCAATTTCGATAACACAATTACCACCATACCGCCTTATGCACTGGTCAGCGATTCTTTCCAGAACTGGCGGGGGATGAAAGAATCGGGAGGGCGCCGTGTGAAGCGTTCCATCAATATCGACATGAACAGCGTACATTTCTGTACACCGGAAATGTTGGCTAAATTCCGTAAAATATCATTACTCACCGATTATATCGATACGAAGCAGGAAGAGTTGGAGGCCTATAATAAAGAACACAGCATCGACGCTTCTATTTGGGTAAACGGACGACGCCAGACAAATATAGGTGTCTTCCGCGCTTATCTGGTGAATTATCTGAAAAGCAATCCCAATGTAAGCCAGAACATGACCTGCATGGTTCGCCAACTGCAACCGACAGAACAGGGTATTCCCATGGAGCTATACTTCTTCGCATCCACCACAGACTGGATTCCATATGAAGACATCCAGGCCGATGTGTTCGACCATATCCTGGCTGTCATTCCGGAATTCGGTTTACAGGTGTTCCAGGGCGTATCAGGTTCAGACTTACGTCATTTGAGGATAGAATCAACAAATTTAAAAGATATTTGATCCAGACTCAATCAAATTCGACAAAATTCTTTTGTATCACCTCATAATAAGCAAACGGAGGTTTAACATATTCTTCCAGGACCTCCGTTGCTACTAACTGTTCGGTTTCATAATCGACTTTCCAGCCATGGTTATGCTGGGTAGTGAGCCGGACAGGGTCAAAATCCTTATCATCCTCTTTGGTGAAGAACATAGCATGTTCGCCTGCGACCGGTTTGCATTGTTCCGGCAAAGTCAGCCATGCCCTAGTTTGTGCTTTATGTTCACTTTCGTCAAAATATATCAGATGGTCAAGCAATTCCAAGAAAATATCCCAGCTTATGTCATACGGAAAAGTGAGGGCAAATACCTGGGTACTCATCGTATGCATCCGGATAATAGCTTCGTAACTGCGGGCATTATATATTTCCGTAAACGTACGCAACATTAAAGCCATTTGTGTTTCATCAACTCCTGCAACAATCACCATTTTGTCGTTACTGACGGAAACATTCGGACGCAAAGCCGGATCAGGACGCCTGTCTTTTTTAAAGAATTTGTTTCGCAAATAGAAAATCAATATGACTGCCAATGCGAAAAAGAACAGATAAGTCTTAACCGGCAATTTCTTACCCGGTTTCTTCGCCACTTGGATTGTCTTCAGCATGTCGTCATCAAGCCTGAATGTGATGGGGATTACCTTTTCATCTGCGATATTCTCTCCGTTACGGGTAGCGGGTATCCATTTTCCGCTTGTCAGGGCAACCAGGCGAATCGCTTCATCATTCAGCAACGGCTCCGAACCTAAAAAGACATGCGGTTCGGTAACCGAGCCATCCGGCTCTACCGTGCAGGAAACAAGGATCGTCCCACTCACCTCCTCTTCGGCGGCCTTCTCGGGATATTGCATATTCTGCCGGATAAACCAGAACTGTGCTGCCGAACCACCTGTGTATTCCGGGAAAGTACGGTCAGAACCTTCAGAACGAAGGATAGGACTATAAACCCCTTCACTGCTGCGCAACAAATACGTCAACATATACTGATTGTCCTCCATCCGGCTGAAACTCATGGAACGATATCCAAACGATGGCAAGTTATTGATATTTTTTCCCTCATTATCAGGAGGCAACATCACAACCTCCATCAATCCGACTTTTATCCTGGAAAACCGCAAATCGTTCAAAACATGGAGATACAAAGACTGGCGAACCATTTCTTCTCCTAAAGCATCTTTCTCCCTGATACTCTCGAAACGATACTTCCCCGCAATAGGGACGTTGCTCTTGTAATCATCTATAAAAGAATAGATAAGGCTGATTCGGGCACCACCCAGCAAAGGAATCGGCTCGCTTACAAGTCCCTGGCTTTTGGGATTATCAGGCGTAAAGGCTGTAAATTCACCCTCATTCGTACCGAAACGGGTAAATGATTTTGCCGGAAAAACAGCTTCCAGGCGGAACAGGGAAATATCTTTATCGGTAATCTTCGGTTCCTCAATAATCAAGCTATCCAGAAAAGGTTTCACTTCCTGCTTTATACGCAGTTCATCTGCTGTCAGATTATTATTCAGTTGTGCTTTCGCGTCCATGTTCCCCAGCAGGAAAACAGACAAAAGTAAAAATTGTAACAGGCTAACTTTCATACCACATACATTTACTTTACATCAGAACTGGAAATAAATAAACGGCTGCACACCGGCACTCTTGAACTGCACTACAACAAAAATCATAACCGCCAGAATAACAGCCTGCACCAACAAAGGAGAACGGGTTACGACTCCCTGCACCGCATTCTCTGCCGACTTAGGCATGAAGTGAAGCACATAACCAATCACCATCAGGATAAAAACACCTTTATAACCCGCTACAAATTGTGTAAATACTTCCGGATGGAAGTTTGTAAAGATTTGCGAAAGCATCTCCTTCACCGTTTGTATCGAATCGGCACGGAAGAATATCCATCCGAAACAAACCAAATGAAACGTAATCAATATGCCCAAAACCCTGCGCCAGGGCTTCATTTCAGACCCTAGTTGCTTGAAACTGCTGAACCGGCTCATTATAAACTTATGAATCGCCAGCGCCACTCCATGAATGGCTCCCCAAATGATAAAACTCATCGAAGCACCATGCCAGAGACCACCCAGCAACATTGTAATCAGCAGGTTTATATACGTACGGATTTTCCCTTTCCGGTTCCCACCCAACGAAATATACAGATAATCTTTCAGCCATGAAGACAGAGATATATGCCAGCGCCGCCAGAATTCGGTAATGGTCGCCGACTGGTAAGGTGAATCGAAGTTTACATTAAACCGGAAACCTAAAAGCAAAGCAATACCAATCGCCATATCCGAATAACCGGAAAAGTCGCAATAAATCTGCAAAGCATAACCATAAACGCCCAGCAGATTTTCCACACCGGTATAAAGCAAAGGCGCATCAAAAATACGGTCTACAAAGTTCAGGCTGATATAATCGGAAATCACCGTTTTCTTAAACAAACCACAGAGTACCAGAAACAATCCTTCGCCAAATTCGGAACGGGTGACGGTCGGTTCCTTATAGATTTGCGGAATAAAGTCACGGGCACGGACGATAGGCCCTGCCACTAACTGCGGAAAGAACGATACATAAAACACATAATCTATCCAGCGTGTCAGCGGCGTAATCTTCCCCCGGTATACATCAATGACATAACTGATTGTCTGGAACGTGAAAAAAGAAATACCGACCGGCAGAAATATATCCATCGGCTGATACGTAACGCTTTGCATGGCCGTATTTCCAAACTGGTAACCAAACATCCTTGTTACCGAAGCAATCATATCCAACAGGAAATTGAAATACTTAAAATATCCCAGCATCCCGAGGTTTATACATAAACTAAGAACAACCCACAGTTTACGCTTCCATTGGGTTGTAGTATGGAATATTCCCTGCGCAATACAAAAATCTGACGTGGCAGTAAATAACAGCAGGAAAAACCAGAGTCCGCTACTCTTATAATAAAAATAGATAGAAAACAGCGTTACATATATAATACGGGCCAGCAAATGTTTCCTGAGTGACATATAAATAATCAGGAATCCTATAAACAGGAAAAAGAACAACCCGCTACTGAACAGTATCGGCGACAGGTGTTGATAGGTGAGCACCTCTCCCAACTTGGATAAATCTATATTATCGAACATCGTTATCTGCTATATATCGGTTATAGGTTTGCATCAGGGCACGATACAATAAAATGCCTTGCTCCTGATAGCCTTCTTTCGTAAAATGAACACGGTCTCTTCCCATTAAACCAGTCTTGCGCCATCTGGCAGAAGAGTTTTTCCCTCCTGTCGAAGCAAACAAATCCCAGCATGCCAGACCTTCGCGACGTGCCACTTCGACAATCGCCTTTGCTGCACGTTCTGTATTTTCATTGCGCACATACGTACGTTTCTTGTTCACATACACCCGTTTATAACATTCGGGAGGAGTTGTCAGCAAGATGGCCGTATGCGGCATTTGTTTTTTCACTAAGGATATAAAATCTTCAATCTGCCCGGCAAATTCATTACGGGTAAAGCGCCGGCCGAAAGTCTCGTTCGTTCCTAAAGAAATAATCAACAGTGACGGATTCAGCAAAGCCAACTGGCGGACATAGTTCTCGTCTGTATAATTTACATACATGGCACCGTTCACACCGATCGAATGATACAAAATACCCGGTTGCTCGTTGGTCAGATTGAAACCATAATAAAGGTTCTTAAAAGAAGAAGCCGGAAGCAAGTTATCCGTCCCCTGTTTCCTTCGCGTACTGTGCAGCTGCAACGTATCGACGAGACAAGAGATGCGGAACGTATCGGCAATCACTCCCGGCGCACACGGCGCCGTACTTAATACCGTCCTGACAGAATCTTTCATTTTTCCGGCCGGCAGCATCGGCATGGACTTCTCCCCACGGTAAATGACTGCCTGGTTAAAAGAATATCCGGCACCGTTATTAGGTGCTATGCTGATATCGAAATTGATGGATGGCGACGCGGACTGGATACCGATACCACCCGGCCCAATCGGACATTTCCGGTTGTTCTGGATACAACGTCCGGCAATCCATTCCTTCGCTACGGATGAAATGAAATAATCGTCCGGTTCGTTCGTCTTGCTCAGTTTGAAGGGAGCAATCCAACCACGCCCGGCATTGCCGAACTGCTGTTGAAGGAGACGCATCATGCGCCCGCTATAATGTCCTGCCTGTATATGCGAATCGCCCAGCTGCACAATCGTGATAACCGTATCTTTTCCCGCACGCAAGGAATCGAGTCCAGCAAAGAAATGATGCAACGGAGCATATTCATTTACGCAACTGTCGGAGGCCGGCAACTGAATCGAGTCGACAACGGCTCCCATAAGATAAGAAGCAAAAGGCAAGGCAATCGTATCCGGCACAGTCAACGTATCGGACAACACATCCCCTGCATCCTGAAACGATGAGCGGGAAGGCGAAAGATTCTTCGCCCCTACGGTAATCGCGAGCAATGCCAACAAAACCGACAAATTAATTAACCACTTTGTCTGCTTCATCATAAAACTCCTTTTCCAATAATAATGCATTAAAAAGAGCCGTCGCTATTTCGCGCCCGCCTCTGAAACTCAGATGTGTATAATCTTTGCTTGCCCAATTGTTCTCAACATAACGGACCATGCTGTTCTCGCCCCCCATCGCACCGAACGTATTCCAGAACGGAATACCTGTTTTACGGGCAATCTGCCTTTGTGTATGAAGCAGGGCAAGCACGGCAGGCATCGTTTCAAACTCACCCTCTTCCTGATGGCTACGGTCTGAAACACCTAACAGCAAGATATCCGCCTCCGGGAAACAAACCTGTACATGGCGAACCGCTTCTTCCATGCGTTTGCTATACCAGCCGTAATGTAAAACGCTGTCGCTTACCACATTCAAACCATACTGAAGAATAATCAGGTCGTATGGCCGGACTTCGGTCAGATTCCGGCAAAGCGAACTATCCAGACGGTTCAATATCATACCGGAATTACCACGCAGGGAGTAATTATCAACGACAACACCTGAATTATCCTCCAGGGCGACACCCAACGCACGGAAACCTTCTGTCTTCGTAAAAGAGAAAGTAGCTTCTGTAAATGTCCCTTTCCGCTCATATTGTGTTATTTTCGAAACGACAGGCAATAACTCATTGATTGTATCCGGCTGATTGTTATAATGCAGTTTCATCCGGGTTCGGGCATTCTGTTCATATAGGAATTTCAGTGAAGAAGCCGATTGTAACTCCGGATAACGGTTTGTTGTCTTGACAGATACGGATACCTTTTCACCTTTCGGTTCAAACATCATTCCGGAAAGCGTATACCCATGTTCATGGTCGGTCAGCATTGACCAGGTGTGCCATCCTTCCGAGCGCTGTTCGATAGTCGGACGGAACTGTGCTGCCACGGAAGCAATAGGAACAAAGCCCACTCCACGCCCGCCAAACTCTTTCTGCAAGGCAGAACGCAGGTCGGCAACGACAATATCCCCCTCAATAAACGAGTCACCCAGAAAAGCGACACGCACCGGTCGGTTCATTGTCTCCCGGTTTTTCAAGGCTGTAAAGAAACGCTTCAACCCGATATGGCCTACCGAATAATCTTCGATATGCGTACCGAGCGAATCCGCCCCCTGGACAGAATACATTATATTATACAGGGAATCGCGTAACACCAATGCCGTCGAATCAATCCCCGTCGAACGGATAATCGAATCGCGCAATGCTACTGAATCTATTTCCAACGTATCCGGTTGTTCGAGCTGTTTACGCAGCGAGTCCATCGACAACGATTGCGTTTTCACCCGTAAATCCGAAAGTAAGTCAACCTTTTTTATTTTCTGGCCGAACATGTTGTCCGGCAGATAATATAGTCCCAGGCAGATGCAAAGCGTTATAAGTAACAGCATCAGCAACCTGCCGAAATTATCTTCCTTATTCATTTACTCATTCTTAC
This sequence comes from Parabacteroides sp. AF17-3, assembly GCF_003635445.1. Taxonomy (NCBI): domain Bacteria; kingdom Pseudomonadati; phylum Bacteroidota; class Bacteroidia; order Bacteroidales; family Tannerellaceae; genus Parabacteroides; species Parabacteroides sp. AF17-3. Next base: position 175,548 of record NZ_QTMM01000005.1, on the reverse strand, counting down.
GAAGGTGCAAAGATAAGGATAAAGTTTCATTTGTAACGTAAAAGTTGCGGTATTTCAGCTGGTTCGCTGGCAACCCTTATTCCTGCTTCTTCCAGAGCACGTATCTTTTCGACTGCGGTGCCGGCCCCTCCGGAAATAATAGCGCCGGCATGTCCCATCTGTTTACCCGGCGGTGCAGACTGGCCGGCAATAAAGCCGACCACCGGCTTGGTGACATGCTTACGGATATAATCGGCAGCCAGTTCCTCGGCATTTCCTCCAATCTCTCCGATTATCACGATTGAATGCGTTTCCGAATCCTTCTCGAACATCTCCAGCAGTTCGCGGAAATAGAGGCCGACAACAGGGTCGCCTCCCATTCCTACTGCGGTAGACTGCCCCATACCGTTGGCCGTCAAATGATAAACGACCTCATAGGTCAATGTCCCACTACGGCTGAGCACACCTGTATGACCTTTCGTGAAAACCCTTCCCGGCAGGATTCCGACCAGACTTTCACCCGGAGAAATCAATCCGGGACAGTTTGGCCCAATCAACTTTGCCCCTTTCAGTTGGACAAAGCGATAGGCTTTTATGACATCGACGGTCGGGATTCCTTCAGTGATACAGATAATCAGCTCAATCCCGGCATCGGCCGCTTCCATAATGGCGTCTGCCGCAAAACGGGCAGGGACGAATATTATCGAAGTGTTAGCCTGTGTTTGCTGTACGGCATCGTACATCGTATTGAAAACCGGGATATGCTCGATTTCCGTACCGCCTTTGCCCGGTGAGGTACCACCTACGACATTGGTTCCGTATTCTTTCATTTTCAGTGCGTGGAAGAGGCCGTCGCGTCCGGTTATTCCCTGCACGACCAGCCGGGTCGATTTATTTATCAATATGCTCATGGTAACTTTTCTTTTATTGTTTATGTGATGCTTCAACAGCCATCAGGGTGGCTTCTCCCATTGTTTCGGCAACTTTGAAACGAGTGTTGCGCAACAAATCGCGCCCCTCCTTCTCATTTGTGCCTGTCAAACGGACAACGACAGGGATATCGGTATCAATTTGCTCAAAAGCCTTCAGCAGCCCGTAGGCAACATCATCGCAACGCGTAATACCTCCGAAAATATTTATCAGCACAACCTTTACCTGTGGGTCTTTTAAAAGTAGCTTCATTGCCTCAATCACTTTTGCCGGATTCGAACTTCCTCCTATATCCAGAAAATTAGCCGGGTTTCCGCCATACAATTTAATCATATCCATCGTAGCCATCGCCAGTCCGGCACCGTTCACCATGCAACCAATCTCGCCACCCAGATGCACATAACTAAAACCTTTTTCCTTCGCCTGCGCCTCCGTCCTTTCTTCCTCTGTCGGTTCAAACAGGGCCAAAACACGAGGCTGACGATATAACGCGTTGTCATCGAACGTCATCTTGGCATCGATAGCCATCAAGACCCCGTCCTTCGTCATAACCAACGGATTGATTTCAACCAGAGAAGCATCTTTCTCGATAAAAAGCCGGTACATATTCCGGATAATCGCAGCCATCTGGTTCACCTGAGCTATCTTATCGAACAAGGTAAAGGCATAACGGCGTGCCAGATAATCCGGAATCCCGATAAGCGGGTCGATCCGGAAATGAAATATCTTTTCGGGACTCCGGCGAGCCACTTCCTCAATATCCATCCCTCCTTCCGCACTCATCATCAGGACAACTGAACGGGAATTGCGGTCGATAACAAAACTGACATAATATTCAAGATGGATATTCACCGCCTCGCTCACAATCACACGGGTGACAGGGAAATCTTTAATCGTCATGCCCAGAATCGCTTCGGCGTGCTGCAATGCTTCTTCCGCATTGCCTGCCAGTTTAACACCTCCTGCCTTTCCCCTTCCTCCGGTCAATACTTGTGCCTTGATTGCAACCTTTTCATTCCCCAGCTGACTGAAAGCAGCCGTAACCTCTTGCGCCGTGTTACACAGAATGTGCCGTTCCACTGGAATCGCATAGTCTGAAAAGAATTTTTTCGCCTGATATTCGTGTATCTTCATCTGGTAAATAATTTAGTGGTATTCACTCCTATTTTATAACAGATAAATAAATGAAGAAGTTGTTGAAGTCACCATATATATCCGGCTGTTTTCCAGCATAAAAGGAGAAATAACCTGTATTAACCGGACTTTTATTAGGAAAACTCGTTCCTTTTTCCTATATTTGTTAGGGAAGAATATGAGGAGGATGAGTTATGGATAATATTTCAGGTTATATTGAGCAATTTGTCCTGGATAAACTGAATACGTTTAACGAAGGCAGAAACACAGATAAAGGTGTGTATTTCATACTTTTGCCGAATGAAAAAACGGCTTATTACACACTTTGGTTCTACAACCCGGCAGCGGAATTTCATCCGAATGTTTTTCTCTCCACACTGGATGTGAACGCTATTAATTCAGTGGAAAAAGCGATGAAAACGACAGCCAACTCTTTCGCCAGGCTGACGGTTAAAATGAGACTGGAATCCATCTCACATAATGCCGACGACATTGTCTCTTTTGGCAAATATCGTAGTTATCATCTGTTTGAAGTGGCCGCCATCGACCCTAAATATGTCACCTGGATTGCCAACAAATATGAAGCACGCGTACAAAGCGAAAGACGTTTCAAGGAACTGGCAGCGACCTATTCATGGGTATATCAGGACCTGAACACTTCCCGCATGCACAAAGTGCCTGTCAGCCGTTTTATCGGAACGATAGATGAGAAATTAAACGATTTGCATCTTTCAGTCCGGCGGGTCAAGGTGGAAGACAATCCGTACAAAACCCGTTCAGTCCGGGGAACCACCCATTTCTACGTCGACCAGAAAATTGTTGCTTCTGATGAATCCGGCAATCTGTTTTTCTTCACCATCCGGGCATCCGACCGTAGCCTGGAAAGCGGTAAGTTAAGTAATGCCGACCATGCTTATCAGGCGGGAGAAATCATGCATATCCGTTCGGCCAAAGTAATCAAGCATTATACTTCCCGGAATATCCGTTATACGAAGTTGGGATATATAAAAACAAAATAATACAATAACATTTGACAGGTAAAAATCCCATTCGAATCCATTTTTAATTTCTCCCGGGTGAAATTTCGATTTCATTCGGATGAAAATTTATTTTCTCCCGGATGTGGCGTTCTTCCTGTTTTAGGAGGAAAATATATTATAGAGAAGAAAATACGCGAAGAGATGATTATGACTTATTTTACATATAAAATGGCATTTTTACAAAAAAAGACTCAACACGCTGTATATTATTAGTATAGCATCAATTTAACAATAGTTAATTCTCCCGAAACCCTAGTTTCCGAGTCTGAAACTCCCCAAAAACGGACTTTAAGTACACAAAGTAAAGTAAAGAATAGTAAAGTAACAACAACAGCAACAACACGTGCGCGAGAGCGGAAAAAATCGAATGTCTTTTTTTCTTTCCCGATATTTCTGTTATTTAGCAGCTTTTCCTATCTTTACCGCATTATAACCGGAAAACATGTTTACAAAAAAAATAACGCTCGTACTATCTGTATTCGTTGCACTCTTTATTTTCAACGGCACTCTCTTTGCCCAAGAGAAAGCATTTCCCAAAAAGGGAGAAGGCATCACCCTTTTTCTGAAACGCCATAATCGTGTCGGAAAAGAGTATCATGATGAGTTCGTAAAACTGAACAAGACTAAACTCGGTAATGGGAATAGCCTGAAAATGGGCGTTAAATACCAATTGCCGCCATTAAAGGGGGCAGCGGCTACCGTGGCAAGGAAACCTAATTACGAGCCCTTATTCGGCAAGGAAATGGCCGAATACAAAGTCACATCCTCCGAGTTGAAAGGCTGCTGCTTTTATCTGGTGAGCGGACATGGCGGTCCCGACCCCGGAGCCATCGGTAAAATGGGCAATGTAGAACTTCACGAAGACGAATATGCTTACGACGTCATGCTCCGCCTGGCCCGCAACCTGTTGATGCGGGGCGCCAAAGTGCACATCATCATCCAGGATGCCAAAGACGGTATCCGCAACGACAAATTCCTGAAAAACAGCAAACGCGAAACCTGCATGGGTGACCCGATACCGTTTAACCAGTTCCGCCGTCTTGAACAGCGGTGCGATAAAATCAACTCTTTATTCAAGAAAGACAAAGAAGTATACAAACGCGCCATCTTCATGCATATCGACAGCCGCAGTAAAAGTCACCAGACTGATGTTTTCTTCTATTATCAAGACAAAAATTCGGAAAGCAAACACCTGTCAAAGACAATGAAATCGACTTTCGAGCACAAATACAACAGACATCAGCCCGGCCGCGGATTCACTGGGACAGTCGGCCAGCGCGGATTGTATGTTTTAAGAAAAACAACGCCTCCCTCCGTTTTTGTCGAACTCGGCAACATACAAAATAGCTTCGACCAGAAACGTTTCATTCTCAGCGACAACCGCCAGGCTTTAGCAAACTGGCTCTGCGAAGGTTTCATAACCGATTACAAACGTTACAGAAAAAAACTGAAATAAACGGGAGACGGTATATGACAACCGTTGTTGAAACATAGGTGTTTTAATGACAAAACATATATACAAACATTCTTTCGAAAATAAGCCGGTCGATAATCGGACAGCTCAATTTTTTCTAATTATTACCCCTTAAGAACAACCGTTATTCCATAAAAATATATACCTTTGTGAGATTATTGTTGAATCGTTTTAAAACACCATGAATAATTCTTACATATCTCCTTTTGCAAAACCCGTTTATGTGATGTTGAAACCGGTAGGTTCGGTTTGTAACCTGGCCTGCGAGTACTGTTATTACCTGGAAAAAGGGAAATTGTATCCGGAAGTAAAGAATCACATCATGAGCGAGCAACTGCTGGAAAAATTCATCAAAGATTATCTGGAATGCCAGACAATGCCTCAGGTACTCTTCACCTGGCACGGCGGCGAAACACTGATGCGTCCGATAAGTTTCTACAAAAAAGCACTCGAACTTCAACAGAAATACGGCCGTGGAAGGCAGATAGACAACTGCATCCAGACAAACGGGACGTTGCTGACAGACGACTGGTGCCGTTTCTTCAAAGAAAACAACTTTCTGGTTGGAATATCAATCGACGGTCCGCAGGAATTTCACGACGAATACCGCCGGAACCGCCAGGGCCTTCCCTCCTTCTACAAAGTGATGAAGGGAATCGAGTTGCTGAAAAAACATCAGGTAGAATACAATGCGATGGCAGTCGTAAACGATTACAATGTCGATTATCCGCTTGATTTTTATAACTTTTTCAAAGAAATAGATTGTCATTATATCCAGTTCGCCCCTATCGTGGAACGGTTGGGACAACACACGGACGGGACAACGCTGACTTCGCCGGAACAACAGGACGCCCATATAAAATTGGCCCCCTTCTCCGTCGATTCCGAAAAATGGGGTGATTTCCTTTGTGCCATCTTTGATGAATGGCTGAAAGAAGATGTGGGAAATTACTATATCCAGTTATTCGATGCCACACTGGCAAACTGGGTCGGAGAACAGCCGGGCGTATGCACCCTGGCCCGGACATGCGGACATGCCGGCGTGATGGAATTCAATGGCGACCTTTATGCGTGCGACCACTTTGTATTCCCCGAATACAAACTGGGCAACATCTACACGCAGACACTAACGGAAATGATGTACAGCCAGAACCAGTTAAAGTTCGGAGCTGATAAATACGACAAGTTGCCGGTGCAATGCAAAGAATGTGAATACCTCTTTGCCTGCAACGGAGAATGTCCCAAAAACCGCTTCCTGCATACAGCCAGCGGCGAACCGGGATTAAACTATCTGTGCAAAGGCTACAAAAAATATTTCAGGCACGTAGCGCCCTATATGGATTTTATGAAAAAAGAATTATTGGCTCAGCGTCCGCCCGCAAACGTGATGCAATGGGCAAAAGAAAACAGAGAGATTTTATAAAACAATATGAAATACAACAGACGTGATTTTATTAAAACAGGAGGTATGGTTATGCTTGGTTCACTGGCAGTTCCTTCTTTTTTAGAAGGTTGTGCCGGTAGTACTGCTGATAAAGCTGCCGGTATCTCGTTTGCGTTAAACCATTTCGGTTTAAGCGAAAGCGATATGAAAAAAGTGCTGAACGCAGCACTGGAAAAAGGAGGAGATTATGCAGACCTCTTCTTCGAACATTCTTATCGAAACAACATCGGTTTACAAGACGGTGCGGTAAACCGCGCCTCTTCAAACATAGATTTCGGAATGGGCGTACGCGTCTTGTCCGGAGACCAGACAGGTTATGCCTACGTTGAAAATATCTCGCTCGACGAGATGCTGACAGCCGCCCGTACGGCTGCCCGTATCGCTAACGGCGCTGCAGGAAAAGGACCGGCCAAACTGACTGAAGAACCGATTATCAATAATTACTACGGTGTGCAAACTCCTTGGGACGAGATTGCCGTCAACCAGAAAACGCCTTACCTGCAAAAACTGAACGACCAGATTTTTGCACTCGACAAACGTGTCCATAAGGTAATGGCTTCTCTCGGAGATACAACGTCGCACATCTTTTTCTGTAATTCAGAAGGACAGACATATTACGACTATCGTCCGATGGTAACCCTGGGTGCCGTCTGCATCATGGAAGACAACGGTAAGATTGAAAACTCTTACGCTTCCCGCGCATTCCGTATGGGTGCCGAGTTCCTGACCGACGAAATCATAGCCGAAGTAGCAAAAGAGGCGGTAGAAAAAACTTCTATCCTCTTCCAGGCCGTGAAACCTAAAGGCGGCGAAATGCCTGTCGTGATGGGTGCCGGTGGTTCAGGTATCCTGTTGCACGAAGCCATCGGACATGCGTTTGAAGCCGACTTCAACCGCAAGAACACGTCCATTTTCTCCGACCAGCTGAATAAGAAAGTCTGCAACGAACACATCAATGTGGTTGACGACGGTACAATCCCGTTCAACCGTGGTTCCGTGAATATCGACGACGAAGGTGTGGAAGGACAAAAGACATATATCGTGAAAGAAGGTATCCTGACGAGTTATCTGCACGACCGCATCAGTGCGAAACATTATGGTATCCCTTCTACAGGCAACGGACGTCGCGAGTCATTCCGCCAGATGCCTATCCCCCGTATGCGTGCCACTTATATGGAGGCCGGAAACGTGACGGAAGAAGAGATGATTTCAACTGTAAAGAAAGGTATCTATGCCTCCAGCTTTACCAACGGGCAGGTACAGATCGGTGCAGGCGACTTTACATTCTTTGTAAAAGACGGCTATCTGATTGAAGACGGAAAACTGACACAGCCGATCAAAGATATCAACATCATCGGTAACGGCCCGAAAGCCTTAGCCGACATCACCATGGTGGGCAACAATTATAAGATGGATAACGGCACATGGACATGCGGCAAAGACGGACAATCCTGTCCGGTAACTTGCGGTATGCCATCCGCCCTGGTTAGTAAACTTACTGTAGGAGGAGAAAATTGATATGATAACTAACGATAATAAGAAACTGGCCCAATGGGCCATGGAGTTCGCATTAAAGAACGGTTGCCAGTCCTCACGGGTAACGCTGTATAATGGTTCCAGCAGTTCATTCGAAATCCGGGACATGAAGATTGACCGCTTACAGCAGGCTTCTGAAAACAGTCTGGTTATCCATCTGTTTGTCGATGGCCGTTACGGTTCTTTCTCCACCAACCGCTTGGATAAAAAGGAACTAGAAAAATTTATCCGTAACGGAATCGATTCAACCCGTTACCTGGCAGAAGACAAGGCCCGTATATTGCCTGACGCTTCCCTGTACTACAAAGGTGGCGGTACCGACCTGCAACTGATTGACCCGAAATTCGACTCCATACAGCCGGACGAAAAAGTATCGTTGGCCATGAAGACCTGTGAAGAAATGATGGGAAAAGACGACCGTATCATTTCTGCCAACTCTTCTTACAGCGATGAGAAAGACTTTAAATATATGGTTGCCAGCAATGGTTTCGAAGGTGAAGCCTGTGGTTCTTCTTTCAGCTTGGTTGCCAGCGTCAGTATCCGTGGCGAAGGCGATGCCCGTCCCGAATCTTACTGGTACGATTCTTCCCTGTATTTCGATACGATGATTAAGGAAGGATTGGGTACGAAGGCATTGGAACGTGTTTTCCGCAAGCTGGGACAAAAGAAAGTGGCTTCCGGCAAATATCGCATGATTGTCGACAATATGAATTCCGGTCGTTTGTTATCTCCTGTTATCGATGCTTTATACGGTTCTTCCATCCAGCAGAAAAACTCTTTCTTATTGGATAAGCTCGACCAGAAAGTATTGGGAGACAAACTGACCCTCATAGACGAGCCGCATCTTATCAAAGCATCCGGCGCCCGTTATTTCGACGGTGAAGGTGTTGCCACCAAACGGATGCCCGTATTCGAAAACGGAGTATTGAAGACCTATTATATCGATACCTATTCAGCCAACAAGATGAAAGTGAAGCCGACTATTGCCTCCCCCTCCATCCTGACCATGCAGATGGGCGATAAAGATACGGACAGCCTTATCGCTTCAGTAGATAAAGGTATTCTCGTTACAGGTTTCAACGGAGGTAACTGCAACAGCACAACCGGCGATTTCTCATATGGCGTGGAAGGCTTCCTCATCGAAAAAGGTAAATTGACCCAGCCGATTTCAGAAATGAATGCAACCGGAAACATGATTGCTTTATGGAATAATCTGACAGAAGTAGGAAACGACCCTCGCCTGTTCTCCAGCTGGCGTATTCCGTCATTACTTTTCGATGGCGTTGATTTCAGCGGGTTATAATACTTATTCAGAAAAAGGATATTGCAAAAGCAGCTGACACCGTAACTGTCAAACACTTATGCAATATCCTTTTCTTTTATCTTATCAATAAATAAATCGAAATAAAATGGCAGACGCTACCGCCTAGAACGAAGAAATGCCACATCGGATGCATATATTTATATGTATCGAAAAAATAAAAAACGCATCCTACCGTATAGAACAATCCTCCGCCAATCAGCCAGTACAACACATCCATTGAATCCGTTCGTTGAAAGACATCAACCAAAGGCTTGAAAGCAATAATAACCACCCAGCCCATTGCCAGATAACAAGTAGTTTTCAGATGATCGGTCTTTTTCATCTTCTTGAAACTGAGAAAAACACCGATAACGGCAGCAGTCCATACAATTGCAAATAATATCCATCCCCAGTAGCCTTCCTGCCGGAGCGCTACCAAAGTAAAAGGCGTATAAGTACCTGCAATATGTAGATAAATAGCACTATGGTCAAAACGACGCAGTAATCTCTTTTGCCGCGCATGGGACGAAGCATGATAAAATGTAGAGGTGACATACGAGAGCGTCATGCTAAGCGCATAAACCACCGAACTGCCCACTGCCCAAGGATTTCCATTACGGATAGAAGCTATCAGTAATAATACGATAGCAACTATCCCAAAAATCATTCCTGCACCGTGTGTCAGCACATTGGCTACTTCTTCACCATAAGTTTGTCTTTGTTTGGTCTTGACCATTGCAGGTTACAATTGTTCAGCCTTAAAACCGGCATCTGTTACTGCTGCAATTATTATATCAGCAGGAACATCCGCTGTTACTTCCAAAACCTTATCCGGCGATTTCAGATCGACAGACCATTCATCATCCTTCACCAACTTATTCAGTTTAGCACCGATAGCAGCCACACAGCCGCCGCATTTTGCGTTTGTTTTAAATTTCATTGTTGCCATAATCTTTTTGTTTATACTATTACTTCATAAATTTCAGTCTCAAGCTGTTAAGCACCACAGAAACAGAACTGAAGGCCATCGCCGCACTTGCCAGCATCGGATTCAATAACAACCCGTTTACCGGGAACAAAACGCCGGCCGCCAAAGGTATTCCTATCAGGTTGTAAATAAAGGCCCAAAACAGATTCTGATGAATCAGCCGCACCGTTCGTTTCGACAACTTGATCGCTTCCGGTAACAATAACAAATCAGATGTTATCAACGTCACCATCGCTACATCCATTGCAATATCCGTCCCTTTTCCCATCGCAATGCTCACATCGGCACGAGCCAGTGCCTGCGAGTCGTTTATGCCGTCACCTACCATAGCTACTTTCTTTCCTAACTTCTGAAGAGCCATGATATATTCTTCCTTATCATCAGGCATCACTTCGGCCTTAAAATATTTTATACCTAAAGTATCAGCCACTCTTTCCGCCGTCTTCACGCCATCGCCTGTCAACAAATGCACTTCTATTCCCATATCCGTCAGGGTCTTTACAGCCGCAGCCGATGTCGGTTTGATGCGGTCTGAAATAGCCAGTACAGCTAGCAAACGGTTACCTTCGCCATAATAAACGACGCTTATTCCGTTGTCCTGCCATTTACGTATCTGCTTCATAGTGTCATCCGGTATCTCCGAACCGAATACCTCCAACAATCCGTGGCTTCCAACCCAGTAAGTAACACCATTGACTTCCATCCGGATTCCCCGGCCGGTAAGGCTTTCAAAATTACCGGCTTCACACGTAGAGACTCCCGAATCTTCCAGCCAACGGATAATGGCAGACGCCAGCGGATGCTCCGATTTCAATTCCGCAGTATAGAGAATATCCAGATAACAGACATTCGATTCTGTCAGCCAGCAGGAATCCACGACAACCGGAATCCCTTCCGTCAATGTCCCCGTCTTATCCAGTACAATCGTATCGACTTTACAAAGAGTCTCCAATGCATAAGCATCTTTTATCAGGATATGCCGTTCGGCTCCTTTTCCCATCCCGACCATCAGTGCCGTCGGAGTTGCCAGCCCTAAGGCGCACGGACAGGCAATCACCAATACTGAAACAGCTGAAAGAAGGGCATAAGAAAAATAATCCCCACCGCCAATCACTATCCAGCAGATAAACGTTACGATAGACAGGAGAACGACTACCGGGACAAATATACCGCTTATTTTGTCAACTATACGTTGCACGGGCGCTTTACTTCCCTGGGCAGCCTGCACCATCTTGACGATTTGCGCCAGAACCGTTTCATTCCCGACTCCGGTCGCCTCCATCGTAAAAGCACCTTTTTGGTTGATTGTTCCGGCCAAAACCCGGTCGCCGGCAACTTTCTCCACAGGAATCGGTTCCCCGCTCAGCATGCTTTCATCTACGGAAGAAGAGCCTTGCAGCAAAGTTCCGTCCACCGGTATTTTCTCACCGGGACGAACACTTACAATATTTCCCCTTTTCAAAGAAGAGATAGGAACTTCCTCCTCTTTTCCGTCAGTTACAAGACGGGCCGTTTTAGGCTGTAATCCCATCAGGCTTTTAATAGCAGAAGAGGTACTGTTCTTCGCCCTCTCCTCCATCAACTTGCCCAACAGCACAAAGGCGATAATCACCCCCGAGGCTTCATAATACACATGCGGCTCCAATCCCTTTTCAATCCAGAACTGCGGATAAACCGTATTGAAGAAACTGAATATAAAAGCAATGGAAGTACTGAGGGCCACCAAAGTATCCATATTGGCACTCTTTTGCAGCGCATGGCGCACACCGTTCACATAAAACGACCGCCCGAACAGAACCATAATAGCCAATGCCAGCACCATCATTATCCAGTTAGCGTAGGGCATGTGCATAAACACCATCCCCAATAAAGCCAAAGGCACTGATAATATCCACGCTCCGATTGTATTCCGCTTCAGTTTCTTATAATGTTTACGCGCCATCTCTTCCTGTACGGCCAGCGGATCTTCGGCCTCAACCACCAAATCATATCCGGCAGCCTGTACGGCTTCCTGCATTTTCTGTAAACTGATTACCGAAGGATGGTATGTAACCGATAATGTATTCGCTGCAAAATTAACAGATGCCTCTTCTACTCCGGGAAGTGCTTTGACGGTACCCTCCACGTTATTGGCACAAACCGCACAACTCATCTCAAGGACGGGCAGTACCTTACTTTCTACATCTTTCATTATTATGTTTATTTTATACCGATTCTATTGTAGAACAAAGATACGAATAAATCAGTTGCAACAAAGTTGCGGAATTTCATTACGCTCATTAAGATATGTACGAATTTAATAGTTTTATTTGGTATATTTGTCCTATTATTTAACAATCGAATACCCGACCTTTGTCAGACGAATTAACGAATGAATTTATAAAACGAATACAGTTATGATACTTGACTCCTTGAATAACACAGAAAAGGTTGAATGCTTGCACCCTTTGTTTAAAAAAGCTTTTGATTATGTAAAAGCTACTGACTTCTCCAAAATGGAAGACGGCAAATACGAATTGGACGGCGCCCGCCTGTTTGTCAGCGTAGCCAGTTTATCCGGCAAAGATAAAAACGATGCCGCAATCGAGACACACAAGAAATATATCGACATCCAGCTTCCCCTTCTAGGTGTTGAAAAAATCGGTTGGAAACCGGGATGCGAATTGCAGGAAGTTTCCGTGCCTTATAACGAAGAGAAAGATATCGCTTTCTTCGTTGACCGCCCGACTGCCTATACAAAAATCTATCCCGGGCAGTTCGCCATCTATTTTCCGGAAGACGGCCATGCACCCGGTATCGGAGAAGGAAATATCCGCAAAGTGATTGTTAAAGTACAAGTCGAAGAATAATTGCCTGATACAACAAAGGCCGGTATCTTCTTTAAAACGAGAAAGTAACATTCTTATAAGGAAATACCGGCTTCTTTATTCTCTCTACATTTCAGAAAAGTATTTATCGCCAAAGCAAATTAAGATTATCCAATCCCTTTACAAGAAATTGAGCCTGCCATCAATAATTTAATCCGTAACGATTAATTGCAGCAAACAAACAAATCTTTTGTTTTATATGTTCTATTTTTTCTCTCATAACATTTGTGTTTCAAATATTATCTATATTTGATTTCAAAATAAATCTCACAGCATGGATGAGCAAATAATCTGTCTTGATTCTCCCACTGATTTTATGGTTGGCAAATATGTTTCTGCCGACGAACTTAAACACCTTATGAATGTTCCCTGTAAGATTAAAGCAGGCGTCTTCATTCTTTGCATGGAAGGGTATGTCTGCTCGACCATCAATCTGGCAGAATACAAAACAACCAAGTCCAACATAATTACACTAACTCCCAACAGTTATATTCAGGTACATGAAATGTCTGATGACATTCTAATCTATTTTGCAGCTTTTTCTTCTGATTTTATGAGTTATGCAAATTTCTTAAGAAGTACAATGAGTTGTTTATCTATTATTTACAGACATCCGGTTATTCCTATCTCTCAAAGAATATCGAATCTGATTGCCAGCTTTTATGAGCTTTTATATCAGTACGCCGTTTATCCCAATATATCGAACAACAAGGAAATGATAAAAGCGATTTTCACAATGTGCAGTCAGGGAATTATAGAATTATACGATAGTAACCACTTTTTAGAGAAACAGGAACTCAACCGCTATACAGAGATTTATCAGGATTTTATAAATCTCGCCCTGCAATATTATACAACAGAACGTAATGTTACATTCTATGCAGACCGTTTAGGGTTGACACTCTCCTATTTCTCCACCTGCATAAAAAAAGCTATCGGGCAAACTCCCCTTGAAGTACTGACACAAATAATAATCATAGACGCCAAAGTACAACTGAAAGGAACAAACCAGGAAATTAAAAACATAGCAATGGAGTTAGGTTTCACCAATTTATCATTCTTCAATAAATTTTTTCGCCATCATGTAGGAATAACACCTCAGGAATATAGAGGAAAACTATATACATATTCCAATTATCAAAAAGATATTGATTAATATGATTTCTTTTTATAAGAATAAAAAACAGAACATATTATCCCAAAAATATATCACGCATATTCACTCCGATAGCCTTTACTTTGTAAAGCTATACAAATCATAATTTATTGGTGCTAAAATAAAGACATTATGGAGAGAAATATCATACAATCAGGAACAAATATCGAATACAGTTTGCTGATGAGTCTCATGGGAGTCAGCGTAAGCAAACATTTACTGGATGAGCACTTCACCCTCTTATGGGCAAACGATTTCTATTATGATTTGATAGGTTATCCGAAGGAAGAGTATGAGAATCTTTTCCATAACCAACCTGACTTATATTTTAAAGGTCATGAAGAAGCATGGAATATATTGGGACAGAAAGTGTATGAAGCAATAGCCAATAACTCCAACGGCTACGAGGCCATTATGAAAATGCCTGTAAAAGGAGGTGAAAGATGGACAAAACTGACGGCTACATTCACCGACCAGATTCAGGACGGGATTCCAATATCCTACACGGTAATGACCGATATTGAAGATATAATGCAGGCCAAACAGGAACAAACAATCGCTTACGAAAATCTCCCGGGTTTTATCTCAAAGAACAAGATTGGCCGTGACGGAAGTTTTACACTGCTGGATGCAAATGATAAATATATGGAGTTCGCGGGGGTTAGTAAAGGAGAATATCCTTTTTTCTCCCCCTTCTCCCGTCTGAACGAAAAAAGCCGGGAAGTACTGAAAGAACATGTAGCACTTATGCAAAAAGGAAAACCAGTGCATTTTGTTATCCAGTCGAAAGACAAGAACGATAACGATTCCTGGTTACAACTGAATGGGGAATGTATTGGCTGGGAAGGAGATGAACCAATCTATCTGATTGTATTTATCGATATCACCGATATTACCGAACAACGCGAATTACAAAAAAAACTTCAGGAACAATCCGAGCAATTAAAAGAGGCACTCGATTCTGCCGAAAAAGCCAATCAGGCTAAATCAGATTTCCTTGCCCGCATGAGTCATGATATCCGAACTCCCATGAACGCTATCATTGGAATGACAGCCATTGCCAAAGCACATGTAGATGAACGGGAACGGCTACTTGACTGTATGGAAAAAATCAACGGAGCATCCAAATTGTTACTTAGCCTGATTAATGAAGTATTGGATATGTCGAAGATAGAAAGTGGCCGGCTGATTTTGTCTGAAGATGAATTCAACATAGGAGAACTTCTACAAGACCTCGTCGTCATGATGCAGTCTGAAATTAAAAATAAGCAGCAGACACTCGATATCCATGTAAAAGGGTTAAAGCATGAAAATGTGACGGGCGATATACAACGCATCAAGCAGGTACTGATGAATATCCTCTCCAATGCAGTCAAATATACACAGGAAAATGGGCAAATCACCATAGACATCAACGAAAAAGTAACCTGGGATGGGTTCGGTGACTACGAATTTGTCTTTGAAGATAACGGAAGAGGAATGAAACCCGAATTTCTTGACAAAATCTTTTTGCCGTTCGAACGTGCCAGCGACAATGGTATCAAGAATATACAGGGGACCGGACTCGGGATGGCAATCAGTCATAAAATCGTAAAGATGATGGGGGGCGACATTAAAGTGGAAAGCGAATACGGCAAAGGTTCCCGCTTTACAATCAACATGCCATTACGTCATTGCGAACAGGTTCCGGATGAGAAAATAAGAATAGACGGATTGGAAGTGCTTGTTGTCGACGATGATAAGATTGCATGCCAAAGTACTTGCAGTTGCTTGCAGGAAATCGGAATAAAAAGTGACTGGGTATGTTCCGGAAATGAAGCCATAACCTACGTCCGGAAACGGTATGCAGAAGCAAACAACTACTTTGCTGTCATTATTGACCTGAAAATGCCGGAAATGAACGGCATAGAAACAACACGGCAAATCAGGAATATTGTTGGGACAGATGTTCCGATAATCATTCTTTCCGCATACGATATTGAAGAATATGAAGCAGAGGCCAAAGCTGCAAAAGCCAATGGTTTCATAACCAAGCCCCTCTACAAATCAAAATTATTCCAGATTCTGAAACGTTTCCTTTTTGAGGGGGAACAACCGGAGCCGGTCAGCCAGTTCAAACTGTCGGATGCCGACTATTCCGGCAAACGCATCTTGTTAGTGGAAGACAATGAGTTAAACCGGGAGATTGCCGTTGAAATCATCGGAAGTACCGGTGTATCCATTGACACGGCGGTAAATGGTCTCGATGCAGTAAATATCGTTTCGCAGTCGGCTGAAGGCTTCTATCAGATGATACTGATGGATATCCAGATGCCGGTAATGGATGGCTATGAAGCGACCCGTCAAATACGTTCACTGAAACGTGCCGATATACCTAACATACCAATTGTAGCCATGACCGCCAACGCCTTTTCAGAAGATGTGACAAATGCAATCAAAGCTGGAATGAACTATCATCTGGCAAAGCCCATCGACCTGGCGGCACTAATGGGAGTCCTCAATAAGTATTTACAATAGAAAACGTTAGGGAAGCTAACCGGGTTTTAGCTTCCCTAACGTTAATAATACAACTCTCTTATTTACCGTCCGGTTGCCTGTAAATATTCCGTCCGTTTAATCAGGTAATTGGTATAATCGTCCGTATATTGGTCTCTACTCTGTTGTAGTAAAGACTGGGCATTCAGCAAATCGCTCAATGTCTCTGTCCCTACCTGATAATAATCTGTACTCAGACGCACATTTTCTTCTGCCGTTTTTACCGATTCTTCCGATATCTTTGCCTGTTTATAGGCCTCTTCCAATTCATTCCAGAGTTTTTGCATCTGCAAAAGAAGTTTCTCATTGGTATCCTGCCGTGTATATTCAGCCGCTTTCAATTGCAACTTCTGCTTCCTGATAGCATGCGAACCGCCCCACCAATCGGTTAAGGGGACAGAAACCGTAGCAAAAATCATCCCGAAAGAATGATCGGTATCCAGAATATTATGATACATATAGCCGGCTCCTATTCCTACCGACGGCAGGTTCTGACCGACTTTCAATTTATATTGCAGACGGCTGGCTTCCACATTCTTATCAAGCAGTTTATAGGCAACAGTCGTCGGCAAGGCACTCATCAAGTCTATCCGGTAAGTCTCCGGCGAAGGCAGAGGCTCCTGCAAAGTTGCCTGAACGGTGAAATCATCTTCCGGCAGTCCGATATACTGAGACAACAACATTTTCGACAAACGTAAATTATTATCTACTTTCAGCCGGTCACTGGCTATGCTGTTCTTTTTCAGTTGAACCTGTAACAGTTCATTCCTGTTCGCCACACCGGCACGAACGGAAGCTTCCACATCCTTATACAAGTTGTCGATTAATGTTTCCAGTAAGGAAACCGTTTTTCTCTTTTCCTGCAAAGAAACGTGCAGCCAGTAATACTGTTCGACAGTCAGCAATACTTCATTCTCCGATTGTTTCATCTGATAACGGCTCACTTCCACCGCCAGGGCAGCCAGTTTGTTATTATTAAGTATCTGTCCTCCTGCAAAAACCGGCTGGACAGCCGTTACTCCTCCCATAACACCGTTCTTTGCCATTGTCATTTCTAACAGACCGGGAACCAGTGCCAACTCTGCCATTCCATTGTCAGAGGTAAAAGCGCCTCCCGTCGCACTTATAGATGGAAAATATTTCGTGAAAGCCTCTTTACGCACTTCTTCCGCTCCTTTAACATCTAAACGGGCGTTCTTCATCCGGGCATTATTCTCCAATGCCAGTTGGCTGCATTCTTCCAGTGTCAAACTACGCTGGGCTTCGACAGATAAAGCCGGTACCAGCAAAAGACAAAGGAGATTGCCTAAAACATATATTATCTTTTTTCCAGACATATTCTTTACTCTTAATAGTTATACGACTTTTTTATTCCCTCCGAATATTATCCAGTAAAATACCGGAATAACAATAACGGCCAATATCATGGCAAATACTGTTCCCGAACAAATCACGACTCCCATCGGCGTCCATAAGGCACTGTTACTGATAATCATCGGGACAACCCCCACCGCAGTTGTTGCCGACGTCAGGAAAATCGGTAACATACGACGTTTACCGGCATCCATGGCAGCCTCTTTGACAGAGATGTGATGATTGATACGTAAATCCTGTGCATGGTCGAATATCATAATCGCATTACGTACCACAATACCTATCAAACTGATTATACCCAACACACAAGTGATACTGAACTCCATCCCGGACACCCAAAGACCGAGAGCAGCACCGAACAGGCACAGTAAAATAGAAGTAAGGGCAGCAACAGCCAATCCGATTTTCTTATAGTTTATCAGCAAGAACAGGAAGACAATAATGACGGCAATCGAAAGCCCCTCTATTATCGGAGTGATAATTTCCTCGTCAGACTCTTTTACACCTCCGTATTCAAAAGATACGCCCTCCGGAAGATTGGGTATCACCCGGTTGTTCATTACCTTTTCTACCTTCTTCTGCATATTCGTCTCATTAAAACCACGCTTAACCTGAGTAATCACACTCAACGTACGCACTCCGTTACGGCGAACAATCTGCCCTTCATTCCATCCTCCCTGTATCTCAGACACCTGGCGAAGCGGAACACTGACACCCGGAACAGCCGTCGGCAAATAAGCATCCCCTATCCCATCAAACGAATCGTATGCATCCTCTCCCTTATCCGATTTCAGGCAGATAGCCAACGGATAATCGCCTTCCCAGACAGAGCCGACCGACATACCGTTATAACGGATAGCCATATCGGCCGCCGCCATCGCTTTCGAAATTCCCAGACGGGACGACTCCACAGGGTCAAGCGTTACACGAACTTCGGGCAGCATCTCCTCAAAATTCGTATGAACCCAAACCAGGCCATCCATATCCTGCAACGATGTCATCAATGTATCGGCCACCTGCTTCAAGGCTGTTATATCATCTCCCATAAAGCGAACTTCTATCGGGAAACTCACAGTCTGATAATCCAACTGCTTGAACTTGATGAAAGCATCCGGATAATAATCGGCATAAGCATTGGCATATTCATCCAGCAGGTTGGCCGTTGCCTCTACGGATGTTGTATTTACAATAAACTGCGCATAATTCTTCCCACCCATATTCGGAGCATAAGTTGCCTGGAAACGCGGGGAAGCCATTCCCACAAATGCGGTAGCCGACAAAACCCGTTCGTCATCTTTCAATAAAGCATATACGCTGTCGCAAACGGCTGCCGTTTTATCCAATGACGAACCTTGCGGCAAATAAATCTCTATAGCAAACTGGTCACGGTCTGCTTCCGGCATCATTCGTTGCGGGATACGCATCATAATCACCACAGCCAGCAACACGGATAATACCCCGATAAACAACGTTGTCTTGGGATAGCGAAAAGTCCATTCAAGTACCTTTTCATAGACAGCCTGTACCGTATCCAACAAGTTGAAACGTTTCTTTCCGTCCGTCTTCTGCCCGTTTTTCAATCCCTTTTTGATAAGGGTGTGTTCCAGCATGGGAATAAATATCATGGCGATAGCCAGCGAGGTCATCAATGAAATCGTTATCGTCCAGGGGAACCAGTTCAGAAAGTCCAGCATCTGCCCCGTCATCGTAAATAGCAACGGATAGAAGATAATGCAAAGGCTGAGCGTTGCCAGAAAGATGGAAGAGAAATAGTTCTTGGCACTCGATACTGCGGCATGCCAGCGGGACATTCCGTTATCCAGCCGTTCCAGATAAGCATCTATAACAATGATGGAGTTATCCACAATCATCCCCAGCACAACAATTAAAGCAGCCAATGTAACCGTATTCAACGGGATGCCGACAGCATACATAATCCCGATAGATATAAAAATACTAATCGGAATGGAAGTAGCCGCAACAATAGCCGATTTGAAAGGAAAAAGCAGCATCATCACCAGGATAACGACCACGATGGAGACAAACAGGTCACGCACAAACGAACTCACCGAATCATCCACCACCTTGGGCTGGTCCGCAATCCGCTGAATGGACACGCTTTCCGGAAGCTCTTCCTGGAAAGCTGCCAGCACCTTATCCACTTCCTTTCCGTACTGTACAATATTATTGCCTTCCCGCATCTCCATGGAAAGGATGATAGCCTTCTTTCCGTTATTCATTATATAACTGTCAGGCTCGGGATATTCACGGACAATACGTGCTATGTCTTTCAGACGGATTATATTCCCGTCACCATCCGCCAGGATAATCTGGTCGGCTATCTCTTTTTCAGAAGCATAGGTGTTAGAGAAATGGATTGGAATATCGAGATCTTCACTTTTCAACGAGCCTCCCGATGTGGTAAATCCTTGTGTGAAAAGCGTTGTCATCAACATTCGGGTATCCAGCTTGTAAGCCGTCAGCTTATCCCTGTCGAGATAGACACTGATTTGTTCCTTTTGTATGCCGTAACGGCGCAGATTTGAAACAGACTCAATACGACGGAGGCGGTCTTCCAGTGATTCCAGATAATCCTCCAGTTCACGATATGTTTTATCTTCCGATTCAAGCGTAATCAACAAAGCGGAGGTATCACCGAAGTCGTCGTTCGCAATGACAGCCAGGACACCCGAAGGCAATTGCGATTTGAAGTTCTGCAAACCCAGCTTAATCTTCGACCAGACTTCGTCCTTATTGTTCACTTCATCGTTCAGTTCCACCATGATATACACCATTCCGTCACGCGACATGGAATATGTTTTCTTCTTCTTTATCTCCTTAAAAGTATAAAGATAGCGTTCCAAAGGCTTTGCCAGTTGTTCCTCCACCTCGGCAGAAGTCGCTCCGGGATAAACACCCACGACAACACCCTGGCGGATGGTAAATTCCGGAAACTCCTGTTTCGGCATATTTACCAAGCCATAAATTCCCAGACCGACCAAGACGGTCAGCACCAATAAGGTGATCTGGTAATAATGCATGGCCCATTCTATAATTCCCTGCTGTCTTTTCATAAGGCTTTCACTTTCATATCCTCACTCACCTTCTGATAACCGTCTGTTATGACAAGGTCACCTTCGCTCAGTCCGTCCGTTATCTGTACGCCATTGTCGGTCAACTCTCCGATACGAACCGTTACCGCTTTGGCCTTTCCGTCACGCAGGCACCAGACATACCGTTCACCGGTGTGCGATAATTGTATCACATTATTAGGCAACGAGATAGTAGTAACCTTATCCTTATCTTCCACTCTCACCCGGCAAACCATCCCCGGCAATAACGCTCCATCCCTATTATCCAGCTTTATCCTGGCTTCATAGGTATGGGATACCGGATTAGCGGTAATGCCTTTCTCTGTAACCATGCCTTCAAACAGCCGGCCTCCCAAAGCAGCAACGGTTATAGCCGCTTTCCGGTGGTCGATGAACGGTATTTCTTTTTCCGGTACGGCAATCTTAATATTCACCGTCCCTACATCCAATAAGGTGAAAACCGGTTTACCGGGCTGCACATTCTCGCCTGCCTCCACATTTCTTTTCCCGATTACACCGTCAAAAGGAGCATACAGGCTGGCATCTTCCAGATTCTTCCGGGCGATGCTTTCCATCGACTGTGCCTGTTGCAACTTACTCTGTACTTCCACCCATTTGATTTCCGGGAGACTTTTGTTTTCATACAATGTTTTCATACGGTCATAAGCATCCTGCGCCTGCACCAGGGAAGCGCGGGATGCGTCATACGTATCCTGAAGAGTCGCACGATTCAGCAAAGCCAGAAGCTGCCCTTTATGAACTTTCTGCCCTTCACGGACAAGAATTTCCTGCACATTCCCCATAACCTGAAAACTCAGGGAAGAGGCTGACATTTCCTCTACCGTTCCAACATAATTTTGACCATCAACAAGGCTGCTGCCCGTTATTTCAACCACTTTCACCGGTATTACCCTCTCTTCCGTCGGCTTGTCCTTTTGGCCGGAACAGCTCATCAACAGAATTATAAGCAAAGAGATGCCCGCACATTCTACAATCTTCATACCTATCTATTTATTAGTATTTTAAAGAGAAATAAACGATGCAAAAGTGATGAGAATCCTTATTTTATAAAAGGTCAGTTGAGCCGTAGAATTGTTCTGTTTTTCGCATTCGTATGCATTCTTTTCCTATATTTGCATATAAATAAAGAAAAGATGAACCAAACAGTTCCTATAATAGACATCTCGAAGGTCGAACATTCATCCAAAATAGACTTCTTTGATGACGATTTCGTTATTTTCGACGATTTGAATGAAATTCCGCTATTCGATTATCCCAGCCGTATTGCAGATACCGCCGTTTTTGCCATTTGCCAGAAAGGTTCCGTACGAATCAGCATCAATCTGAAAGAATATACAATCGTTCCTAATAATCTGGTAGTTCTTCTGCCGGACCAGATAGTGCAGCATTATGAACGCAGTGATGACTTTGCCGGTATTTTCCTGGGAGTATCCAAACAGTTCATCGACGATACGATCCCGGGAATGAAGAATCTTTTATCAGCTTTCTTCTACGTCAGGGACCATCCATGCACTACCCTGACTGAGGAAGAGTTGGATTATCTTTCCGAATATCATCCCATGTTATGGAAAAGGGTTAAGATGAAAGAGCATGTATACCGGAAAGAAGTTATTCAAAGCCTGTTACTGTCATTATTCTACGACGTCTGTAATATCTTCCGCAAACACCAACCGGCTAATGAAGGTAAAAGGTCTCGCAAAGAAGAGCTGTTCGGATTGTTTATGCAAACGGTACTGGAAAACTACAAGCAGGAAAGGAGTGTTGCCTTTTATGCCGACAAACTTTGTGTCACAGCCAAATATCTTTCACTCATATCCAAAGAAGTCAGCGGACAGCCTGCCGGAAACTGGATTGACGAATATGTGATTCTGGAAGCAAAAACGTTATTGAAGTCAAGCCAGATGAGCATACAGGAAATAGCCGATAGTTTAAACTTTGCCAACCAATCTTTCTTCGGAAAGTATTTTAAGCATCACACAGGAATATCTCCCAAAGAATACAGAAAACGATAGGGGATAATATTGCCTTTATCCCCCGATTATTACATTTATATTATACATACTGAAAATAGCCTTACAACGCTCCGCCGTTTCTTCCGACGGCGTCGCCATCGGATAATGGGCCGGGTTATATACCGTCCCCAGCTTTTCATGTTTGTTCTTACCAATATCATGATAAAGGAGCAGATTCACCGTCCGATGCTGCCAGGGTAAGGAAGAAAGGAATGCGGCCGAACGGGTTATATTTTCTTCATCCGCATTCACACCTTCTATCAAAGGGATACGGATATGAAACGCATGACCGGCTTCCGCCACCATACGTAAGTTAGACAATATTAATTCATTAGACACTCCGCAGTAAAGTTTATGTTTAACTGTATCCATATGCTTCAGGTCTACCAGAAAAAGCTCGGAATGTTGCATCACCTCCCTGACAATCTCCTCTCCGGCAAACAATGTCGTATCGACGGCACGATGGATACCCAGGTCACCACAACGATGAAGTAATTCCAGCAACATATCCGGATGCAACAACGGCTCCCCTCCGCAAAAGGTTACGCCTCCCTCCGACCGGTCCATGAATACCGTTTCCTTTTCAATCTCCTTCATCAGGTAATCTACGGAATATTCGGTTCCGGATATCTCCATTGCCAGAGCCGGACAGACCTCCGCACATTTGCCGCACAAATGACAGAGAGCATTGTCGGTAACAATCCCTTCGGGTGTCAAAGCCAGTGCCTTTTGCGGACAATTCTCCACACACGTCCGGCATCCTATACATTTCTTCTTTGTATAGAGTTTCTGTTTCCGGCTGGATACCCCCTCCGGATTATGACACCAAACACACGACAACGGGCACCCTTTCATAAAGACAGTCGTCCGGATGCCCGGCCCGTCATTGATAGCATACCGCTTAATATCGAATATTAACCCCATCAACTAATTCTCAATTCTTAATTTTCAATTACTAAAAGCTTTCCTGCTCCGTACGGGCAATCACATCTGCCTGCAAGTCAGCATTCATATCATTGAAATAATCACTGTAACCGGCTACACGAACTAACAAGTCGCGGTAATCTTCCGGACATTTCTGGGCGGCATACAACGTTTCCGTATCCACAATATTAAACTGGATATGATGTCCGCCCAAAGCGAAATAACTACGAATCAGGGAAGCCAGTTTCGATATATCTTCCTCCCGCTTCAACAGGCTCGGAAGGAAACGCTGGTTCAGCAATGTTCCGCCACTCTTCACCTGGTCCAGTTTGCCCAATGACTTGATAACGGCAGACGGTCCGTGCGTATCGGCACCATGTGAAGGAGAAGTCCCGTCGGAGATAGCCTTTTCTGCCAGACGGCCGTTCGGGGTAGCTCCCATCACCTTACCGAAATAAACATGACAGGTAGTCGACAGCATATTCAGGTGAAAACACTCCCCTTTCGTATTCGGTTTGCCTTCAATAGCATCATACAAATCATCGAATACTTTGACGGCAATAGCATCGGCATATTCGTCATCATTACCAAAGAAAGGCGTACGGTTCAGGATTGTCTGACGCATAACTTCCGCTCCGGCAAAATTGTCAGCCATTGCTTTCAGCATTTCATCCATCGAAAAGCGTTTGTCTTCAAAGACATGTTTCTTCAAGGAGGAGAGGCTGTCGGTTATTGTACCCAGCCCCGTACATTGTATATAAGTGGTGTTATAACGCGGTCCGCAGTTGTAATAATCGCGTCCTTTGGCAATACAATCGTCGATAAACAGGGAAAGGAATGTGGCCGGTGCATATTTGGCAAACATCCGGTCGATATAATTGCTTACACGCACCTTCATATCCACAAAATAATGCACTTGTTTCATAAAGGCGGCGTATAAATCATCGTAACCGGCAAAGTCACACGGATTACCGGTCTCCAGTCCTACTTTACGGCCGGACACCGGGTCGACACCATTGTGAAGGGTTACTTCCAGTATCTTCGGGACATTCAGATAGCCGGTCAGCACATAAGCCTCCTTCCCGAAAGCACCCACCTCGATACAACCGCTGCAACCTCCTTCCCGGGCATCATGCAGGGATTTCCCCTGTCGCATCAGTTCCTGGATATACACGTCCGGATTGAATACCGACGGATAACCGTGTCCCTGGCGAATCACCTTGCATCCGGCCCGCAGGAACCGTTCCGGCGTACGGGCACCGATATGAATAGCACTTCCCGGTTGCAGGATATGCAGTTCCTCAATCGTTTCAAGCATGATATAAGAAACTTCGCTTACCCCGTCACTGCCGTCGGCTTTCACTCCTCCGATATTCAGGTTGGTAAAGTCGTTATAGGTTCCGCTTTCCTTGGCGGTAATACCGACCTTCGGCGGTGCCGTATGGTTATTTACCTTGATAAAGAAGCAGGACATCAATTCTTTGGCTTCATCACGGGTAAGGGTTCCCGCAGCTATTTCCTTTTCATAGAAAGGAGCCAGATGCTGGTCGAAATGTCCCGGGTTCATGGCATCCCAGCCGTTCAGTTCGGTAATAGTTCCCAGATGGACAAACCAATACATCTGGATAGCTTCCCAATACGTACGGGGAGCATGGGCCGGAACCCAACGGCAAACTTCAGCTATCTTACGAAGTTCGGCAGCCCGCACCGGGTCTTTCTCCGCCATCGACATTTCGTCCGCCAAGTCGGCATGACGTTCGGCAAAGAGAATGGCGGCATCGCAGGAGATAGACATGGCGGTAAGTTCCTCCTGTTTATCCGTCGCTTCAGGGTCATTCATAAAATCGAGATTTGCCAGTTCGCCGGCAATCCGTTCTTTCAGGTCCAGCAAACCGTAGCGGTAGACTTTTCCGTCAAGAGCCGTATGTCCCGGAGCACGCTGTTCCATAAATTCGGTAAACATACCGACTTCATAAGCCTCTTTCCATTCTTTCGGGACATGGCTGAAAATACGTTCACGCTGAGTACGGCCTTTCCAGTATGGGATTACTTCGCGTTCATAAGTATTTATATCTTCCTGGCTGATGGTATAACGTTGCAATTCACGGGTATTCAGCACATGCAGGTCTTCCACACTATGGCAGGTCAGCTCGGGAAAAGTAGGAACAGCTTTCGGTGCCGGACCACGTTCACCCACAATCAGTTCGTCTTTACCTATATAGATGGTCTTTTGCCGGCATATCTCAAGAAAGTTCAATGCTCTCAGGATCGGAACAGGATATTTCCCGTAATTCTCCTTGTAGAAACGGGTTTCGATAAGCGCCCGTTCGATAGACAGGGAAGGTTCAGCCTCAAAAGAAAGCTGGCGTAACCGTTTGATACGGTCGTTCATACCATACCCATTTGCTTCCGCCGCCGGAGCAAAATTGGATGCACTGCGGGGTGCACGCTGAGCTGTTGTCGTACTCATATTGAACACAGTATTTTTTAAGAAATAACTAAGAATAAGAAAATAGTAAACCGTGCCACAGACGGTTCTGTCCGGGAAAGAATGTATTGTTTAAAGATAGAACATCAAACAATTGAAGAGTTTTCTGTAACCTTTTATAATCATATAATATACAAAGATTTATACGAATACCGCAAACATAAATACTTTTCATGAATAAACAAAATAATAGCGTCTGTATTTTTTACTATATTTGCAACATTCGTTTTGTTTTCATGGTTATTCATATAAATATATCTTCATGGAAAATCGTTTTTTAGGACTTATAGAGAACAGCATCAAGGAACATTGGGACCTGCCTGCTTTCTCAGATTATAATGGACACACGTACCATTATAAAGATGTGGCCCGGCGTATCGAAAAATTTCATATAATACTCGAACATGCAGGAATAAAGAAAGGAGACAAAGTCGCGCTGGTCGGACGAAATTCGTCTAACTGGGCCATCTGCTTTTTCGGCATACTGGCGTATGGTGCGGTTGCCGTCCCCATCCTCCACGAGTTCAAGCCGGACAATATCCATCATATTGTAAACCATTCAGGGGCAAAGGCCGTACTGGCCGGAGCCAACAACTGGGAGAATATGAACGAGCAGATGATGCCCGATGTCAAACTGTTCATGATGCTGGACAATTTCTCCATCATCAAGAGCAAGAATAAGGAAGTACGGGTAGTGCGCGACAGGATTAACGAGTATTTCGGAAAGAAATATCCCCGCTCCTTCACGGCTGCCGATGTTAAATATCATGTCGAACAACCGGAAGAACTGGCTGTATTGAACTATACTTCGGGGACGACCAGCTTCTCTAAAGGGGTTATGATTCCTTTCCGCAGCTTATGGAGCAATACGCAGTTTGCTTACGACAACCTGCCGTTTATCCATCCGGGAGACAGTGTGGTCTGCATGTTGCCGATGGCACATATGTATGGCCTGGCTTTCGAGATTCTGAATTGTGTGAACAAAGGATGCCATGTGCATTTCCTTACCCGCACACCGAGCCCGAAGATTATCGCCGAAGCATTTGCCCGTGTGAAACCGGCATTGATACTCGCCGTACCTCTTATCATCGAGAAAATCGTCAAGAACAAGATATTCCCGGAACTGGAAAAGCCGCTCATCAAATTACTGCTGAAAGTCCCCTACCTCGACCAGAAAGTGCTCGACACCATTGCAAAGAAATTGAATGATTCTTTCGGAGGTAAATTCGGCGAAGTGGTAATCGGTGGCGCCGCCCTGAACAAAGAGGTGGAAGAATTTCTCCGCTCCATCAAGTTCCGGTATACTGTTGGCTACGGAATGACGGAATGCGGTCCGTTGGTGGCATACGAACAATGGGATACGTTCAGACAAGGTTCTGTCGGCCGCATTGTCGACCGGATGGAAGCGCGTATCGACTCTGCCGACCCGGTTAACGAAGTAGGCGAAATCCTGGTACGCGGCATGAACGTCATGTTGGGATATTACAAGAATCCGGAAGCGACCAAAGCGGTCATGATGCCCGACGGCTGGATGCGTACCGGCGACCTGGGAACAATAGATTCCGACGGTTTCCTCTATATCCGCGGACGTAGCAAATCCATGATTCTGGGACCAAGCGGACAGAACATCTATCCGGAAGAAATAGAAGACCGCCTGAACAACATGCTTTATGTTTCCGAATCGTTGGTAATCTCGCAAGGCGGCAAACTGGTTGCCCTGATCTATCCGGATTGGGAACAGGTTGACAAAGCAGGCATCCAACATTCCGAAATAGAAAAGCTGATGCAACAAAACATCGACCAGCTCAATACAGAGATACCGGGCTACAGCAAAGTAACCTGCTTCAAATTGTATCAAGAAGAGTTCGAAAAAACACCGAAGCGCAGCATCAAACGGTATTTATACCAGCCGGCAGAAGAAAATTAATTCTCCGGAGGTGTTCCCAAACTTCACCTTTCAGGTTTCAGCCACATGTCCGCCTTGAAAAAGAATGGACTTGGCTGAAAGGTGATTATATTGAATTCAAATTCAGATAAGTAGGCATTCGTTTGCCCACCGATAGTTATCCGTTTACTGACGGGTAGTTATCCGCTGACAAAGCATAGGTATTTCGAAATGTTAAGACCTATCTTTTGATGACAAAACATATATGCTTTGAAGACAAAAGTCATATGTTTTGCCGGAAGTTGTTTTACACTGATTTTTTGTATACATTTTTTTACAAATTCATCCCTTCAGCCGGACAGATTGAAAAATAAACCATCGATAGATAACTGAAAGCTGAAAGCAATTGTATGAAATAATATGGGGACGGAGTAAATGATTACAAATTCGAATCAATCATATAAAAGAAAAAAACAATTGTTTTTGATTTCAGATACTTAAGTATTTAACTACAATAACTTAAGTATTTAGTTTCAAAAACAATTGTTTTTATTTCAGGAAATAATCGTTCAAAATTCAGACGTGACAAGCACGGGGTGCATCAACATTTAATGCTCAACTCACGGAGTACGTCACGTATCTTCTCGAAGGTCGTGATACGTGTCGGCACCAATGGCAGACGCAGTTTGTTTTCAATGAAGCCCATTGCATTCAGCATACTCTTCGCTCCGGCAGGATTACCGTCTACAAACAGTAATTCGAATAATTCGGTGAAACGATGATGGATAGTACGGGCATGATCGTAATCGCCGGCCAACGCCAAACGAACCATCCGGCTGAATTCACGGGGGAAAGCATTACCGATAACAGAAATAACACCGATCGCACCTAATGTAATCAACGGAAAGGTGATACCGTCATCACCGGAAATAACATTAAAATTCGCCGGTTTATTCTTAATGATGTCATCCATCTGGGTGATATTACCGGAAGCCTCTTTCACAGCAACTACATTCTTAAACTCACGTGCAATACGGAGTGTTGTAGCAGCAGTCATATTTACACCTGTTCTTCCCGGTACATTATATAATACGATGGGAAGTTTGGTGGCTCCGGCAATAGCTTTGTAATGCTGATAAATTCCTTCCTGGGAAGGTTTATTATAATAAGGTACGACAGACAGGATAGCGTCGATACCATCAAAATTATCGTTCTTTAATTTCTCAACAATCGTGCGGGTACAGTTACCGCCAACACCTAAAACGATAGGAATACGGCCGTTAACCTTAGTTACAACGAGGCTGATAATTTTCTTTTTTTCTTCTTCAGTGAGGGTTGGTGTTTCCGCAGTAGTTCCTAACACTACCAAATAATCGGTTCCGTTCTGCACCTGGTAGTCTACCAGTTTGCTCAACGCATCATAGTCCACACTTTCGTCGTCCTTAAAGGGAGTGATCAATGCCACACCCATTCCTTTTAAATTTATGTCTGCCATGGGGAAAATATTCCTTTTTTGTTATTTAGCACTGCAAAAATAACGAAATTATATCATTTGGAACTGATTGTCTGCAAATAAAATAAGATATGTTCGAATAAATGCTTTATATCAGCGTTTTCTGTCATTGAAATCGTGAGGTCATATAAATCCAGTTCACCGTTTTTTGCTCCGACTTTTAAGGTTCCGGGATGCTTCAACAACAAATATTGCATGACATAATTATTACCTTGGGTAAGGTCGATTAGTATATCTGCATTGCATGAATAAAACTTCTTTTGGATTTCATCCGTTGGCATATACCACATATCCAGATCGGTCTTGGCATGGACAACCATATACGACGGATTCATCTCTGGCACCGTTTCGCCGGACACATAGACGCAAACATTGACATTCTTATTCAACGTACGTAATGTTTTGAGGCAAGGCTCAACGACATCACGGTCTTCGGCATTAAACAACACCAGGATATGGCGGGCATCTTTCAGGGTACAGAAGTTACTCTGACGCTTTCCGGACTGCCCAGCCAATGCCTTTACTTTCTTACGGATAAAATGGTTCGTCAGTCTCATTCTGCCAACATGTTTAAGAATTCAGTTTCATTTATAATCTTCACTCCCAGCTTTGCTGCTTTTTCAAGTTTGGCCGGACCCATGTTTTCCCCGGCAAGGATATAATCTGTTTTGCCGGAGACGGAACCACTGTTCTTTCCGCCATGCTGTTCGATCATGGCTTTATATTCGTCACGTGAATGTTGGGTAAATGTACCGCTAATCACGATTGTCAATCCTTTCAGTTTATCGGAACGGTTTGCCAGCACTTCTTCGGCTACCGTCATTTGCAATCCGTATTCTTGCAGGCGGGCTACCAGGATACGGTTGTTTTCGTCGGCAAAATAGTCTACGACACTACGGGCAATACGTTCGCCAATCTCATCCACTTCCGTCAATGTCTCCAAGGAAGCCTCCTGTAATTGTTGCATCGAATGGAATGCAGATGCCAGGCGCTTTGCCACAGTCTCGCCGACATAACGGATACCCAACCCAAACAACACCCGTTCAAACGGTACCTGTTTGGATTCTTCAAGGCTCGCCATCAGGTTACGGGCACTTTTCTCCGCCCAACGTTCCAGACGCAACAAGTCCGGCATCTCCAATATATACAGATCGGCAACGTTTTTTACCAGTCCGGCTTCATACAAATCTTCTACCGTTTCCGGACCGATATTTATATTCATGGCGCGGCGGGTAACGAAATGTTCGATACGACCTTTAATCTGCGGCGGACAACCGGCTTCATTCGGACAATAATGGGCCGCCTCCCCTTCCGGACGATACAAAGGCGTACCGCATTCAGGGCAAGTCTTGATAAAAGTAACTTTCGCACCCAACAACATCGAACGGGAATCGACATCGACACCAACGATCTTAGGAATGATCTCTCCGCCTTTTTCTACATATACATTATCTCCCAGATGCAAATCCAGTCCTTCAATAATATCTGCGTTATGCAGAGAGGCACGTTTGACGGTCGTCCCAGCCAGCAATACCGGTTCCAGATTGGCAACCGGAGTAACTGCCCCTGTGCGTCCTACCTGAAAAGAGACTGAGTTGAGACGTGTTACCGCCCGCTCTGCCTGAAATTTATAAGCAATTGCCCAACGGGGACTCTTGGCGGTGAATCCCAGATTCTTCTGCTGGCGCAGTGAATTTACTTTCAATACGATGCCATCAGTAGCCACCGGCAAGTTCTTCCGTTCCACATCCCAATAAGCGATATAGTCGAAAATATCCTGCAAGCTGTCGCATTTACGGATGACATCAGGTATTTTAAATCCCCAGGTACGAGCAATCTGTAGATTTTCGTAATGAGCGTCGGCAGGAAGACCTTCACCCAGTAAATAATAAAAATAAGCATCCAGTTTACGTGAAGCCACGATAGCCGGATTCTGTTGTTTCAATGTGCCTGAAGCAGCATTACGAGGATTGGCGAAAAGCGGTTCTTCCTGCTCTTCACGTTCCTTGTTCAGACGGTCGAATTCTGCCCAGGGCAATAGAATTTCACCCCGTATCTCAAAGTTTTCCGGATAGTTATCCCCCCGTAACTTTAACGGGACAGAACGGATTGTCTTTACATTAGCCGTCACATCATCGCCACGGGTTCCGTCGCCACGGGTCACGGCACGGACCAGGCGTCCGTTCTCATAAATCAACGAAATGGAAGTTCCGTCATATTTCAACTCGGCAACAATCTCGAAAGGCTCGTTCAAAGCACGTTCCGTCCGCTCATAGAAATCACGTATTTCTTCTTCGGAATAGGTATTTCCCAAAGAAAGCATCGGATACTGGTGGACTACCTGTTCAAATTCCTTCGACAAGTCGCTTCCCACCCGCTGCGTCGGTGAATGCGGATCGGCAAATTCAGGATGAGCTTCCTCCAATGCCTGTAATTCTTTCATCTTCTCATCAAACTCACGGTCTGATATCGTCGGTGTGGAAAGTACATAATAATTATAATTATGCTGTTCCAACTCATCACGCAGTGCTTTTATCTTTGCCTCCACCATTATAATTGAAAATTAATATACCAGTTTTACATTATCAATCCAGAACGTATTGCCGGGAGAACCGATATAGGCGCCTCCATGGCTGGAAGTAAACTGTAAAACCATATGTGTAGGTTCGTCTCCTTCCTCTGCCCAGCCGATCTCCTTTACCGGGACGCTCTCGCCCTGGCTGTTCGTTGCATAACGTTCCTCTACCTGTATGCACATGTATGGTTTGTAATCCGCATGGCCGGATATATTGCCATACATAATCGGATAAGTAGCGTCGTTCACCCAACCATCTGTCGATGAGACATAACGTTGAACCATCGTTCCTACCCTTTTAGCATATATATTACCTTCCTTATCTTCCCAGCGTTTCTGCAAAAACAAAATCGCTGCGATAGAATCCTGCCCGGCCACTTTCGACTTACGGCTGAATCCTGTACTGCGGATACGGTCTTTTTCGGGTGCTGCCTTTACCTTATAATCGAAACGGATTGCCGTCGGTTTCTTTGTAAAAGGAACACCGCTGTTCAGCATAGCCTGGGGATTCTTTGTCCCCTTGATCGGTTCATGAACCGAACCCAGGAAGACAGAACCGGCCGCAACCACTTCAATATCGACCAGGCCAAAAACCTTTACACTTTCCATACGTGTTTCCAGGCGGGCACACCAGCCATCTCCTCTCCTTTCCGGAAAAACAGATGTATTCGTCTTCACTACTCCGGCCACTTTCGCCATCACATTGGAATTCGCCCACGGCGAACCTCCCCGGTTGTGATAAGCGGTATTGCCGACAATCGTATCCGTCGGTCCCACCTCATACAGATGCTTCTTATTTCCACCTATAATTCCAGACTCCTGGATTTCACGGACAACCCATTGATCCATATCGCCAAACGCAAAAGGCACAACCTTCTCCTGTCCGGCGATAGTCGACAACTGACTGCCCGCAAACAAAAATAACAATATATTCTTTATATAATTCATAAGCTTTGCTTAAAAGTTGAAAGAATATCATAAAGAATATCCCCACTCCTTGAGAGCCATTCCCCAGTTCTCTTCAACGATCTGTACTGTACGGTCGTCGTATTTGTACTGGTTCTTTTTATATCCCTTCTTCTTTCCCAGATATTTCTCTATCTCGGCTTTAGACGATTCAAATCCCGGCAGGTTTAATTTGCGATAAATATCTTCGGTCATCGCAAAAGCATCCTGTTCGAAATCTTCGAATTTCACTTCTACCAGGTTCCCTTCAGGAATAAGCCCTTTCTGCTCTTCAAACTTGTAGAACAAGCGGCGATATACTTCAATAAGATTGCTTTCAATCTGTTCATTAGTGATATCTTGCAAACGAAGCGGTTGTATCGTATTTGTAAAGAAACTGCGTGTACTCTCAAATACGGTATAAGGATTACGCTTCAGATAAATGAATTTGGCATTCGGAAACATTTCCAACAATGTTTTCACACGTCCGGTATGCGGCGGGTTCTTACTCAGGAACTGTGAGCCGTGTGTATTCCAGAGCGATATCTTGACAAGTTTCAGGAAAGTTTCCTTAAACACTTTCAATTCGTGCTCGGTCGTATTGTCGAACAACAGATACCGGTCGCAATATTCCAGCATGTGTTTCGGGAAAAACCAAAAATTATAATAAGTATACGGCATCATGTTCGCCAAAGCAAACTCTTCTTCCTGCGGAAGGTCGACCTTCAGCTCCATATTGTCGGTCGGACGTTTGTCGGGCATCAGGAATGACATATTCTTCTTAAAGAAAGGTTGTCCCCAAAGCATCAGGTTCGGGAATACCGTCTGATACGTGGTGTTGTATCCGAAATGCTTGTCGCACGAAAATACATTGTGTACGAATGTCGTACCGCTACGCCAATGACCCAGTATGAACACCGGGTCCATCTCCAACGGTTTATCCGCTATTTTACGATAACGGGCGTCTTCTAAAGGTTGCAGTAAACTAAGCAGGCGGCATACCGATTTTGTCAGATAATACTTGTTTCGAAAACCTTTGTCGATCGTTTTATCGGCTGTCACAGCCTTAAACGTCTTCCAGTCCGCACCAACCAGCGTATTGATTGGCAATTTATCAAATTCCAGCAACCCCATAAGTTATTTCTTTTCAGTTATACATTTCACAGGAACGCCCTGGCGTCCTAATTCTTCACATACCGTACGAATCGCCTCATAATGTTCTTCGCCTATTCCGAGTTCCGGCAGGTTCAATACAGCCAGAGCATCCTCTGTCACCATATCTTTGGCATCCACCCGGTCGATAATCATTCCGACAGCCGACGTGTTGTTGGTAATCGGGTCGATCAGGATAAAGGCTCCCGTCTGTTTATTCTTCTGATAAGGGTCAAAGAACAGTTCTTTTCCGGTCGTAAACACAACACGGGCGATCTCATTCAGTTTCATCGGCAAACTATCGGCAGTCAACTGTCCGTTCTCAACCGACAACTGCTCCATTGTATTGACATTCATCTTATAACGGATACTGTCCACACGTGCACGGGTCAGGTTGGTCGTATGCTTGATATAGAACTGTTTGGACATATCCATCGGTTCTTCATCCATCCAGACCAGCATCGATTCGAAGTTACGGTCTTCCATCGGCAGATTATCCGGATGTACCAGCATTTCGCCACGGGAAACGTCGATTTCGTCTTCCAGAGTAATGGTAACGCACTGGGGAGGGAAAGCATAATCCAATTCGCCATCGTAAGTAACGATACTTTTCACTTTCGATGTTTTGCGTGAAGGCAAAGCCATCACCGTATCTCCTTTACGGATGATACCGCTGGAGACCTTACCGCAGAAGCCACGGAAGTCCAGGTTCGGACGCAATACATATTGTACCGGATAACGGAAATCTTCGAAATTACGATCCTGGTCGATTGGCACTGTTTCCAGGAAATCCAGTAGAGACGGTCCTTCATACCAGGGAGTGCGGTCGCTCTTATCCACCACATTATCACCATCCAAAGCAGAAAGCGGGATATAAGTGATATCCGGAATATTCAAGGATTTCACGAACGCCTTATAATCAGCGACAATCTTATCGAATATTTGTTTGTCGAAGTCAACCAGGTCCATTTTATTCACAGCCAGTACCACATGTTTGATACCCAGCAAAGAAACCAGATAAGTGTGGCGGCGGGTCTGCGTAATTACACCGGTACGGGCATCCACCAGGATAATAGCCAGGTTGGCAGTCGAACCGCCGGTTATCATGTTACGGGTATATTGTTCGTGTCCCGGAGTATCGGCGATGATAAACTTACGGTTGTTCGTACTGAAGTAACGGTAAGCCACGTCGATCGTAATACCTTGTTCACGTTCGGCCTTCAAGCCGTCAAGCAATAAGGCATAATCGATATGGTCGCCGGCATTTCCCATACGTTTACTGTCACGTTCAAGGGCATCCAGCTGGTCTTCATATATCTTTTTACTGTCGAACAGCAGACGTCCGATTAAGGTCGATTTACCGTCATCTACCGAACCTGCCGTCAGGAAACGAAGCAAATCTTTCTGTTCGTCCCTGTCCAGGAATTCTTTTATATTTAATGTTGCCATAATTTAATTCAAAATTGAAAATGGAGAATTGAAAATTAAAAATATCCTTCCCGTTTCTTCTGTTCCATGCTGGCATCCTGGTCAAAGTCGATTACACGAGTGGTGCGTTCGCTTTTGGTGGTTGTCATCATCTCTTCCACGATCTTTTCGATTGTATCGGCATCGCTGTCTACCGCTCCGGTCAAAGGCCAACATCCGAGTGTACGGAAACGGACCATACGCATTTTGATCTGGTCGCGATACTGTTCCGGCAAACGGTCGTCGTCAGCCATAATCAGATTACCGTCGAGTTCAACGATAGGGCGTTCCTTGGCATAGTATAAAGGAACGATCGGAATATTCTCCAGGCGGATATACTGCCAGATATCCAGTTCAGTCCAGTTGGATAACGGAAAGACACGGATACTTTCACCTTTATGGACACGAGCATTGTAAATGTCCCATAATTCTGGACGCTGGTTCTTCGGGTCCCATTGATGGAACTTGTCGCGGAACGAATAAATACGTTCTTTGGCACGACTCTTTTCCTCGTCACGGCGGGCGCCACCAAAAGCGGCATCAAACTTATATTTGTCGAGGGCATGCAACAACGCCTGTGTTTTCATCAGGTCGGTATGTACCTTGCTACCATGCGTAAAAGGTCCTACACCGGCATGAAATGCTTCCATATTTGATTCAACGATCAGGTTCCATCCGAACTTTTTTGCATATTCATCACGGAACTGAACCATTTCCTTAAACTTCCATTTAGAATCAATGTGCATCAAAGGAAACGGCACTTTTCCCGGAGCAAAGGCTTTTTCTGCCAACCGGACCATCACCGATGAGTCTTTACCGATAGAATAAAGCATCACAGGATTTTCAAATTCAGCAGCAACCTCCCGTATGATATGGATAGATTCTGCTTCCAGCTCCTGTAGATGGCTTAATTTGTAATCTGACATAGTTTATATTTGTTATATTTATTGTTTCAATGTTTATCAGATGTGAGCTATCTTGTCCCCGTGCTTGACACGGGGCCGCAGAAGAACCAGCAATATCAAAAGATACATATAGGATACGGTCTGTGCCTTTGCGATCCCGTATCAAGCACGGGAACGGGATAGCTCATTTCTTTCTATACTTTCACTTTAGGCAATATCAATTCCAATAATTTATTTACCGACTCTTCGAGGCTCAACACCGAGGTATCCAATGACAAAGCCGGATGCTCCGGTGCTTCGAATGGGGCCGAAACGCCTGTAAAATCTTTGATCTCTCCCTTGCGGGCTTTTGCATACAATCCTTTTACGTCACGCCGCTCACATTCTTCGATCGGCGTATTCACATAAATTTCCAGGAAATTATCTTTTCCGATAATCGTAGAAGCCATCTCCCTTAACTCATTGTTCGGACTGATAAAAGCCGCTATAGTTATAACACCGGTGTCAATAAATAGTTTGCTTACTTCCGCAATACGACGGATATTCTCCACCCGGTCTTCCGCAGAAAATCCCAAATTGTTATTGATACCGCTACGGATATTATCGCCATCCAGAATACGGCATAACAGACCGCGCTTATGCAACTCACGCTCCAAAGCAATGGCAATCGTACTTTTACCGGAACCACTCAGCCCGGTAAACCAAACCATCACACTACGTTGTTTCAAAAGCACCTCTTTATCCTCTCTTCCCAACATACGGTCGAAAATCGGATATATATTATTCGGCTGTGTATTATTCATTTTATTTCTTATTACCTTTTATATTAAAACTCCCAGATCATCGGTATCACGAACACGGAAATCAAAAACGTAATCAGGTTCAACGGCAATCCCACACGGACGAAATCCGTAAACTTATAACTACCGATACCTTGTACGATCAGATTCGTCTGATAACCGATCGGAGAACTGAAACTGGCTGACGCCGCCATACAAATCACCACAAAGAATGGTGTCGGGTTTACTCCCAACTGTGTAGCGACCGACAATGCTATCGGAAAACTCAAGGCCGCTGCCGCATTGTTCGTTATCAGTTCGGTAAAAATATTTGTTATGATAAAAATAATGGCAAGCAGAGCATACGGCCCAAGATTGTCAGCCATACTAATGATATAGCTGGCTACCAAGGCTGCAAAACCGGAATTTTCCATCGCCTTACTGATAGCAAACGCACAAGCGATTGTAATCAGAATATCCCAGGATATATATTTGGTATATTTCTTCGGAGGAAATATCTTCGTCCAAGCCATAATAATAGTAGTGATGCAAACGAAAAAGAACATATCCAGACGCATCCCCGGAATGGCTTCTTTCACGGCCGGCAATTCGCCAACTGTAGCCCCTACAATCATAAAGATAAGTAACCCCAGTGCCAGCCAACGTTTCTTTTTCGATACCGGTTCAGTATTTTCATTACCATTGGCAAGCATCAGGAAGACACTCGATTCTCCCCACGTCGGAATAAACGAATCATCGGCCCAAAGTACCAGTGTATCGCCTTCATGCAAAGTAACCTTATCCAGATCATGAGTGAAACGTTCTCCCCCACTTTTCACTTCCTTTACGATAGCACCGTAATGGCGGGCAAAATTAAACTCTCCCAATGTCTTATTGATACCGGGAAAACGGGAACCCAATACAGCTTCCACCCGATGCAGGTTTCCCGGACTCTCTTCTTCCCCATCGTCCACATAATTATCCTGACGGGAATCGGGCAATAACTTATTGGAGAATACAAACAGATACAGGATACCGGCTATGGCAATAAAAATGCCGACTTTTCCGAGTTCAAACATAGTGAACCCCTCGTAGCCGGCTTCAATAACCATACCATGAACAACCAGGTTGGTGGAGGTTCCGATCAGCGTACAAATACCGCCTAATATGGTTACATAAGAAAGAGGTATAAGAAATTTGGTAGCCGGAAGTTTTACCGACTCAGCCCATCGTTTGATGATCGGGGCAAAAATAACAACTACCGGAGTATTATTAAGAAAGGCAGAAATAAATGCAATAGGAGGCAACATCCGGACCTGGGCCTTTAAAACGGTAGTTTTTCCTTCCGGAAGCAGTTTCTTGATAACTTGCCCGAGCGCCCCGCTCTGCCGGATTCCTTCACTCACCAAAAAGAGCATGCCGACGGTTATCATCCCTTTGTTACTGAATCCCTCCAACATTTCTTTTGGAGACAATATTCCTACGACCAGGAATAATACTACAACAGTCAGTAATACCATTCCCGGTCGCATCCTATCCCATATCAATGCCGCAACCATTCCGGCCAGGGCTAGCAATACAAATAATATTTCGAAGTTCATCGCGTTCCTAATCTGTCTAAATTTCTCAGATAAGGTGCAAATGTAATAAGAAAATTAACGTTATTCGTACGCAAAAACCCTATTTTAATCCTTTTGACCAAAATAATCAGCAAATGGAAGAAAGAGGTTTCACGATAAACCAGGGGTTGTGCAAATCCTTCTTATTGTATTTCAACGGAGTTCGGCCATCTATGTGGAATACGTCACATCCGGCCCCTCTTGCGATCGCATGACCGGCAGCTGTGTCC
This sequence comes from Parabacteroides sp. AF17-3, assembly GCF_003635445.1. Lineage (NCBI taxonomy): Bacteria > Pseudomonadati > Bacteroidota > Bacteroidia > Bacteroidales > Tannerellaceae > Parabacteroides > Parabacteroides sp. AF17-3. The sequence goes on along the minus strand of NZ_QTMM01000005.1, from coordinate 136,181 downwards.
CATTCCATTGTCGGTGCAAAACGGGGATAAATATCCGCACTTCCTTCTGCCACCAGACAGATTTTCAGGCTACTACCGCTACTGATCAAGGTAACAGGCTGTCCTTGTTTCCGCAGATTCTCTATAAAATCGGTCGTCTCCGGACTCTGATGCGAACGGGAAGCGACAACGACAATACCCTGATGTCCCATAGATACAGGCAGTCGCGTAGCCTTTTGCATAATCTCATCCATAGAAGGTTGCAGGTCACAATCTGCAATCAACTTATAAGCTCCTACAGAGTCAGCCGAAAAATAGAGTTCTTTCCGCACAGGCACATAAATAACTCCCAATACAGGGACTCCCTTTTGAATCAAAGCGATATTTACAGTAAACTCACCGTTCTTTTTAATAAACTCCTTGGTTCCGTCCAGCGGATCAACCAGCCAGAAAGTTTCCCAGGCAGCCCGTTCAGCATGCGGAATATCCTTCCCTTCCTCGCTCAATATCGGATACGGGGTCACGGAAAGGACATTCATTATCAGCTTATGAGCAGCTTTGTCTGCTTTTGTCAGCGGAGAATTATCAGCTTTGCGTTCAATTTCAAAATCAGATGCAGGATCTGTATAAATATCCATGATAGCTTTACCGGCATCTATCGCTGCCCGGATAGCAATGTAAAGATAGTTCGAATAGTTCATCATCACTCATATCTATTAGGTTGTGAATATACAAATATACTATTTTTTTCAAACAAAAACGTTCTCAAACTGATTTATTTCAAGCGATCATACCTATAAAGATATAAATGGCGTCTTTTTGACCTGATGCAAAACTCCTTTTTATACATCCAGTCTGATTAAATTATACTTCTGACTACCGATACCGATTGCTTCTGCATGTTCAAGTGTATGAATGCCGTGGCGCGACTCCATCCGTTCGATCAAGCGACTCCGTCCTTCATCAGGTGAACTATACACCATGTCCACACAGGCTTTATCCAATGCTACCGGATCCAGTGAGGCCAGGATACCGATATCTGCCATTTGCGGATCTTCCGGATGCGAATCGCAATCGCAATCCACCGATAAATTATTCATCACACTGATATAAAGTATCTTATCACCACAATGATCAACTACCGCTTTGGCAGCTTCAGCCATCGATTCCAGAAAAATATCCTGTTCAGGCAATTGTCCCCACATCTCTTCCACATTTCTGGTTTTACCGGCTGAGTGTATCCACGCCTTTCCGGAAGCCGAAGCAATACCGATAGATATATTTTTTATCGCTCCGCCGAAGCCGCCCATGGCATGTCCTTTGAAATGGGATAGAACAACCGTAAAGTCATAATTGGTGTAATGGGAACCTACAATATCCTCCGTAAGATGTTTTCCCCCTTTCACCGGCAGACTGATCTCCCCTTCCGAGTCCATGATATCGACATCTGCAATAGCTGTAAAACCATGATCTGCCGCTGCTTTCAGGTGGGCTTCCGTATTGGAACGCCCGCCGGCATAAGCTGTATTACATTCAATGATAGTTCCGTTTACTTTCCGCACCAGATCGCTGATAAGTGCCGGTTGCAGGAAATTATGCCCGCCGGGTTCTCCCGTACTCAGTTTCACGGCAACTTTACCTGAAGCTGAACGCCCTAGTGCTTCATAGATCCGCAGCAAACTAGCCGGAGAAATCTCTGTTAACATATAAACTGCCGCTGCTTCACCTGACGGATTATTTGTTGTTCCTCCATTTTCTCCGGGTTCTTCTCCCTGTCCGTTATTGGTGGAACATGCAGCTAACGGAACCAAATTGGATGCCAATAAAGCACCTCCGGCTGCTACCGATGTTTTAATAAAACCACGCCTCGTAATCTGTGATACCTTCTTTTTTTCACCCATAATCTATACATTTTTATTCTGTTACAAATGTATTCGGATGCAACCTATTATATTGTATACACATTACGGATAAATATACCTGAATTACAGTTTTTCGATGACGCTCTAATTATCAAGAAAAAGTTTCTTAATTTGTGCCAGTATTTCATGTTATGACGAACTAAACTCGAAAAGAAATAAATCCATATAAACAAATATCAGATATGAAGAGTTTTATATTAACTGCCGCTTTGCTATTGACAAACGTGATAGTAATGGCACAAGTTACAAGGAGTAATCAACTTTCAAAAAAAACAGACATGAATACAAACGATAAGACTGCCTCGGAAAAGAAATTCGAAAAGCCGGACGACGTAACACTACGTTCGAAACTCACAGCAGAACAGTATGCAGTAACACAACAGAATGCAACGGAACGGGCATTCAAGAATGAATACTGGAACGAAAAACGGGAAGGCATCTACGTAGATATCACAACCGGCGAGCCATTATTCATTTCGACGGATAAATTCGACTCCGGCTGTGGCTGGCCCAGCTTTTCAAAGCCGATAGATAAAAGTTTGATTATGGAAAAAACAGACAAATCTTATGGCATGAACCGGACGGAGGTACGCAGCAAAACAGGAGACGCACACCTGGGACATGTGTTCAATGACGGCCCTATCGCCAAAGGAGGATTACGTTATTGTATCAACAGTGCCTCCCTGAAATTTATCCCAAAGGAAAAGATGAAAGAGGAAGGATATGCCGAATATATTCCACTGCTCGAAAAGAAATAAAACGAATTATATCATTAATAATTAAATAATACAGTATATTCGCAAAAGAATAAAATCAGACAAATATGGAAAAAGCGAATATCACGCTATACACAGTCATTGGCGACCCCGGCCGCATCGAAACAGCCATCCGGGAGCATTTTAAGGAAATGACAAAAGAGTTCACACCGGAAAACGGAAATATCCTCCTGACCCTTGCAGACGATTCAACGATCTCCTTCAATATCAATCACCGGCAGGACAAGCCTGATTTCATCGCCTCCCATACAGCCGGGATGGCAAACTATTTTTCTTCAGCAGAAACTCCGCTGGTTGAACTGAAGGAGAACGTTTTACAGCAAATCCGCGTATTCAACTGCGTAACCGGTATCACTTTCGATATCGACGACAATGGAGATCGCACCAGCTATATCATCAACGGCCTCTTCGCCATTGCGAACGATGTAAACGGCTTCCTGCTCTACCCCAGCATGCAGATATATACCCAGGAAGGCAAATTGCTATTCTCTATCAAAGGCGAAAGCCAGTTGACGGAATTTATCCCGATTGCCAATGCTGACCTGCTGGACGGAAACCGCCCCCAAGAATCGCCTGCCGATATGAAAAGACGTCTGCGCTCAAACGCCCTGCTCAAAGCAAGAAACATTCCTTATATGGAACAACTGCCCTGTGAAGTCCTGGAAAGCGAAGTGCAGATGAGAAGCCGTGAAGAAATGGTGGAACGGGCAGCCGCATTGTTTGCCGTTGCCGTCTATTCGGAAGTCATCCTCTCGGAAGATTCGGACCGCGAAAAAGCTCTCTTTTATTTCAACAAGATGAACGATTTGTATGGCGTCAAATCTTACCTTACGGAAAAAGAGACAGCCTATATCAATGACCCCAAACCCGAACGGCAAACCTGTATCCAGTTCGTATGGCGTTATGAATGCTGCGCCGTGCTGCTTTGGGCGGCAGGTGTTGTCGACGACCTCTCCTATCCGTCCGAAATTGTCGATGTGCCCGTCCTGGCTGCTATTTTCTGGCAACATAAAGGATTGCAGGACTTATTGTCCAAAGGCTATTCGCGTCCGGAAAAGGAAATACTGGATGAAGCAGACCTTACATTGCGTTACGACTGGGCCTGTGTGGATGCACGCATTCATGGGCAAAAAGCTCCGACCGGAATCGACGCTGGAATCGTGATAGAACGCCACTATGCCTTTAACTGGATTATAGGAGCGAATAACGGTGCCGATTGGGATCACATACAGCCGAATACATAATTCGGCTGCTTTATCAATCAAACTCTTATATGTTATGAATAAAATTAAAACAGGATTAGCCGCTTACGGAATGTCAGGACAGGTATTTCATGCCCCGTTTATCAGCACGAATCCGCATTTCGAACTGACGGCTATCACCGAACGAAGCAAAAACCTGGCCCGCGAACGGTATCCGCAAGCCCGCATCGTCCGCAGCTTCGACGAATTGTTGGAAGTGGACGGTCTGGAACTGGTCGTAGTCAACACTCCCGACAGTTCCCATTATGAATATGCCCGTCGCGCACTTGAAGCCGGAAAACATGTCATTGTAGAAAAACCTTTTACCCAAACGGTAGAAGAAGCCAATGAACTGGTCGCCCTCGCCGCCGGAAAAGGACTAACATTGAGTGTTTATCAGAACCGCCGTTGGGACAGCGATTTCCTGACCGTTAAGGAAATACTCGCTAAAAACCTGCTCGGACGCCTGGTCGAGTTCGAATCGACCTTCCCCCGTTTCCGCAATTTCATCAAACAAGGCACCTGGAAAGAAACAGGCGAAGCCGGCGGAGGCATGACTTACAATCTGGGAGCACATGTGATAGACCAGGCCGTGCAATTGTTCGGTATGCCGCAGGCCATCTTTGCCGACATCGCCACCTTGCGCGATAACGGTGTGGTAGACGATTATTTCATCATCCATCTCCTGAAACCCTCCAAAGCCCCTGACGTAAGAATCACCCTGAAAGCCAGCTACCTGATGTGCGAACGTGAGCCGCGTTTCATCCTGCACGGCACGGAAGGTTCTTTCGTCAAATACGGCCTCGACCGCCAGGAAGAGGACCTGACAAGCGGCCTGATGCCCGATTCCCCTCATTGGGGCGAAGAGGATTCCTCCATCTGGGGTCTCCTGCATACCGAAAAGAATACTATAAATGTACGCGAACGATATCCGAGCCTCCCAGGCAATTACGGTGCTTTCTACGAAAACATTTACCAGCATATCCGTAACGGCATCATTTTAGAAAGCGATGCCCGCGAAGTGGTAGACGTTATCCGCCTGATTGAAGCGGCATGGGAAAGCAGCCGGACAAAATCGGTTCAGAACTTATAACCCAATCCGATAAGCAAACGGGAGAAACAAATGTTGCGCTATTCTTTGATGATTTTATTCTTCTTCCGATACTCAGTCGTACTCAATCCGGTGGCATTTTTGAAAAAGCGGCTGAAGGTGGCCTGGTCTTCAAAACCCAGCATCAGGGCAATCTCTTTGGAGCTTTTGGATGAATAGAGCAGCAAGCGCTCCGCCTCTGCCTGCACCCGGTTATGGATTACGCGGATGGCCGAAGGTTGTTGGTAGCTAGACAGCAGGTTAGCCAGCGTCTTGGGCGACTTATTCAGCATATCGGCATATTCCTGCACTTGTTTCTTTTCTTTGAAATGGGTATCGACCAGAACATAAAACTTGCGAATCGTCTCGAACTGCATTCCGTTTTCCTTCCTTACGCCCTGCCTGTTTTCTGCGATACGCGTACATAATATAATAAAGCGTTTCAACAGCACGCGGAGCATTTCGTCCTGCAAATGGTCGCGACTTTCAAATTCTTCGCGCATAATCCCGGTCAGCGTCGCGATTTTCCGCCGCTCCTCACCGGACAAATCAAAGATAACGACATGCGAGGAACCGTGAAACAGCAACCCGTTGCACGAAACCTCATGGTCGTTGCCATAAATACAATAAAAATTACTGTTGAACAACAAAGACAGATACTCGCCGTCCACCCGTACAAAGTCCACATGGTGCAGATGGGACAAGGTGAGTAACTGGCCTTCTTTCAATACGACCGGTTGGTGGTCGACATCCAGCTCCAGTTGACCGGACAAAACCCATATAAACTTATACAAGGTTTTATCCTTCAGCAAAGCCTTGTTTTCATGTAAGGAGTCTGATAAAATGACTTTTCCTTTAATCTTTGTGTTCTCAAATAATAAATCTATCGTATTCATATACTTAGTGTTATCTCCATTCCGTCGGAATCTCCCCGGTATGCCTGCGGAACCAACGCGAGAAAGTGTCGTGGTTGGCAAATCCCAGCATCGTTGCAATCTGCGAAGGACGCAGACGGGTTTTCGATAACAGGTCTTTTGCTTCCAGCAATACGAACTCACTAATCCACTCGGCCGCAGAGATACCGGCTCCTTGCTTACACCGGATATTCAACTCTTGCGAAGTGATTCCTAATTTCTCTGCGTAAAAGTACGCAGGAGAATGGTGATATCTACTAATTAATGTCGCAAATTGTTGGAAAAAGAGTGAATTTTCTGTTTTCGGCGTATCAGACACCGCTTTTCCCTGTTGTAAATTTATAATCAGAGCTCTCAGGAGAGATTCGACCACCTTCGCACGCATCTCTTTCATCTGTTCTATTTGCGATTCGACAAGGTGCAGATAGATTTTTGTCTCCTCGATTTCGTCGGAAGGAATATCGCGGTACACGAGACGCTGACGGTTAATCAACAGCTCTTCGGACACATAAACAATTATTCCGGAAAACCGGGTGCTGGGAAAGGCTTCGACCGCCGTCACGTCGTCACTGGCAGCGAGCAAAAGTTGTCCGGCCGATACATCGTATGTATGGTGCAAGGCTTTACAGGTAAAAGTTCCTCCGGTACAGATTACGGCCAGGGTACCCGAGTCCAGAGGTAGCAATTTATAGTCTTCACCCTCTTTTACATATAGGATTCTCAGCGAACTTTCGAGCTTCAGTTCCGGCGTTGATACGGAATTATACAAATCAACAGGTAATATTCTTTCTGCTTTCATCATCATGTCTTTTTGTCTGTAATTTAATTTCCGGGTAAACATAAAAAGGTGTCTTTTAGTTTATTATGTTGGGTGATTTTATCTTTAGTTAAAAAAATAAGACATATTCCGAAAAACAAAATCTTTTATCAGTATCGTCTAAAAGTCATTTGATCATATATCCAATGATTCTTTTGTTAGAGGTAGGTGTAAATAAATTTAGAGGTAGGTCTATTTTCATTTAGAGGTAGGTCTAAATCGATTTACACCTACCTCTAAATAAAAAAACATTAGCTCTTTTCATTCTTTTTATCCTAAACAAAAAAGAATCACTATAGAGAGTTATCTTGATTTTTATTCGGTTCACATACAATGCGACGATTATTTTATGTATGTTTGTATGTAAAAAATCGTTACAATGAAACAAACGAATACAATTCTAGCAATCATTCTGTTGGTGGTATTGGCAGGGTGTGGAGAAAACAAACAGTCAACCGATGATTTAATCACTGTCGACGTATCGAAAAGCTATCCTAAAAAGGAACTGATTCTTCAGGATTTTATGGATGTGGAATACATTGCGCTGGAAACCACCGACGAGTTTCTTACACAAGGCTTGGTCAAAGATGTAGGAAAAAAATGCTTACTGGTAACAAACAGGAATAACGACGGGGATATTTTTATTTTTGACAGAAAAACCGGCAAAGGAGTAAGAAAGATAAACCGGCAAGGCCCAGGAGCAGAAGAATATACAAGGATTAACGAGATTATTCTCGATGAAAGCAATGGAGAAATATTCGTAAAGTCGCCGGGCAATAAAATCCTGGTGTACGACCTTTACGGAAAATTCAAACGGTGTCTGAACCTGGACTGGGAAGTTTCATCTGTTTTCGATTACGACAAAAATAATTTGATTTGCTATGATATGTCAGATTATCATAATAAAGGAAAGGACAGAAGTAAAGCATACCATGTTATTCTATCCAAACAGGACGGAAGCATCACCCGGGAGATTTTTATCCCTTTTAAAACGATTAACGCACCGATAGCGACCAATGGAAGTAACTTTGTGGCAAGTTATTCTTACCAAATACGCCTGAGCCACGGCCAATGGACACTTATGGACGCATCAGCCGACACATTGTATAACTATGCACCGGATGGAACATTAAACCCCTTTATCATAAGAACTCCCTCTGCGCATACCATGCAGCCCGAAGTTTTTCTTTATATGGGTATTCATACCGACCGTTATTATTTTATGGAAACCGTTAAAAATGTATTTAATTTTGAAAAGGGTAACGGATTCTATACAGATCAACTGGTGTACGACAAAGAAGAAAAAAACCTGTATCAAGTTGCCGTATACAATAATGACTATGCAGAAAAAAGAACCGTGGCAATGACTGCGAAATCAATTAATCGCGAAATCGAAAACGTCACCAGTCTAAATGCCTCCCCTCTCGTTGAGATTTACAAGAAAGGCCAACTGAAAGATGGCAAATTGAAAGAAATAGCCTCGAGGTTGGATGAAGAAGACAATCCGGTAATTATGCTGGTAAAACAAAAGAAATGAAAACATATCCACGTACAAACGACTTTCAGACTATCTATCTGAACACAGTCATTACAAACCCCAATATCCTTGTCGGCGACTATACGATATACAACGATTTTGTCAACGACCCGACCCAGTTCGAGAAAAACAACGTTTTATATCATTATCCGATCAATAGAGACCGGCTGATAATCGGGAAGTTCTGTTCCATCGCCTGTGGAGCGAAATTCCTTTTCAACAGTGCCAACCATACATTAGATTCCCTGTCTAATTATACATTCCCCCTATTCTTCGAAGAGTGGGGCCTGGATAAAAAAGACGTCGCCTCTGCCTGGGACAACAAAGGCGACATCGTCGTCGGCAACGACGTATGGATAGGTTATGAGGCTGTAATCATGGCAGGCGTACATATCGGAGACGGAGCTGTCATAGCAGCACGGGCAGTCGTCACCAAAGACGTCCCTCCTTATACCATCGTAGGCGGAACACCGGCCAGAGAAATACGCAAACGTTTCGACGAAGAAACAATCGCCCGGTTGCTGGAATTACAATGGTGGGACTGGCCCACCGAAAAGATACGCCGTTCTTTACCTTATATCATGGGGAAAAACTGCGGCTCGTTGCTAGACCTATAGGTTTTGCGACAGATGCTATTCCAGCTCCTTCGCATAAATATGGATAGTCTGTAATGCGTTTAGGATGGTAGCCGGAATCATTTCCCGGCATTCTATCCTCAATACCTTCTCCCAATTCTCCAAGTCCACATGCCATTTGTCGATTTGGGGGAATTGGACGAAAAGCGTTTCGATACGCTTTATATCTTGTTTATTTCTTACGGATGTCCGGAAAATCAAAATATATTTTTTCATACACATTAATAATAAATTGGAATGCAAAAGTAGGTTCTATTGCAACCCGGAAAAGACTTATTCGACGAATCACGTCATTTCAGATGACGAAACAAGGAAAATAAACTACAAACAAAGCCGGAGAAAAACTTATGGCGTTAAAGTCCTATTCCATAGACACGTATTTCAGACATTCCATGTACTGGATGTTCTATTCGAATAAATTATAATAACAGCCTGCGGGAGGAAAAGCCAAAAACCGGATACCGGAACAAATATACAACCAGCCACAGTAAAAAGCAACATGCAATAACCCAAAAACGCAGGAGCCGGTTTTTGCTCTTTCTTTATATAGTATTGAAGTGTCTGCCCCCAAAGTATCAGTACAATCCCACATATCAGGAACCAAAAGGCAAAACCACGCTCATAATCTTCCCCTACCGAATCGGCCAATCCATCTCCCAACATTTTTCCCAAAGCATCTTTTCCGATAAAGAATGCATAAATTGTATGGATAATCCCTGTCCATGTCAGGAATGTTCCGCTATACTTCCAAAGCTTCATGTTCACCATATTTATATTTAACTCTTACACGCTGCAAAGATAGATACTGCAATTTTTTGGCAATTGAAAATTAAGCCATACTTTTGTCCAAAAGCGACAAATATATGTTTATCACAGCAGGTCTATTGAATATGCTTCTAAAGCACTTCGGAACGACACAAGCAGAAATCTCAGAAATATTAACAGGCTTAAAGTATGATTATGCCATTCTGCAAAATCCGACATCTCTAATCGACGCAAACATACTGGGTGTATATCTGGAACATATCGTTAAAAAGACAGGTAATACCAGAATAGGCCTGGAAACCGGATTTCTACTGCCATTCGTCCTGACCGGGAGCTTCTTCAATATCTATAACCAAAGCAAGACCGTACGGGAGATTTTTGAGAATGAAAACCCGTTCGACCCGGCAATCAATAACATATACGCATTTGAAACGAAAAAAGATGAAAACAATTTCTCCCTCGAAATATCCCTGGACTCGCAGTTTAAACAGTCCTACCCGGTCGCATCACAACAATGGATTGAAATGCAATGCGGCTTTTTCCTTCAATATGCCTACAGTTTTACAGGAAGGTTCCTGCATCCAATACGCGTATATTCCATGTACGAGAAAGAAGGGACAAAAGACAAACTGGAGGAATACCTGGGTTGCCCCGTCATATTCAATCATGACAAACTTATTCTTATTTTCAATAAATCAGTCCTGGATTTACCAATCGTCACAGGAAATAAAGAAATGCTTGCCATTTTTGAAGATTATATGAATGAAATACAAATGCATGAAAGCGGTCAAAACAACAGTCTCTCCAGAACTGTCCGTCGCTATCTCATGCACAGCTTCTCCAACAGTAGCCTGTCTTTAAAAGATGTCGCGGAGAAATTCAATATGAGTGAACGCAATATCCAAAGAAAACTAAAGGCAGAAGGGACCTCCTATCAAAAACTCCTCAACGATTTACGCATGGAATTATCAAAAAAATATTTGAAAGAAAGAATCCCTTTGCCAGAGATAGGTTTCCTACTCGGTTTTGAAAGCCAGAGTGCATTCAATAAGTTTTTCAAGAAGCATTTCAGAAACCGTCCTTCCATGTTTAATAGTAATAACCAATCTGTTAAAACTAAAATGGAATAATTATATGAGAATCTGTATTGCACAAATTGAAGCGATACTCCCCCATGTGTGATTCCTTTTGGCAAAACAAAAGGCTTGTTGATTTATGATACTCAAACCAAGTCTATCGACATACAACGAGGGTAAATGTTAAAAATGCGACTTTGAGGAAAAATAATAATATTTCCATGAGGTTATAAAAAAATAAATTGTATATTTGCTGTTGAAAAACGTAAATTTTTTCATAGTTAAGGTTTTGGTTAATAAGAGGTGGCCCGCTTGTGAAAGCAGACCATTTCGTTTTTTTATACCTACCCATCATTTTCTTGTTATTCCATAGCTGCAAAATGGAACATACTGAAACACTGTTAGGTAAAACACTGTAAATCAAATCTATTTTTACTTGTTTTTTGCTGTAATCCAACTAAAAGGTGGACTGAAGGGAAAAAAGAAATCCCCAATAGTGATTGACTATCAGGGATTTACTTTATTTTTCATCTTGTTTCAGTGATCCGCCTGGGATTCTCCATTAGGAGTTACCACGCTGATATTTAAAACTTTATATTTTTAGCTTCAAGCATATCCCATGAATTATCCCACTAGTTTGCTACGTGCTTTTGCGGTAGTTTGCTCATGGAGAATACTGAGGACAAAGATAGTAAACTTAATTAAGTAGACAAAATCCAAAAACTTTTTATTCAGCTATGAGCAAAAGTTGTTAATTAAGACTAATCATGAGTTCTTTAAAATATATTTAATTTTTTGTAAAGTCATGCTCAAAAGCATTTCTTGATAAATATAGCATAAATTTTTGCAACAAGTCATCTGAGTACGGAGACTTATAATGTGCTACTCTTGTTATATTAAATTTTAGTAATTTACCTCTTTGAGATAATGATTTTTCATTATCTATTTTGTAACCAGTGAAAACTGAACCATTAAACACAGAATATTTTAATATATCTTTATTAGCAACTCTAATTTTCCTAAAGACTTTTATCCCATTAGCAAATTCAGAGAATATTTTGTGTAGTTCTTTATATCTCTTTTTCCATGATTCTTGGATTGTAGAAGATGTATTGTCTAGTTCACTCAAATTAATTTTTGCGATGCCTTCTTTATTAAATACAGTTAGATCTAAAGGTGATAGACTTACAGATTGGAATGTTGAGAAACGTGCTACTTTTAGTAAATTTGATGGTAAGGTAACATCTTCTATCACTTCAACGGTTGCAAGTTGTCCTTTTTTATAATTCTGAAACGTTTCTTTTTCTATTGTTTCTAATTCAACTAATAAACCTATATTATAGTTTCTATCTCTTTTACCATCTTTTCTTAAGCTAATATTACAAGGTTGAACTAACAATATATATTCTTTGCCTTGAATGTTGAAAATATCACCATTAGACAAAGGGTAATGTAAACTGTTTTGAATATTATCTTTGATGTAAAGTTCTTTGTGTCTTAAGTCTAATACTTGAGTTTTGTCAAAAGGGGTTTCACCGCCAGTCTTAATACTTTCTATTTGTCTGATTTTTTCTAGGCATTGATTTATTTTTGTCCTACGTGCATTAGATACTAAAGTACTTAATGCATTGTATGAAGTGATTATATCTGATACTCTAATTAAAGTATCCATTTCCCAGACACCTTCCTTTCTTGAACTCTTTTGAATAATATGATTAAATGATTCTGGAGTAAGTTGAATAATTTCATTAATAGCATCTTTAAAAGAATTTCCTAATATATTTGCAGCCTCTTTTTTAAGAACCTCTACTTCGTTTATTAATAATGTATTTCTAATACCTTCAGCTAATCCAGGCAAATAGGAATCGTTTTGAAATCTTTTTTTAGAAATAGTATAAAACTTTTCTTTGTCTAAATGATGAGTTTTGCAATATTCACACCTTCTATCATATTCATCATTTATATTGAATAGATGAGAAAATATGCCACAATATAGAAATTTACAAACAGTTGAGTCTTGAAGCAACTCAAAGGCTAAATCTCTTCCATCTCTATTATCAGGTAAAGGAGCATGCTTAAACTCAATGTCAAAAAGGAATAATATTTTGGTATTATTGCTTAATTCATTAATTATAGAACTCTTTTGAACAATCCATTCAGAAGGAGCAAGTAATTCTATCTTATCTTTTAAAATCGTTTTAAGTCTTAATGGAGCTACTGAATTTGATAATTCTTCAAGATTGTTCTCAAAGCGTAATATTTTTAGGTATAATTCTCTTTTTTCTTCATCACTCTTATCATCCCATAATTTTGTGATTTCTTTCTCAAAAACAGGCTCTGGGAGTTCCCAATTTAGAAAATCTAATTCACATGGTTTATTATTGTAATGGGCTTTTAATTTACCGACAAAAGCTTCTTTTAATTCATTAATAGAGCATCGATCATCAACATACACTATTTTTTTTATTCCTAGCTTATCTAGAAAGTTCAATATAGCAGTTTTTGCTTGTGCTTCAAATTTACAGTTAATTTCAACAGAACTAACTTTTTGTTCACTTGTATTCATTGATAATATTTGAAAAGTTTATAGCAAAAATATATTTTCTTCCATGTTCATTTCTGGAAGGTTCCAAAGCTATTGTGCATTTGGAAGAATCTAATAATTGTTGGATGATAAATAGTCCAAGTCCTCTACCTTCTCCTTTAGGCTTAGTTGTTACAAATGGCTCAAACAACATATTTTCAATGGCAGGGGATATCCCATAACCATTGTCGTAAAAATATATCCAAGGTGATTCTATTTTTATTGTGATTGAAGGCTTGCAATTGGGATCGTTACCTTTTAACTTAATTAACCAATATTCTGAATTTGAAATTAAATTATCAATTATTTGAACAATTTTCCCCCGATTAATAGATATTGAGAAATCAGCTTCCAGAAAAATGGTAAAATCAATGCTGTTTTTCTGTAATCTATTTTTGTAATATTCACTTTCTTCCTTAAAAAAAAGTGAGAGTTTTATTTCTGACTTCTTCTCTCTATTGTACTTTAAAGTAGGGTCAAGGTGCTTTAATTGTATCTTGAGACCATTTACAGTAGAATTAATATATTCAAAAAATACATATAAGTCTGAATCTGTGATATTTTTCCCGTGTAATTTAGCTCCATAGAATGATGCTCTTTCAGCTAATCTATCTGCTATAGAAGAGAATTCGTGGCTAACGGATTCCGCTGTTAGTCCTAAACTAGCTAATTCGGAAAAATTCATTAATTGTTCTTCTAGTATCTGGATTTTAGGTTCAAGAATATTGATTACTTCATTTAACTTTTCTGTTCTAGATATTACTTTTTCTAATTTTTCTAAAGTATTCTGGATTTCCTTTAATTTACTTAGCAGAAAATTTATATTTTCGGCTGCTTCTTTTTCTAAGTCTGTAGAAAATATGGGATTGTTTTTTACCGTTTTAACTAATCGGTCAGATTCTTCTATTGCCTTGTCTACAGATATTACTGCATTTTTGAATTCATCTTTAACTTCTTCAGTCTTTAACTTTGTTTCTTTAAGCTGACTAAATGCTTGATTAACAGTTTTGATACCGCTATTCTCGGTTTTATATGTTTTGAGAAAATCATTGTAAGTTCTTCTTATATGCTCTTGATAACGATTTATTTCATCTCTGATAAAAAAGCATAGAACGAAAAAGTTACGTGAATATGGATTGGAAACTAAACCTTCTCTGTCTGTTTTATCCTTTAATTTATCATTAATACCTTCATCAATTGAAAAATAACCAATAACATTTGCTGGTCTAAGTGGATAATATGAACTACCTTTTGTTTGAGAATCTCCTAATCTAAGCCAATCATCTCCATCAATTCCAAAAGGTTTTACAGCAAATCCATTTCTGAATAATTTGATTCCAGCTTGGCTTTGAGCAAATTCTCTATAGTTAGATAGCTTTCCAAAAATTTCTTTGATGTTTTCGTCATATGACATCCAATTGTCGTAAGTAAATTCATCAATAATCCCATTAAAGGAACCAGGATTAGCTCTTTCACCATCAAAAATTTCAAGTCCGCCTATGTCTTTTTTAAAATCAAATTTTTTTTCAAATTTTATAAAGAAAGAATTATCACACTTTTCTATATCTGGCTGTTTCTTAGATAAATAGTCGTAAAATTTCCTTCCATTATCTATCTCTAGAAAATTCTTGAAATCTTCTTGATTGTTACCTATGAATTTTGATAATTTTGTTTTTCCTTGAATTGTAATACTGGAACCATCAAAATTGAATTTAAAACGCGATATAGCTAAATCCCTTAATTCATCATTAGATTTATCAAGATTGATATTTATTCCATTGATTTTGAGGTAGACATCAAAAGGTCTATTTTCTTTATAGGGAGAAATGATCTGTGACACTTGTCCTTTAAAATTTTCCAAGTTTTTACCATCCCAAACTTCTGAATGATTAAGATTTGCTAGAATTAAAGTCGTCCCTTTTATTTTTTGAGGAGTGAAATGTTCTGCTTGAATTCTAACTTCACTTAATGCATCCTCTTTTTCAAAGTCTTTCCAGTTAAAAGCAATATGTGTACCTGATTCCTTTTCTTCATTTGTAAATATTTCACATATATCAGCTAGACGTTGTGTACTTAAACGTCCAAGACCTTTGTCTCCAAGTGGTGTTCTACCACCTGGGGTTTTCTTTTTTGCTTCCTTTAATTCCCTTTTTTGTGAATAAGAAATCAGTAACCATGATTTCATAATAGTATTCTCACTCATACCAAATCCGTCATCTTCAACTACAATAAAACCTCTATGATTCGGATAGAAAAGTTTTTCTTTGGTATATTGCCCTGTAGTATTTATTTCAATTGAAACATAGGTCGCATCAGCATCAAAAGAATTTTTTATTAACTCTAGTAAAGCTGTAATTTCATCGGAAACTAGTTGTTCTCCAAGTTGTTTTACGATATGAGGTGTTATATCAAAATGATATTCTTGATTAATCATTAACTTAAATTTTAAAAATTAGAATCTTTTCTTTACTCATTGTTTCTGAGAAATTATTTCTTCCAGGCATTCGCTTACTTAATATTTCTCTTTCTAAATCAGTAAATATATTTACACCTTTTGATGCAAATAGCTCTTTTAGAATCAGATCATTATGCACCATTTGTTTATTTACGTTTCTATTCCCAATAGTCCAAACCATAAAAGAACCTTTTTCCATTTTGGGAAGCATATTGTCAATGCTTTTATTTAAATCATAAATAAATCTCGTAACTTTTTCTGCTTTTTTTCTTTCTGCATCTTTAAATTGAGTGACAAATTTTTTTAGAGTCCTCGACTTACTAAATATTATATCTTCAATATTATTTATGTTACTTTTTGTCTGTCCCCCTAAACTCCTTGTATCAATAATTTGAGTGTTTTCTAAATAATTAAGATCTATGTCGTTGTCTATATCTTGAACAGGAATCCATTGTAATGGCAAATAGGAAAATTGACCATAAGTTACTGTTGTTTGATTGTCTCCATAAGGTGGAGAGGTAACAAGTAAATTGAAAGACTTCGTTGTTCTAATTTCTTTATTAGTGTCTCCCCATATAACTTCTGTCTCTTTTAAGTACTTCCCCTCTTTTATATATCCTTTTAGTGATAATACTGCAATATAATCACTAATATTTTTGATATTTTTTTTAGATACAGATGCAAACGTTTTTAGAACGGAAACTTCTCTTGTTCTTATATCTTCAAGTGATCTCATATGCATTTTAAAAGTAGAAGTTCTATCGTTGCTTGTGAGTCGAATTACTTCAGCTAAAACAACCCAAAAGAATTTTCTAATTTTTATTATAGGTTCTTTATTGATAGCCCGAAATATTTTCGACAAATCAATTTGCACATTTTTAGTGAACCATTTATCAATATTAGGAAAAGTAACTTCAATAAAATGAGATTGATCTATATTAATGTAATTGATAATTCTTGCTTCAGCCTCATCAAGTTCTTCTTTTAAGTAATAGGTTGTTTTTACTTGGCTCAATAACAATGATAATGGATTTATATCTTGTCCAAAAACATTCATGCCATATTTCATACCTGTCACTAAAGTATTTGAGGCTCCCATAAATGGGTCTAGTAACGAAACTTCATTATTTAAAACATCTGAAAGTTCTTCTATTATTGGTTCTTGAACCGATGGAACCATCATAGCCGGATAATTGAGAAGACTACGAGCGAAATCACTTCTGCTATAATTCTCTCCATTAAGCACTTCGCTGCTAATAGATCTTATATTTCTCTTTATTTTTTTTTCTGATATTGCCATTTATTAATTCTGTTATAGCGATCTTATCAAAATGAAACTATATATATCAAGTCTGACTCTTTGTATACAAAGAACAGACCTTGTTGACATAGGGTTTTGTATATTCCCATATGTTTCACAAAGTTAAGCGTTTTTTTTGAGTATCTTCCATGTTGGCAATAAATATTCTTCTGATTTGGTTGAGTGCATGAGGGAGTTCTTAAGAACGTAGGAACTAAAGGTCTATAACTTACGCTTTTTCTTCTTCTTGGGACGTTTTAGAATTTGTTCTTCAGAAAAAGAACTGTATGTTCCTACTAAGCCAAAGATATTAAATGTGTTATAGACTTGGCTATCTTTTTGATTACTTGCTCCCTTGTTTTCAAGATTGACTGAAAACAAGTTTTCTTGATTGCTATCTTGGCTTATTGCTATTTTTCTTTCACATGATTGAGAATCTAGTTCTTGTAGTTTAAATTGTTCTGAAATAGAGCCATTCGTCATAGTGTTGCGATAGGTAAATGACTCTTTTGGTTGGCGATTGTAATTGAATAGTTTATCAAAGCCTTGTTCTAATTGCAGGAACAAGTTTACTCGATCAAAACCTCCTTTGATTATTCCGCTCTTGGTGTTTTTATGGTTTGTTAGTGGCGACAGCTTCTTTTTATTTACTTGGTCTTTTCGGCTCACAATCAAATGGCAGTGTATATTCAGTTCATTATTTGAGCGGTTACGATCAAAATGAATTTTACCATAAAACTTTATATCTGTAGTAGATAGTTGTTTATTGAAATTCTTAGCATATTCGGGAATAAATACTTCACGAATATAACGTTTCATGGCTTCGGCTTGCTCCTGCTCTGTATTACCCATTGCTTGAATCTCCTTTTCCGATGGACTGACATGGATAGCATAAAACTTAGCGTCCGTTTTTA
Organism: Parabacteroides sp. AF17-3; assembly: GCF_003635445.1. Taxonomy (NCBI): domain Bacteria; kingdom Pseudomonadati; phylum Bacteroidota; class Bacteroidia; order Bacteroidales; family Tannerellaceae; genus Parabacteroides; species Parabacteroides sp. AF17-3. Next base: position 118,176 of record NZ_QTMM01000005.1, on the reverse strand, counting down.
GGAGTTGCCCGATATTTGCATCTATATCCTTTATAACCTTTGATTTATAGATGTTATCTTCTGTCAGATTGAAAAAGCCTTCGGTATAGATTCCTTTCTCCATTCGTTCCAAATCTTCATGTTCCATATAATTAGCTAGTCGTCGGCTACTTCCTGCATTATTGTATGTTCCGTTTGATGGTGGGGCAAAGTCTATGTGCATAATCCTATGTGTTTATAAGATTACTGATTTCGGTTTTCAGATTCTCTTTCCTTTTACTATCCATCACACCGCAAGCAGATAGTTCTGAGTAAAGTTGTATCAGGTGAAGCAACTTTTTATAATCTCGTTGTTGTATTTGATAGAGTGCGTTAATCTGTTTCGATTGGTTGTTTATCACATCGGCATGATTGCCGAACTGCTCACTTAACTTTTTCAGTACGGCTGTTTGTCTCTCCTCACTGGCTTCCAGATGAGAGAGAATAAGAGCTTCTAAAGTTTTGCTGATAGCATCGAAGCGTAAAGCTATAGAATTTGTTGCCCGTATCATGGGATTCAGTTCTTCTTCCTCATAGTGACGAATGAAGCGGATAATATCATCCTGTCTCTTATTTATTTTCGCCAGTTCCGATTTTACAGATTCAGATGCTTCGGATGGGTTGATATGTGCCTTATCTATATACCCGAACGCCAACTTTACAACTTCACTCTTTTTCAGTGAATATCGTTTGCATATCTTCTCTACCAAAGCTGCCGTTTCCTTGTCTATGGAAATGGTAGTGAATATCGTTTTTCGACTGTTATTTGGCATCCTAATTACTTTTTTATAGAAATATGAATAGATAAATACCTGATAATAAGCATTGCAAAGAGAATGTTTATTATAAGTGTCATTACAGCGTGTTCTTGTAACACGCTAAAGCCGAAGGCTTTGCCCCGCAGGGCAAGAGGGAAGAACAGGACTTGTCCAGTTCCCTCTTGCTCGATTTAGCGAAACGAGCTGAACCGATAGGTGAAGTCGTTTCTGTTAAATCGGGGTGACAACACAAAGAAATAGATCGCACACAGGCTTCTTCCTTCTACTACATTTTGCTATCAGGGCTGATTTGTCAACTGATTGTCTTTTTCAAACCGTTTGTAGGTTTGGGAGTCGGCACGTTCACGAACAAAAGCTCGAATATCTACAGCCCGATAATAGGTTTTCCTTCCGATAGTGAAATAAGGAAGTTGATTATTTACTCTGTAGCGTTGAAGAGTTCGGAAAGATACTTTCAGGAGAAAAGCTAAATCCTGATTATCAAGAATCTTCTCATTATCATCTAGTACTGTATCAGTATTAATAAGAGATTTCAAATCTTGTCCGATTACGGTGAGTTTTTTGGATAGTTTTTCCATCCACTTCTCGAAGTTTTCATTGTCTATATACATTTTGCTTCATTTTTTAGTTCAACATTATTATTTTCAATCGATTGATGAAGCAAAGTACGGTAAATGGATGCAAATAAGTTAGGGGTGTAGTATATCTACTCCCCTAACAATTGTTGGTAAGTTCTTGATTTATAGATAGCCTTTCTTTTTACTTTCTTCGGCAATAGCTTTGCGAAGTGTATCTAAAAATTCAGTTACTTTAGATGGCTTGCGCTTTATGACGCTTTCGTGTTTCTTGTGAACATCTCCTAATTTGATATTAAAGAGGTGTTCAAATGCTCTCCCAATTTCTGTTAATGGAGATTTTGTTCCGGCATGGGTTACTACTCTTTGTGATAGGAATAGTCCACTAATCAACTCCATGATTTCAACTAGGTTGGTATTGTCGGTCAAATAGAGTGGTGAAGGTGGAAGGCTGTTTATTCTATTTTGAAATTGGCTGGGGTACTGAATTTTTAGATTCAGCAGTTCCATTTCTGCGGTAATAGTAGCCTGTACCTTTTGTATGAACAGCTTTTTAAGCGCATTTTTCCCCCTGCCCGTAAAGAGGTATTGTTTCAAGTAAAGCTATCTCGATACGGGTAGCTGCAAGAATTCGATAAGTAGTTGAATAATCATTTCCATTACTTATAGTTCTAATCTGTTCAACAAATTCGCCATAGGCTTCTTGCATTTCATTATTAGTTACTTCTTGTGAGGTTTCAGAGAATAGTCCGAACATCCTCATGTTTAACAATACATTCATAAGCATAATTTTAATGGTAAGTATTATATAGAAAGACTTAACGTTTGATTTCATGCTTTTATATTACCAATAAATATCCATTATGCCAGAAAATACTAAAATCAATCTACGAATATGAATCTAAACTAAATGAGCTTCTTTCTTTAGAAAAGAATGAAGTGATTTGATAGAACTAAACACATATCCTTGATTTTCCTTTTCTAATTTCTTCATTTTTGAGAGTGAGGCTATCCATGCAGCAGATAAGCATTGTATTCCAACTTTACTACAAGCGGTAATATCGGAAAATTCATCTCCAACATATACCATTTCTGCTGGTTGGATATTATATTTTGACATTAGTTCCGTCATTGATTCCGCTTTTGTGTTTCTATCTGGCGATCCGATTGAAATACTATCAAAAAGAGCTTCCATTTCAAAATGGTGAAGCGTAATATCACAACTCCTTTGACCTTTACCTGTTATTAAAGATACAATAATTGAGTTCTTCTTCAATTCTGTTATCAATTCTCTTATCCCTGCAAATGGTTGAATGTAGACTGTGTGCATTTCTTTGTATTTCACATAAAAATCAATCAGAGCTTTTTCCCAATCTTCTGAAACGACCTCTTTAATCATTCCCTCTTCATTAAGTCCGAATGTTTTCACAATATCATCTTCTGACAATATTTTTGATGCATAGGGAGATACTGCCTGCTTAAAGGCTTCGATACACATTGGGATTGTATCGGCAATTGTACCATCCAAATCAAAAGCGACCAATTTTATCATAGTTTCTTAGTTTGATTGATTTGACGTATCACTTTACATGGATTTCCAACGGCTAAACTATTTGCCGGAATATCTTTTGTAACAACACTACCTGCTCCAATTACACTACCGTACCCAATTGTTATTCCGGGAAGGATTATTACACCTCCACCAATCCAGCATCCATCCTCAATTGTAATAGGCAAAGCGTAAGTGCGGCGAACTCGTTTTATTCCATCTTCTGTTTCAACAGGTGCTAGCCGTTCATCTAAATCAATAGGGTGAGTTGCTGTATAAAGCTGAACATTAGGGGCAATGAGAACATTACTTCCGATAGTGATTTTATTACAATCCACAAAGGTACAACCAGTATTTACAGTAACATTATCCCCTATATGTATATTGCAGCCATAATCACAAATAAATGGACTGGCAACCGAAACTTTCATTCCGATACTACCTAGCATCTTTTTTAGCAAGCTGTGTTTTTCTTCTTTATCCTCATAAGGTAATGAATTATATTTCATTAATAACTTATGTGTTCGGGTCTTTAAATTCAAGAAAACTTGGTTATGACAATCATACCATTCACCAGCCAGACATTTTTCCATTTCTGTTTTCATAATTGTTACATTTTTATAAGATTGAAACTATTTCGGTTATATCTTTTCTTTTAGATGATTTTTCAGGTGGTTGTTTTACATAACCTAATGAAATAATTGCCACAGGGTACATATTGGGAGATAAATGAAGATTATCCTTTAGCATATCAGGATCGAAATTACATACCCAGCAGCTACCTAATCCTTGTTCTGCTGCGGCTAAACAAATATGTTCAGTCGCTATTGCTGCATCAATATCTGCATGGTTCTTATTGTCTGATTTTCTCACCCAAGAAATTGAATTGTCAGCACATACTACAATATAGAGTGGAGCTTCGGTAAACCATTCACGTGGATAAGATTGTTGAATCAGTAGTTTGGGTTTATTACTTTTTACGACAAAAAAGTGCCAAGGTTGATAGTTTACAGCAGAAGGAGCAAAACGGGCACATTCTAAAATGTAGTCGAGTTTTTCTTGCTCAATCATATCAGAAGAATAGTTTCTTGCTGAATAACGTTGTTTTGATAGTTCTAAAAAGTTCATAAGTAATCTAATTTTGATTTATGGCAAAGTTATACCTATTTTATTCTAAATATAGGTATATATTTTCGCTATATTGGTATAATTCCGCTTTATGTGTTATATTTGAGGTATGAAAAAAGAAAATCTTCATCAACCGTTTGAGATCAGCTTTAACGAGCATAGTGAATCGTTATTAACTGAGCATGAGCATACTTTTTTTGAACTAGTCTACATCTTAACAGGAACAGGTATTCAATGGATTAACAATAGTATGTTCCCATATCATGATGGACACTTGTTCTTGATAACTCCAAATGATTCTCATTCCTTTGAGATTCACACAACTACAAAATTCATTAACATCAAGTTTAATGACATCTATATACATTCAGCCATATTTGGTTCAGAGAACATCCAGAGATTGGAATTTATTTTACAACATGCAAATCATCAACCGGGTTGCATCCTTAGAAATAAGGTGGATAAGTTATTAGTGAAACCAATGATTGAAGCAATTATTCGGGAGTATGTAAATAGGAATCTGTATAGTAAAGAGATTATCACGCAGTTGATAAATACTATAATTATTGTTGTGGCAAGAAATATAGCTATGTTTTTACCTCAACAAGTCGATGAATGTTCAGATGATAAGTCTCTCGATATTCTTCAATATATCCAAGCAAATATCTATCAAACAGGTAAAATTAGGGCAAAAGAAATCAGTCAGCATTTTGGTATATCTGAAAGTTACTTGGGACGTTATATAAAAAAGCACACCAACGAAACAATGCAGCAATACATATTAAGCTATAAACTAAAATTGGTCGAAAGCAGATTGTTACATAGTCAAATGAGAATAAATGAGATTGCCGAAGAACTAGGATTTACCGATGTAAGCCATTTGAGTAAATTCTTTAGAAAAAACAAAGGCTGTAGTCCTTCAAGTTTCAGAAAAAGTAATAAGACAATATGATGCGTATCTATTCTTAATCTAATATATTTCAACGATAACATATATACTACTTATCTGTTTTCTTATTTCAATAAGAAGCCAGCAATAGTCAAATTCCACCACTTCCAGACAGTTTTTAAAACGTCTCTTGATTCTTCTTTCATTTGCCGATGAAAATAGAATCAACACGTTTTATAAACCATTAAAAATTAAAAGAATGGAAGTAGTAACCATTGAAAAGAGAACCTTTTCGTATGTCTGCGAACGGTTCACCGAGTTTGCCAAACGAATAGAAAGTTTGTGCAGCACTCATACCCAGAAAGTCGAAAACTGGCTGGATAGTCAGGAAGTGTGCCTGTTGTTAGGCGTTAGTAAGCGAACTTTGCAGTATTACAGAAGTAGCGGAAGATTGGCTTATTCTCAAATTGGTAGTAAGATTTATTATAAGACTTCCGATATTGAAAGAATTATTGCAGACAGTGAAACGCAAAATCAATCACCCAAACACCCCACGTCTTATGAAAAGAATTAAAAAAGATTATCCGTTTTTCAACCTGTTTTCCATTGTTGGCACATGGGAAAGCATTAATCTGAATCCTACGGTTATCATCTATCGGAGCGACAAAGAGTACCTTCTTTCTATTATATATGTATCGGAAACAACCAAACAGGCTTCACCTGCTACTTATGAGATACAGCAAGATGGTAGCCAGTATTTTATTGCCCCTGCATCCAAACGGGTCTATGTAGATTATGATCTGGCAAAAGACGTACTTAACATTTCATCTTTGGGTCACTATCTGCGTAACTAACCAGCTATCTAGCCATCTTGAAATCAATATTTCAATAAAACAATCTTTCAATCATGGAACTAATAAATAAAGATACCCCACAAGTCAAAGAATTTATTTCTTCGCTCGATTCGATGCTGGATGGTATTGAATCTATAGTCAAGCATTACAAGCCCCACCTGAATGGGGAATGCTTTCTTTCTAATAATGAAGTTTCCAAGAAACTGAATGTCAGTTTGCGAACCCTGCAAGAGTGGAGAGATATAGGTCTAATCCCCTTTATCCAGATAAAAGGTAAAATCATCTATCGTCAGAGTGATATTGATAAACTGCTCCAAAGGCACTATTTTGAAAGTTGGAAAGAGTAACCTGCCAAGCTCAAAAACATTGTTTTTCGGAATTTAATTTGAATCATTGACTTTTCCAGTGAAGTATTTAGTCTGTGCAAGTCTTTAGATGAAAATACGCTCGAACATAGTGAGAGGAAGATTTTCATCTAAACCGAAGGCTCGGACTTGAACAGGTTAAATACAGAACTTATCTTTGTCAATGCTTCATATTGAGTTCTGGAAAACTTACTATAAAAGAAAAGGATTGAGAAAATGAAATTCATTCTTCCCAATCCTTTTTCAATATTAGCTACTATCTTTATTATATAGCCAATTCCGACAGGCAGCTATTTACTTTTTGCATATCCTTGAAAATATTCTGATCCAATACCCTTGCATAGTGTTTTGTTACGCTTGTATCTGCATGACCTAACATCTTAGCAACATTCTCCATACTTACGCCATTTGCAAGGCAAATGCTTGTAGCATAGCTATGACGGGCGGTATGTGTGCTAAGATTTTTATGAATTCCGCACACATCGGCAATCTCCTTCAAATAACTGTTCATGCGTTGATTACACAATACAGGTAAAAGTTTTCCGGTACACTCTGCCACATCCTTATATTTATCAAGTATAGAAGCTGCCACAGGCAGCACAGGAATGTTACACATGATTTTTGTCTTTTGCCGGTTCTTCCTTATCCAAAGTTCCCCTTTGTTGTCTTTTACCAAGTGTTCGGGTGATAAATCTTTCACATCGCTGAACGCCAAACCAGTAAAAATGCAAAAGACAAAAACGTCACGTACCTGTTCTACTCGTTTAATTGTAAACTCTTTGGCGAGAATGATTTTAATCTCGTCCATCGTCAGAAATTCAGGATCGGTTTCTTCCAATTTGAAACGGTAGTAAGCAAACGGATCTTTCTTTATCCAGTCGTTTTCCAAAGCAATACGGATAATCTTCTTTAAATTCTTCAATCGGGTAATAGCGGAGTTCTGCGCACAACCTTTTTCAATCTTCAAGAAAGCATCGAACTTAGAAATGAAGTTGGCTTCCAAGTTATTCAGGGCAATATCAGATAACTGATATTCTTTCTTAATGAATTCCTCCAAATATCGGGTAGTGGTTTCATACCGTTGAACGGTTTTACTAACAAAGTCTTTTCCGATTAGCTTACGACTTTGTTCGTTGTGTTCTCTGAATACTTGCAAAAGGGTTTTGCTTTCTTCATCTACACCATAATACAGTTTTCTCACAAGATCAACGGTGATAACCTTGTCGGAAGTTTCCAGTTCCCTATAAATTTGGTGTATGCGTGAACGTGTGATTTCTAAGTAGTGGTTCAATTCCACCGACATACGGTCTTTGCCTTTTGAATTCTCTTTTGCCTGATTCCATAGGTTTACGGGATAGCTTCTTTTGATAGAAATATCTACCATACAGCCGTTTACGGTGATTCTCATGCACACGGGTGCTTCTCCGTTCTTTAATAATTTGCCTTTCTTGATGAAGAACAATACAGAAAATGATTTTCGAGCCATTTTTACATCGTTTTTAAAGTTACAAAACTATGTATTCTCTTCCAAAGTAAATCTATGCAAAATACTATGAATCAGCGAGAAAGATGCAAATTCGTGGGACTTTTTTCGATTAAATTTTAGTCCCACGATTTATCCACCGATAATATGCTTGAAACGGCTATTTTCTGCTACCTGCCAGAAAAAAGAAATCCCTGATAATGTCTGATTATCAGGGATTTGCTTGATTCTTCTTTTGTTTTCAGTGATCCGCCTGGGGTTCGAACCCAGGACCCCATCCTTAAAAGGGATGTGCTCTACCTGCTGAGCTAGCGAATCATCCGGTGCGTTACTTCTGTAATGCGGGTGCAAAGATAGAAGGTTGTTTTTTATTATGCAAATATTCCAATGACTTTTTTGAATATTTTTTTCACCTAACAAACGAAACACATTGGCTCACTGCACATAACAGGAACTAGATTTTTTTCAGGTATCACCTCCACATATTCGCCATTGACTAATACTGTTACTGGCCGTTGTGCATCACTACTCATAAAAAAGGCACAAAAAAGACAGAATGGGTATATGAAGAATACAATACCACCATAGATTTTAGAATCTGAAGATATTTATGTAAGTTTGTCCTGGAAAAAAAATTACAAAATACATTCTTAAAAATATGGCAGACGACAAGAAAATTATTTTCTCGATGGTAGGCGTGAGCAAAACTTTCCCGCCGCAGAAACAAGTACTGAAAAATATTTATCTGTCTTTCTTTTATGGAGCCAAGATCGGTATCATCGGTCTGAACGGTTCCGGTAAATCTACGTTGCTAAAGATCATCGCCGGCATTGAAAAGGAATACCAGGGAGAAGTGGTCTTCTCACCCGGCTATTCGGTAGGTTACCTGGAACAGGACCCGAAACTGGAACCGGGCAAAACCGTAAAGGAGATCGTACAGGAAGGAGTACAGGAAATCGTTGATACATTAAAAGAATACGAAGAGGTAAACGAAAAGTTCGGCGATCCCGAAGTGCTGGAAGACCCGGACAAGATGGATGCGCTGATCGCCCGTCAAGCCGAATTGCAGGATAAGATCGACGCGACCGACGCCTGGAATCTTGACAGCCGCCTCGAACGTGCAATGGATGCCCTGCGCTGCCCGCCTGAAGACCAGATCGTGGATACGCTGTCCGGAGGAGAACGCCGCCGTGTAGCTCTTTGCCGTCTGTTGCTTCAACAACCGGACGTATTGCTGCTCGATGAGCCGACCAACCACCTGGATGCCGAGTCTATCGACTGGTTGGAACAACATTTGCAGCAGTATGCCGGAACAGTGATCTGTATCACACACGACCGTTACTTCCTCGACCATGTGGCCGGTTGGATTCTTGAACTCGACCGTGGCGAAGGTATTCCCTGGAAAGGTAATTACTCTTCCTGGCTGGATCAGAAGACTAAGAAAATGGCTCAGGAAGAAAAGCAGGCCAGCAAACGCCGCAAGACGTTGGAACGCGAGCTGGAATGGATCAATATGGCTCCCAAAGCCCGCCAGGCAAAGGGTAAAGCTCGTCTGAACTCTTACGAAGCCTTGCTGAATGAAGACCAGAAAGAGCGCGAATCCAAACTGGAAATCTTTATCCCGAACGGTCCTCGTCTGGGTAACAAGGTGATCGAAGCGCAACATGTAGCCAAGGCATTCGGTGAAAAACTATTGTTCGACGACCTGAACTTCATGCTTCCTCCAAACGGCATCGTGGGTGTGATCGGTCCGAACGGTGCAGGTAAAACAACACTGTTCAAGATGATCATGGGCATGGAAAGCATCGACAAAGGTACGTTCGAAGTGGGTGAAACCGTAAAAGTAGGTTATGCGGACCAGACACATAAAGACATCGACCCGAATAAAACAGTTTACCAGGTTGTTTCCGGCGGACAGGAATTTATCCGCGTAGGAGGAAAAGAGATCAACTCGCGTGCTTACTTGTCACGTTTCAATTTTGCAGGAGCCGACCAGGAAAAACTTTGCGGCGTCTTGTCGGGTGGAGAACGTAACCGCCTGCACCTTGCCATCACACTGAAGGCCGAAGCCAATGTGCTGTTACTCGACGAACCGACCAACGACATCGACGTGAACACGCTGCGTGCCCTGGAAGAAGGTCTGGAGAACTTCGCCGGATGCGCTGTTGTCGTTTCGCACGACCGCTGGTTCCTCGACCGTATCTGTACACATATCCTGTCGTTCGAAGGCGATTCGAATGTGGTCTTCTATGAAGGAACTTATTCCGAATACGAAGAATACAAACGCAAACAGGGTGGCGACACTGAACCTAAGCGTGTACGTTACCGCAAACTTATTGTTGACTAATTACTATTTTATTATTCATAATTCATTTAGAACCATGAAAAAAAGAATGCTCTGCATGGCGGCCATAGCCGCAGCATTTTTGTGCTTCGGAAGCGACGCAAATGCACAGAAGACAACCAAGTTGTTCAACGGAAAAGACCTGTCAAACTGGAACTTTGTCGTTGACAAAAATTCCGTTCCGCCCGAACAGGTTTATTCCGTAAGCGACGGTGTGATCAAGATCAAAGGCCAGCCTTTCGGTTATATGTACACGAAAGAAAAGTACGATAACTACAAGCTGCACGTGGAATGGCGCTGGCCGAACGGTGACCAGAATGCGAACAGCGGTATTTTCCTGCTGATCGCCGATCCGAAGAATCCGTTCCCGAACGGGATAGAATGTAACCTGATGCTGGGTAATGCGGGTGACTTTGTCCTTCTGGGCGGCTCCGACCTGATGCAATACCAAGGCAAGCCGGGTGAACCCCGTCCTGGTTTCCCGGTGGTGAAAAAGAACGCTCCGAGCAGCGAAAAGCCTGCCGGCGAATGGAACGAGGCCAACATCTATGTGAAAGACGGAAAGATCAACGTCTATATCAACGGCGTTTATCAGAACACCGGATGGAACAAGCAGAAAGACGGTTATATCGGCTTGCAGAGCGAAGGTAAGGAAGTGGAGTTCCGTAATGTAACGATCACTCCCTGGTAAAATCATAATAAATCAGATAATCTGATAACATGAAAGGCGGCTGCCTGGAAGATTCTAATCTCCGGCAGCCGCCTTTTATAATTTTTTTTCACTTAACCTATCCCGTTTCTTTTTGTTGTATGTAAATCAACAATAAAAATGAACGTCAAAATGAAACGGCACAAAACTTTATACATTTTCCTGCTCTTATTATTCCTGCACACAACGGCAAACGCCCAACTGCAAAAAGTAATCAAGGATATTTTCTCGGCCGATACGGCTCTGACGCATACCGACTCGTCCGCCATACAAAAGACAGACGCCGCCTTCAAACTGAAAGCCGGACAAATCCAGAAACTGGATTCGTTGCACCAGGAAACGGTTGCGCAATTAAGGGGCAGCAAACTCCATGAAAATTGGTGGGAAACGGGAAAACACGCCCTCTATTTCATGCTGGTGCTGCTGGGACAATACCTGCTGTTCCGCCTTTCTTCCTGGCTCTACCAAAAAGCCAAAGCACGCATCCAACAACTGAAAGATACCAAGTTGAAGCCAATCTCCATCCAGAACTACGAGATACTGGATACGCAAAAGCAGGTCAAACTGCTGGTCTTCATGGCAAGTATCGTCCGCTACCTGCTGCTTTTCATCCTGCTGGTGCTGACGATCCCTATCCTCTTCTCGATCTTCCCGCAGACCAAAGAGCTTGCCTACAAAATCGCTTATTACATCTGGAATCCGGTAAAAAGCATCCTGGTAGGTATTCTGGATTATATCCCCAACCTGTTCACAATCATCGTGATCTGCCTGGCTATAAAATATATTATCCGGGGAATCCGTTACCTGGCAACGGAAATAGATGCGGGAAGGCTGAAGATTAACGGCTTTTATGCGGACTGGGCGATGCCGACCTACCATATCGTCCGATTCCTGCTGTATGCGTTTATGATCGCCATGATTTATCCTTATTTGCCGGGCGCCAATTCGGGCGTGTTCCAGGGAGTATCGGTCTTTGTCGGGCTGATCGTTTCGTTGGGGTCGAGCACGGTGATCGGGAATATTATTGCCGGATTCGTTATCACTTATATGCGTGCTTTCAAACAGGGCGACCGGATCAAACTGAACGATACGGTGGGTAATGTAATCGAAAAGACAGCGTTCGTCACCCGCCTCCGCACGATAAAGAACGAGATCGTAACGATACCGAACTCATTCATCATGTCTTCACAGACGGTCAATTACAGTTCGTCGGCCAGAAGTTACGGACTTATCATCCATTCCGAAGTGACGATCGGCTATGACACACCGTGGCGGCAGGTGCACCAGCTTCTGATCGAGGCAGCCAAGGCAACGCCCGGAGTGATGCCCGAACCGGCTCCTTTCGTCCTCGAAACGTCCCTGAGCGACTTCTACCCCGTTTATCAGATCAACGCTTATATCCAGGAAGCGGACAAGATGACAAGCATCTATTCGGACCTGCATCAGAACATCCAGGACTGTTTTGATAAGGCCGGTGTCGAGATCCTGTCGCCCCACTATACAGCGTTCAGGAACGGGAATGCCTCAACGATCCCCAAGGAAAAGCCGGCAACCGATTAAGCCGGCAATCCTTCTAATTGTTGTTCTTTCCATTCCACAAAACCCTCGATGGTACGGGGAATCTGAAAGAGAAGGCGATCGTCTGCCACTGTACGCAAGACAGCCTTGCGAAACAGGGGAAGCTGCATTTTATCGACTTTGAAAGAAGCCTTCATCAGAATGACTTCGTAACCACCATGCACTATTTCCTTATCGAGGACAACAGGAAACTCCATAGCCAGATAATAAGCCGAACGTTCATAAGCACACCAGCAATCTCCTTCAAGATAGAGGTAAACGTACTTTTCATTATCTACTTCGTTGGATAAGATTAATTCTACGTCAGATGCTTGTCTCATAATATAAAGTTGAGTTACAATACTTTTTTCTGTTTTCATTACCCTAGTGTTTAATATCTATTTTTCCTTTCCTTTTTCATCTGGTTTTTCCGTCTGGTTGTTCAGATGTTCCAGTAGGAATTTGCCCAGTTTGAATTTCACGCTATTGCGGGGAGCGATCATACAGAATGTATTATCCCTGGGATTACGTCCCGGCCTCCCTGTCTGCTTCCACAAAGTGAATGAGCCAAATCCCATCAACCCCACTTCGCCCTCCCGGATCAAAGCATTCTCCACCTCTTCTTCCCACACTCTGATAAAGAGTCCGGCTTTCTCCTCCTCTATTAGGAGCCTGTCGGCTATTTTTTTGATTAAGTTTGTTCGGTTCATAGTACATATTATTTTATCTTACAATATCTCTTATACAACGTATATTAAATGTTACCTTTTGGGGATGAGCAGGATTATCAGGGTAATAGTAATAGTAATAAGAAGTACTACCAGGCCATATTCCCATGGACTGAATTTCCACTGTATTTCCTCTATATGCACAATAGGAATCTTCAGCATAAGCATTTTTTGTACAACTGAAATAAGTATTATAATCTTGACCAGCTCCTGGTTTTCTATGGAAAACCATTATTGCCAATTCTTTTTGATTGGGAATACGCCAACCCAGATCCGCATAGGCACAAGGATTTTCCCAGTTTGCTTGTTTAGCTGTAAAATCTGCTGGCAATGATTCCATTGTTTGTCTAATCTCAAATGCATTTGGCAAACGATTCTCCTCATCTAAACTAGTATGCCCTGGAGTTAATGCACTATTTACATTCCCACGTTTTACTCTTGGATTCAAGTTCTCAAAAGAGAAAGATTTCGCTATATTATTATTAGTATAATACCCATCAGGAGCAATTGCTATATCTGCTACAGAGGCAGTCACCTCTCTTAAATTGCGAACACAACGATAAGAATTTTTATTATCTTTCCGATAAGAAATGGAAAGTCCTTCATTCGCCAAAAGGACATAATAATCGAGAGCATTTGGATTAATTCTAGTATCAATAGTCGGATTTGCATTAACAGTACTACCTACATAAGTATGTCCTGAAGCAACATCTTTATCCGTATCCCTGTACAATCGTACATCTTCCGGTAGAATGTCACCACCTATGACAAGAGCCGTATATTGATTAACTGCGGGAAGATACCAACGTAATTCGTCATCATCAATAACACCATTACCATTCAAATCACGATTTTTAGCCAGACATGCATATTGAGCATACTTATAATCACTATTTAATTCATTATTTGTATAATCAAGAAATGTTTCCCAAGTCCAGCTCCAATCTACAATTCCACTATAATGCATTTTTGCTATCCATTCAGACATATTTTGACGTCCCTGGTCAAAACTATTCTTCCAATCATCGTATTCACCTTTACCACGACTTTTACTAACAACAGATATTCCCTTTGATGGCAAATTCTCGGTTTCCTGTATGCTTTCCGTACCCCATCCATTTACATTGTTATTCTGCACTCTATCCAAATCATAAATCGTATAAATAGGACGTTGCACAAACGTATAAGCAGACATGTTGATAGAACTACTACTAGACGATTCTGTATTATGTTTATAATAGGTCAAAATGTTAATTGAACGCGGCTGCTGGTTGACAAATTTATCCAGTGGCAAACCTGTATAGAAATACTCGTCGATGAAACAAGTGTAACGGGCACTATCGCCCGAATCATTACCTTTATAATTTAAACCGGCATTATAAAGATTTTCCTTAAATCCATTAATATCCAAAGGGGCATCCGATTCATTCTCTTTATATTTCATAAAATTTGTACCATCATCTGTATTCCTTTTATAGGTAACCCAATCAAGATCGCTATCTTTAGTACTTGGTCTGAAATCACCTCTCGGAGTAGCCCCGACAATCTGAAAACTATCTTTGAACATCTTTAAATCACATGTTCTTCCAGAGTTTGTGGCATATCGGTTAATTAAATCACGTATCATTAATTTTGAGAACGAAATTACCGTTGTCCCATAATGCGCATCAAAGATGTTGACTTGATTGCTAGCTACATATATGTCTCCGTCACTGCCCCAGGATTCTTCCTCTTCAAGATCCGATTCTACTTCAACGATTATTTTATCTACTCCGACTACTTTAACGGTATAGATATAACGGGTATTCCGGAAAATCTTAAAATCCTTGTTAGTCCCTTCATATTGGGGATTCCAATTTCCTACATGGATATAATAGGTGGTATAAGCTGTTACGTTTTTATCCGGTTTACCATCTGTTCCGATTGGCTTATCTGTTTGTCCGGTATAAGTACCTTTCAAAACGATATAAGTGGAGTTTTCAGGAGCATTAGAGAAGCTTTCGGGACCATCCATTTTTTCCCTCATGTCATAATCATTAATTTCTTTATCGGCTGTTTTCCGATTTTCCATCATCAGGAATGAGAAATTATATGATGATGTATTCAAACTATTCACTACCGTATCTTTTTTCTCAAAAACAGAGCTTACTTTCGATTTATCGAAGCCACCCTTATAATCTTCATAAGGTGTTGAAGTCCGTTCAAAGACATAGGAAGATTGAGGTATATTCTTAACCTGCCAACTATCGGCTACAAATGTTGTATTTTCTTTTGCTGCCATCACTTTAAATTGGATGGATGACATGATCCGTTGCAAAAGTATCCGGCCATTTACCGTACCGTCTGTAGCGATAGTACAGGGAGTATCAAAATCAATTTTGTTATTATCCTTTGCTACTACACAACCACTCATCAAGAAAACTCCGTCAAGCACTGAAATACTGGAACCATCCTTGTTTACCGGCAAGGTTACGGACAAGGCTTTCAAATCATCGATAGTACTGATCGCATTTAACTGATCATCTGTGATCGTATACAAAGAACTTTTATAGTTGGCAACCGCATAAACATAGCGGAGACCGGAAGTTGTTGGAACAGAAATATTTTTATTATTAATTTCTACTGTGCTACAAATTTTTTTCCCATCAATTGTATAACTCCCGTCTTTTCCCTTTTTGAAAATAAAGATAGCCAGTGAACTGACTTTATTCGATCCGTCGATATCAGTTGCTTTCGTTTCAATTTTCGCCGGGTCTGACGTGCTGAAAAACAAAGTAGCCGTTACCGGAACACCCTCCTCTACTTTTCCTTGCCCATTTATCAATGTTTCATCCGAACAAGCCGTGCATGCCAATAGGCTAAGCAGCAGATAAAGTATATTTTTAGTTGAATGTATCATAATGTTGTTATTTAAGTTATTCCTATTAGTTGTAAAATATATTGTTAGAAGAAGGGATTATCCAAAAGTTATTTCATTTTCGATTTCACGAACCGGAGCAACTTCATATTCTAGTGTAACATCTGTTGGTCGGCTGATATTAAAATTGATTTTAACCGTGATCACCTGAGTATACACTTTTCCATTTTCCAGGCATCTCAAAACATCGGAACCACAAGTAAAAGTAACAGTGACCTTGGTTTCACCCTCTTTAACTACTGCGCCTTTAACAGTAACCGACAGGCTTGTCGTAACGGAAAGTTCAGGATTATTCATTCTATAAGTATCATAATAAAAAGAACTTGCATTAACAGAATTCTTTGAAAAATCTTGACCTACCAGATTTTCAGCATTATTCTCCGGATTCAATATGGTCGATGCAGTTGCAGCATTATATGAGTAGTTTGTTGCAATGAAAGAGATAGCAACTTCATCATCAGCAATTACACCCGTGGTTTCATACTTCAAATCTACTTTTACGCGAGCCGTTAACTGAGACAGTTTAATATCCACCTTGTTTTTCCCGTCTTTCGATAAAGATTGAGTTGTCGTTCCAACCTTAACCAGATCATTCAAGTTGTCTCTCACAATCTGATTTCCGAACTCTTCATAAGTATATATATTCTTGAATTGGTCGATACCTGCATTGGCAACAACTACTACATTTACCAAACCTTCTTTTGTATCGATATCAACAACCTTTACTTCTGTCACAGCCCCTCCGCTAACATTACTATTGTTGTCGGCATAACCGATACGTTGTCCTGAGGCAGCTTCAAAAACAGCTATCACGAAATTATTAATAGCCAATCCGCTCTGACCGTTGCTTTTCGTACTGATACCGTCTGTTGTCATGCGTACAGATATAGAAGTTTCGCCGTTATTTGCGCTTGTATTTGTCATGTTGTCGTCGAGACCTTCGATATCAGAAGAACAGGCTGCGAATGACAGAACCATTAAAATTGCTAAGATGATATTTTTTGCGTTCATAGGAATGAATGTTTTTTACGAATTAAAATTTTACCCTTACGATTACAATGCAAATGTACGGCGATGGCAAATAGCGGACGATAGGCAAATATTACAGGGTGGTACGGTATTTTTTAAAGCCTTGATTTTGATAAAAACACCCTATGAAAACGATAAATTTACCCTGCAAAACAGGGTCATTAAGCGAAAACAAACGACCGAAAAAAATCAACAATAATTTATTCTCACCAAATTGATAAAAACGCCTTGGTAACTGAGAAAAGCAATGTTTTTTATGAATACCTTCCTAAAGGTGGCATTTATTACAGAAAAAAGGGAAACGACCGGCTAATAACCTGCGTTCCCCTTTTCTTCTCAAAAATACAACACTAACTATTTATTCAATATCTATTCAATTTCCGGACGGTCACCTCCGCCTCCCGGAGTTTCCGGATCGGTTGGAGTGTCTGGTTCGGTTGGGCGTACCGGACCTCCGGTCGACGGAGGGACAGATTGTTTCAGAACTTGCTGTTTATAATGTACTATTTCCTGGTTCTGCAACATGATCAGGTTTTTGTAAAGGGCCTCCCCTTCCAATACGGCATGCGCATTGATCATTCTGACTACTTTCTGGTAAGCCGCATCGGTCGCCTTGCGGGCTTCGGCCAATTTATAATCAGGCTTATCGAGCAATTCTTTATTACGGCTGTCGGTATAATTGCGGACACTGAGGTTTGAATCCTTCAACTGGGTGAGAAACAGGTCCAGTCCGAGTTTACGGACTTCGGCCGCATACTTATTTTCCAGGTCGTATATAATATTGATCAACAGGCCGGTCTCTTTATCCAACTGGCCTCTTACATTCAGTTTGTAATCAATGATCAACTGGTTGATCTTGACAGCCGCATCGTGAACTTCCGGATCAGCAACAGACATTTGTGCCTTCACAACCGCTTTTATCGCCATGAAAAGAGTGTCACGTTGTTTATCATATTCGTCTATCTTGTCTGAGTTCAGGCTTTTCTGCGAAATTTTCAAGGCGAGATCTTCATTGTCGATGGCTTGTTTATAAGCGGGTAAAACTTCCGTAAGTTTACCTTTTACTGCCGTATCGGCATCGATACGGCTATAAAAATCGACATTGTAAAGGTAATGTGCTCCGTTATTCAAACGGCCGACACTGATTGTGCTAATTTCCATGTTATTTATGATTTTAATGATTTATTGATCTTGCAGTGCTGCACAGCGTCCATACAGTCCTGTTTGAGGCTTTTGCAGTACTGCAAACTGTCCGCGCAACCGTGTTTTGCCTTTTGTAGCACTGCAAAACGTCCGCGCAGTCGTGTTTGGAACTTTTGCAGCGCTGCAAGAACCGTTACACGAGTGTATGGAAGGTTTGCAGCGCTGCAAAAGTTTTTTATCAGTTTACATTTTCATGTTGTGTCTCGACCGACCAGTTTTCGGGAGTGACGGTTACCGTAACATAAGCATTCTCCTTATACTCCTCATCGCCGGAGCCTTTTCCGGTGATCGTAGCGCTGATACGGATTACCTTATTGCGGATTACACCGGGATATATCGTTTCTTTATTATCACTATCGATCAAATTCAACAGTTTGACAAAATAATAACGGTCCGACAGGATCGGTTCATCAGTATTCTCATGAAGTATATCCCCCTTCAAAACCAACATGGTCGGTTTTGTTTTATCCGTATTTTCGGTGATGTAACATCTTAACGGATTTTCCGTGATATTCCATTCTTTCCCCGACGTAATAATCGCCGAAGTGTTGTCCCCTTCCCGAGGAAATAAATTCAGGGATTCCAGATAATCTTCTCCCGGCTTGCCATGCAAATAGGCCGGATCAGACGTTATTTCTACCGAGTAGTTATTCTCACCATACTTACGGTCCGCCAGGTAAGTCGTACTTTTTGCATCCACAACATATACCTGCTTCAAGCAGAAACGGGCATTTTCTTGCAGCAGGTCACCGGCATCTGCCTCACTCCATTTGAGGCTGATCTTTTCAAAGTCGATACGGCTGGCGGTGCGGTAAACCTCAATATTATTCTTACTGTAGAAAGAATACTCAGCAGGTTTATTCGTGAAAACATCTTCTTTCCCGTAATAATTGGTTCCCGGTTTCAGACTTGTAATTTCCAGGAATTTACTTCCCATCGGCTGGTTATTCACGCTTATATTTTCCAGATTATACGTTTTTTCCATCAGATCATCAATACTTGAACATTTGATGTTCCCTACATTGACAAGGATGACATACGTATATGGCGTATCACTTTTTGCGCTGATCCGTATCGTGTCGGGAGTTTTCCCGGTCTGACCGCTGAAATCCACATAAGCGGAAGTCAGCAACGTTTGATCGGCTTTGAACAAGGCGGCATACATGTTATTGATCTTTGCTTCTCCTTCCTGCGTCTCCCCCGCTTTGGCTTTCGTCAGTACCGAACCCGGAGCGATTGCCAATGTCAACGTTGCATCCTGCGGCACGATTACTTCGGGACCGTTATCATCGTCGGACGAACAGGATACCAGGAGGCTTAATGCTAACAGAAAGGGAGTAATATTGATTGTTTTCATATCGTTCATTTTTTATTCTACTTCTTCGGTTTGATGTACATATCCCCAGCCCGCCACTTCGACACGGACGTCAAGCGAGGCATCGTCATTCTCGTCGGGGTCGAAACTCGTTTCCGTGAAGGTGACGTGGAGACGGTAGATATAATTACGTTTCACATAGTTATGGTCGTAACCGTTCAGCACACCATTGCGGTTGATCGGCGAGGTGAAAATGCGGGTCTGGTTCGTTTCCACCAGGGTTGCCTTTACGACCAGCAATGTAGGGTCTGTGTCGGACGAACTGTTCTCAAAGGCATAAGTTTCAAAAACCGGAGTCAGACTGGGTGTATTATCGGTTATTGTCAGGCTGAAATCACTGCCGAGATAATCAGACGGATGAGAACCGGGGGCAAAAAGGGAAGCGGCTTCCGTGACGCCCGCCCCATAGAGCAGGTTTGCCTGTCCGGCGGGGACTTCTACTTTCCCCCAATCCCCTTCGCTGAAATAATATGAATTACTTTTTACATTTGCCAGGGCGATATGGTCGATCCGCACTGTTTTCCCTTCCAGCGGGGAACCGGCAAAACGGGTTTCGATCGTATTCATTTCCACACGGGCGGCAATGCGGGTAAGCAGCAGCGGGGTGGAAATATTATCAATGTTCGTTCCGGCTGTATAGCCGATCAGGTTGTCCTCCCCTTTCACCAACGCTTGTTCCGTACGGACCACCTGTGTGCTGAAAGTCAATGATTCCTGTGTCTGTGAAGAAAGGTCGACCAGACGTGACTGCAAACCGGCATAATTACCGACCGAACTATCTACACTTCCGGGAAGGTTAGCCAGCACGACCAGCATAACGCGTTCGGGAGTAGTCTCTATATCGGTAATGACCAACTTATCGGGATCGGGATTCTCCTCACGTCCGTAGCCGATCAATGCAGAACCGTCGCTGTTAAAAACAAATGCGCTCAGGTTGTGAATGTCACTCTCGCCGGGTAAGGCATTCTGGTCGTCGCCTGTTGCCTTACTTCCCGCCTGGCTGCGCAATTGCAACCCGACGGAAAGCGTGGCCTGTTCGACCGGCGGTGTGACTGGCCCGTCGTCTTTCGAACAAGAAGCCAACATGATGGCAACAACTATGGATAAAAGTAATTTATATCGGATCATCTTTCTGGACTGATTTAATTGTTGATTGATTTAAAATTCGATATGGTCGTCCACCGTCCCCCAGGGACGGATTGCCTGGCGGACGGAAAGCAGTGCGCCGTCTTCACCAAAACGCAGGATGACATAAAGCACAGCGGCTTCGGGAGCGATCAACGGTTTGCCGTCGTCGTCGTGGGTAGCAACGGCCAGCGTATTGCCTTCGGCTGTCAGTTGCACGTTCAGGTTCTCGCCGGCACACATCCGGTAGTTGGGAGCGAAATATTCCTTGTTCTTGTCCCAGTCGGCTTCAGGATGGTAATAGACACTGTCGCCGGTCAACTGTCCCTGATAATTGAACGCATCCAACGTACGGTCCACGTAGTAATTACAATCGGCATCGGTCGGCGAGTCATATTTCCTCAAGGCATATTTGATATTTTGTGTCACGATATTGACTTCCGAGAGTTTAGGACGGACCACGATCGTATCGTTATTGTAGAGACTGCCTCCCGCTTTGGTCTGCACCAGGCGGTTTCCGTAGAACAGGTCGTCGGGTTTCTGAGCCAGACCGTCACGGCTTTTGAGTTTGATCTTCAGTTCTTCAATCAACTCGCTTTCCGTAACAGTCTGGTTTTCTCCGGCCAGATTTCCCCAGGCTATCACATGTAGGTTACGATCTTCCGGATAATTCAGTCTGATTTCTTCGCGATTGCGTATTTGTCCTTCCGTCATGCGGACGGTCTGGAGGTATTCGTAATTTTCATCGAAAACATAGAGGGAAGCATCTGACAGGGCACTTCCCGTAACGTCATCGCCCTTCGCATTTTCCGCCTTTAAAGTCAGTTTATAACAAGCTAGCAAATTCTCCTGGATACAACCAGAAAGCAATAGGGTTGAAGCGCAGACGGCGGCTGCCAACCATCGACAAGTATGATTAATATGTTTCATATTATATTTCGATTTCTTCATTTATAGTGATCACATCAAGTGTTTTTCCTTCCCACGACTTTACGGTGATGGTAACGGATAAGTCTATATTCTCCTTATTGTCTCCCGGTTCGGGTGAACCTTTACCCTGGATGGTCGCTTCAATCTTATAAAGGGTGTTACGTTGAACACCTTTAGCCAATTTAATACGGAAATAGCGGTTAGAGAGGACAGGCTTTTTATTTCCACTATCGTATAAATCACCTTTGATATAAAGAATCACAGGATAGCTGCCGACCTCTTTCGTTGCCGAATTTGTCATTGCGTAGAAAGAAGCAACGTTATCAAGGGATCCATCTTCCTTTATTTCAATGACATTGTTAGGTTCTTTATTCTCACTCAAATAAGGTGCATAAGTACTTTCTTTAGCTATTTCAGAATTATCATTGTTATAATAACTATCATCTTCGATACCACGCAAATAAGAACCACCCTCTTTTTCGATGAAATGTCCTTCTGTTTCGAACAAATAAGATTCCGGACGGACATTTGCCAAGAAAATTCTTTTTAAATGGAATTTAAGTCCTGTTATGCCTTGCAGATCCTTATCTTTACTACCCTCACTTTCGCCATCATTATATTTAAAATCGACTGTTAGTTTTGAAAGGTCGATACGGCCGACCAGACGTTTAATCTTTACAGGCGTACCATCCTTTGCTTTTATCTCATTTTCTCCGGCTTTTATTTCTATATTTTCGGGAATGTTACTCATAACAAACCCGTTTTCACTACCTTGCTTTTCCAGACTGGCAACCATTTTATCATAATAGTCGGAAGGTTTGAAAGAAGAAATATTATTCGTATTAGCCAGCAATAACATTTTATAAGTTCCGGTTTTCAATCCGACACGGGCGGTCGTATTCTGTTCGCCCTCTCCTATTTCCCGATAACCGTGGGCTATTACTTCATTTTTACTCTCATCAATGAAGACAACAGTCAGATTTTTGATCTTATTTTCTGCATCAGTACCGGGTTGCGTTGCATCCGCTTTTGTCGCTTTTGTTCCGTTAATGCCGTCCACCGTTACGGAAACAGTGGCAAAGGCATCCTCACCACCCGGTGTCGGTGACGGTTCATCCTCCTTCGAACAGGCCGCCAGCAATAGACCGGATAAAAGGAACAGATATATTTTATTTCGTTTCATATCAGTTTTATTTTAGCTGTATTAATCAATTGAAGGATTCTCCACAATCTCACCCCATGCCTGTACTTCGATCATGCTTGTCAGCGTGGCATCATCGGATGGGTCAAACGGAGTATCGGAACCGGGGCCTTTGATAACGACATCAATAGAGTAGATCACGTTGCGGCGCACATACAGATGATCCGTCACATTGGATATCTGATCGTGCTGTCGGTTTACAATTACGGGATAATAGGTATCCACGTTGCGGATATTCCCGTTTTTGTCGATATAATGGTAAGTTCCGTGAAGGATCAGCAGCGTATGCCAAGTCGCTTCCTGCATATTTTCGAAAACAGTATAGGTATTGGCAGCACAGTTAGCAATAAGGCCCGTCTCGTCAGTAGCCGTACGGAAATCATAATTATAGGTTGTAAGTAACTTATCCGACAGTTTAGAAGAGCCTTCTTTATAAATGCCCTCAACGTCCGGATTTGCACCTGTAAGGAAGAAATCAGAAAGGGAGCGGTCGGTCACTTCTACAGCACCCCAACCTTCCATACTGATATAACGGGAATAATTTTTGACATTTGCCATAAACACGGATTCCAGTTTAAAGCTGGCTTCGTTGCCATATTCTTCCAGTGGATGCAGGAACAGTTTGTTCAGATAAACGCGGGCAATCAAACGGTAAATCGTTACCGGGGAAGCGCTGATCTGGTTGGCTCCCGTCTTCTGCAAACCGATCGTATTTTTTCCAGGCTTCAATGTGTAAGTCTGTACTCCCGAACTCATTGTCGGGGCTGTATCTTCGTTTTCAATCGTCTTGGTAAGGGCCAGGAATTGGTCCAAGGTGGTTAAACCGTCGAAAGTACCTTCGGGTGCATTGGCGACCAGCAGCATCCGGATAGTCCCGGCTTTCAGCGGGGTAATATCTTCAAAAGTATCTGTTTGTGTGGCTTCGCGGGAGACGATCAATTTGTCTGCATCCTCGCCGGAAGTGCCGAAAATAGCCACATAGAGTCTTTCGATTCCGGAGTCAGCGGCTCTGGTTCCGATCTGTGGAATCGTGATGCGTAATGAAAGTGTAGCATCTCCGGTTTCGTCTATCTCAGGATTCCCGTCATGGGAACAGGATAGCAAAGCGAGAAACAGGAATACATTGTAAAATAAAACCCTACTATTCATAGATTATATTGTTTTATAAATCGTCAAACCGGAATATTTTTTGAGAGTGAAACCAACCCGGGAATTACCCCGGATTGGTTCGTTAGAATTTCGAATAAGGAAATTTGAACTTAAACTAGTATAATTGATTGTTAGTCGATGTCAGGGTTATGTTCTACTACTCCCCAGTCTACAACCTGAATATTAGCTGTTAGACTTGCTGCATTTCCGTCTGGATCTTCTGATGTACTACCAGGACCAGTAATCTTGACATTAACAAGGTATTTAACATTACGTAATACACCGTTATGAGCAGCGAAATTGTCACCTCCTTGAGGAGTGTCATTATTGATAATAGTAGTCCAATATGCATTTTCTGATTTTGCTGTTGCTCCACCATCAGTTGTATATTCATAAGTACCTCTGATAACGAGACGTGTTGCATTATCTTTGCTAATAGTAGTTGCAGATGAATTGTCATATACAAATAGCATAGTTTTATCTGCATCAAAATCTAAATAACCACTATTGCCTCCTCCATAATTCACTACATTATCCATTGTGAATTTCTTTATATAATTAGGATAGGCATTTTTTTTATCATTATAAATAGTTTCGCCATCAATCAAATCTGCCTCAGTATTAGTAACCCGGCACCATTCTGTAGACGCATCACCAAATACCATTACCCCTGAACGAACCTTAGATGCATAGATAGCCTGCAACGTAAATTTCGCAGTTTTATCTTTACCGAATCCACTACGAGGTTCCACTGTTATTCTCGGAACTTCTATTCTTGCAACATTACGGTATACTTTAATATTACTCGTACCTGCTACATTTCCTGTATTACTTTCTCCTGCTGGTGTTTTAAACACAGTACTTGCATTAGCTGCAATCGTGTTTCTACCTTTCAGTAAAGTTATATTATCTAAAACGGCACTTGACATCAATAATGATTCTTTATTTATAGCATCTTCTGAAATTGCTTCTAAAAAACCGTTATAATCAGTTTTATCCTTAAACATGTCAGTGGTAGGATTTGCAACAACCAAAATCTTTACAGAACCAGATTTTGCAGAAATACAGGCTGTAGTATCTACATCAGATGTAACTTTCTCACGTTCCGAATAACTTATCAATCCATGAGTGGCGATAATACCATCCATTGCCCCTTCATTAAACACAGCAATACCTATTTTCCCAATTTTGTTAAATAGGTTATCTCCCTCTCCCTTTGTCTGAAGGCTTCTCAACCCTCCGCCATTAGAGCCGATCGAATTAAACGCTACCGTTACAGTAGCATCCAACTCCTGTGCCGGATCCGGGATATTAGGATCGTCATCATTTGAACAAGCGCTGAAAGCGCAAGCAACCATAGTTGCGTAAATTAAATTTTGAAGTTTCATAACTTATATGTTTTAAAAGTGATAAATCATTTTACTACCCTATACTTATTTTACATACTTAGATTTCTCTTTGACTATTCGGATAATCAAGTTTTCTGTAACATTGTCTCATGTTGACAGTGCAAATGTAGAAAGCATTATTTGCAGGGTCTGTCGGTATATTTATCACCCATGAGCGGTAATTTTTAAATGATAAAAATTCCTATGCTTATTTACATTTGTTTTAATGAATACCACGCTTTATACCCTTGTCGGTTGCCCATATTGAGAAGGATTTACACCATATTGCTCAGTAAAACGTTTGCGGAATGTTGCCATATCATTAAATCCGACCATTTCGCATACCTCGATAATGGAATACCGCTGCTGTAAAATCAATTCAGCCGCATGTTTGATGCGGACACTCCGCGTCAGTTCCAGGATACTGCAATTTGAAAACGCTTTTACCCTGCGATAAAGCGTCGGAATACTCATACTCATTTCATCCGCCAAAAATTTTGCATCAAAACACGGATCATCCAGATGCTCCTCGATAATCTTTACTATTTTATTCATAAAAGCATTTCCCGCCACCTCAATCTCATTGAGCGGAGCAGGCATGGCAACAGCAGCCTCTTCCGTGTCCGGCGCCGACTGCGTATAGAATGCCCTCATCTGGTCGCGACGTTTAAGCTGGCTGATCAATTTGCTGCGCAGTACCTCCAGGTCGAACGGCTTGGTGATATAATCGTCCGCTCCTGCCTCAATGCCGGCTATCACATCTTCGTTCTCCACCTTGGCTGTCAGCATAATCACTACCGTCTGGCTGGTTGCCGGATTCGTCTTTATCTCCCGGCATGCCGTAAATCCGTCTTTTACCGGCATCATCACATCACACAGGATACCGTCGGGGCGTTCTTTCTTCGCCATTATGACACCTTCCTCGCCATTGTGTGCCTCCAGTATCCGGTATTCTTTTCCCAGGGCAAGTTTAAGGAACCAACGGATCTGGTCGCTGTCGTCAATGACCAGTAGTTTCTTCCCAGTCTCTTTCTTCTGGGGGATAAGCTGTACGAAACCGGCGATTTCTTCCTTCTGAAATTCATTCAGATTGACCAGGTCGCTATCCGGTTCCACAAATTCGACGGGCAGTTCCATCAAGGACCGTTTACCCAGCGGGATCAGGATCGTGCAACGGGTCCCGCTCTGCCCTTCCATCGTTTCCTGAATAAATTTAGCATGAACAGTTTCTGCCATATCGGAAATCTGTTTCAAACCGATACGTGCACTGTCCTGTGCATCCAGACCGTCATCATGTACACTCAGGGAACAACAGGCTTTACCATCTATCCTGACCACCTTTATGTCGATCGTGATTTTCCCGTACATGAATGTATTCTTCAACGAATTGGATAATAAAGTACGTAAAGCATATTCCATCTTCCGGCGGTCTACCCACACCCATAAGACAGGCGTCTGCGTATTGATCTTAAAATCGATATTGTTCATGGCAATCCAATCGACAAACAGATCGCATATCTGCTTCGTTATATCCACCAGATCATAGCGGGCTATACGCATATGGTTAGCAACATCGTCGCCATGACGAATATCCTGCAACTGATACATCATATCTTGCAAGGCAAGCGTATTGCGATAGGCCGAAAGAACCTGGGTGGAAACCAAACCGTCGAGTTCGCGGTTCTGTACCAACTGTCCTAAACATCCCAATATCAGAGAGAGAGGCGTACGCATCTCATGTACTGCTTCAACGAAGAAAGAGTTATGGAGTTTTTCCAGTTCATCCGCTCTCCGGATAGCTTCTTTGTATTTGGCTTCATGCTCATGGCCCCAATCGTCTGTCTCCCTGATTTTATGTACCATGAGTTGCTGTATCTCACGGTTCTTGATGGTTAGCGTATCAATGGTACGCTTCAACTCTTCATTCTCCAGTCTGAGTGCAGCTTCTTCCCCATTTTCCACTCTTTCTGTATTTTCCTGTTTCTGCTTATGGGCAAACAAAACAGTGATAAGTGTCCGAAATTGATTGATCATTTCCATGTATATCAAGATTTACTATTTTTCATTTACTGATATCGTTGATATTTATCATATCTTCTGCTGTTCAGTAGAAGTTCAGTATCTTTTTTATGGATTTTCTGCTGATTATTGTCTCCTGGTAGCCAATCATACGAGTCCGATTGTAGAACATGAATCACACGTAACTACTGACAGACAACAACTTACACTTTAGAATACAATATGTGCATAGTCCATACAGAACTATGGTTCAGAGAGATAGACAATAAATTTCTGTTGAAAAACAACAGAAATTCGAGGTTCAAAATTGATACATAATGAAAGATGATAAAAGAATAGAGGAAGGACAGCCCCTATCGGCAGGAATTATTTTTTCCTGTAAAGATACCGGACAAATAACAGGTCTGTAAAGTTACAAAAGAGAAAGAAAAAGGGTAAAATAAGGGTCACATTATAAAATAAAGCCTGGAATTAGTTCATATCAGATTATTTTATACCTTTGATTCCGAAAAATATGGAGTTCTGTATGAACTCCGTTCATTTTCATTGCTTATTGATCTTGTCAATAAGGGTTTCACACGGTTTTAAACGGATTGTTTTACGGGGAGCAAGCATCACTTTCTCTCCCGTTCTCGGATTCCGGACCTGTCTCCGTGATTGAGGTAAAATAAATATCTTGCCGAACTCATGGATTCCTACTTTTTCATCAGTTATTACCCCTTCAACTACAATATCCAACAACGTATTCAGATAAATACGACTATCTACCAAAGTTATATCCAGCCTTTCTGCCAGCATTCTAACGATTTGTGTTTTATTCATTCTCTACTAATTATTAACTGCGAAAAATTCATTTATTATACCGGTCACAAAGTTCCGATTTTCAATCAGACTACACAATCTACATTTTTTTCATAATATGTTCTATTTTTGCTTTTTCACAAAAAAATACGGCCTGTCCCCCTTCAAATCCGGGAACAGGCCGCATATTATTTTATTTGTTGTTAATTAGAACGGGACCTCGTTACTACTGCCCTGGTTCAGGAAATCTGCACCGGCAGGCGGTATCGGAGGTAACGGATCGTCACTGTTCATATTCGATGAAAACTCACGTACAGCCACATCTTCATCAATATTCATGAACTTCGCATAATCGCCCTTAAATCGCAGACGCACATCACCCGTCGCACCGTTACGATGCTTGGCAATGATGATCTCCGCCAGACCGACCAGCGAGTTACCGCGTTCATCTTCCGTAATCTTATAATATTCGGGACGATGGATAAAGCAAACCATATCCGCATCCTGCTCGATCGCTCCGGATTCACGAAGGTCGGCCAACTGCGGACGTTTTCCTTCAGCTCCCTGACGGCTTTCCACACCACGGTTCAACTGCGAAAGTGCGATAATCGGGATATTCAGTTCCTTCGCCAACCCTTTCAACGAACGGGAGATGGTACTTACCTCCTGCTCACGGCTACCGAAACTCATACCACTTGCATTCATCAACTGAAGGTAGTCGATGATAATACATCTTACCCCGTGTTCACGCACCAGACGGCGTGCCTTTGTACGCAACTCGAACACCGAAAGACTCGGCGTATCATCCACATAAATCGGAGCATCATACAATTCCTTAATCTTGAAGTCAAGCTGCTCCCACTCATAGCTTTCCAGGCGTCCGCTTTTAATCTTCTCACCCGGTATCTCACATACATTCACGATCAGACGGTTTACCAACTGAACGTTACTCATTTCAAGCGAGAACAAAGCAACCGGCACATTATGGTTCACCGCCATATTCTTCGCCATCGAAAGTACAAACGCCGTCTTACCCATCGCAGGACGGGCAGCGATAATGATCAAGTCGGAATTTTGCCACCCCGAAGTGATCTTATCCAACGCATCGAAACCGGTACGCGTACCGCTCAGACCTTCTTTCTGGTTTGCCGCTTTCTGCAACATATCCATCGCATCCTTGATAACCGGATTGATCTGGGTCACGTCTTTCTTTACATTCCGTTGCGAAATCTCAAACAATTTACCTTCGGCCTCCTGCATCAGGTCTTCCACGTCGATCGTCTCATCAAACGCCTTTCCCTGTATCATGGCCGTAAAAGAGATCAACTCCCTTGCCAGATATTTCTGGGCGATGATACGGGCATGATATTCGATATGCGCACTACTGGCAACTTTACTGGTGAGCTGCGAAATATAAAACGGTCCGCCTACCTGATCCAATTCGCCGCGTTTCCTCAGCTGTTCCGTCACGGTCAGCATATCGACCGGACGCTGGCTGGCTGCCAGATCCACAATAGCTGCATAGATCATCTCGTGTGACTTTTCATAGAAGCACTCCGGCTTCAATATCTCACTAATGATCGAATAAGCATCCTTCTCAAGCATCAAGGCACCTAAAACGGCCTCTTCCAACTCGCGTGCCTGTGGCTGTAGACGCCCCATATCGGGCACGACCACAGGCTTTTGCTTTCCCCTTCCGGAGTTTCCTCTCCCGGTATTTTTAGTTCCTTCTGCCATTCTCTTTTGTAATTTTCGGACACCAAAAATACGATTTTTATTTGGTATTCATTCCTTTTTTTTACCTTTGCAGCCGTAAAAAGTAATTAACTAATTATGGACGACAGTATTCCGCGAGAAACATTAACAAGTAAAAATTAGCGGACGGGGGTTTCTTATTACCTCTGTTCGTGTTAACAACGAAAGGAGGCAATAATGAAAACATTTCTTTATTGTGAAGCCGGTTTTGTGGAGAAAGACCAGTGGCTTCCTAACAGCTGGGTAAATGTAGAATGCCCTACACCCGAAGACATCCAATACCTTTTAAATCAATTTCACGTACCCGAATCATTCCTGAGCGATATCGCCGATACCGACGAACGTCCGCGTATCGAATATGAAGGAAACTGGCTGCTGACTATCCTGCGTATCCCGGTACAGAGTAAGGAAAGCGGTATTCCCTTCACCACCGTTCCGATCGGTATCATCACCAACAATGAGATTATTATCTCGGTATGTTATCACAAAACCGAGTTATTGCCTGATTTCATCCGTTATAGCCGGCGTAAAGAACTTGTGGTACGTCATAAATACGACCTGATCCTGCGCCTGATCCACTCATCGGCCGTCTGGTTCCTGAAATATCTGAAACAGATTAACAACGAAGTGGCACGTGCCGAAAAAGCCCTGGAAAAGAGTATCCGTAACGAAGATCTCCTGCGGTTGATGAAACTGGAGAAAAGTATGGTTTACTTCAACACTTCCATCCGTGGAAACGAAGTGATGCTCTCGAAGCTGCAAAGCATTTTCCAGGAACCGATGTATATGGATGCGGAACTGTTGGAAGATGTCGAAACAGAGTTAAAACAGGCACACCTCACGGTGAACATTTACAGCGATATCCTTACCGGAACGATGGATGCTTTTGCCTCCATCATCTCCAACAACGTGAATACCATCATGAAGCGCATGACCTCCATCTCTATTATCCTGATGGTACCAACGCTGATTGCCAGCTTCTACGGGATGAATGTGGTCAATTATATTGAAGACGCTCCCCACGGACTTATTGCGATCGTACTTTTATCGATCACCTTATCCGCTCTGGCATTCTTTATTTTCAGAAAGATCAAGTGGTTCTGATAATTACACAAAAACTCATACAAAAAAAGTCCCGGATATCCGGGACTTTTTGGTTTGTTTTGACGGGAAACAAATCGTTCTCCCGAAAAACGAGATATACTTATTTAAGGGTTGCGCCTCCGTCCCCACCCTGATTCCGGACGATCCAGGGTAAAACATTAAAATCCATTTTCAGATAAGCTTCGTATTCATCAGGTTTTTCCGGATCGATCTCCGGTGTTCCGGAACCAAGTCCAGAAATATTCGTCACCAGCAAACGGTAAATATTATTTCGTACTATCGCAAACTCCATAACTCCCATCTCGTTTTCCATGTTATTATCCAGGTGCCTGATCCAATAATTATAATAGCAATAATAATTGTTACCTTCCGGATCTTTCCGATAACGTTTCACAAAGAACTTAGCCAACTCTTCATCAGTCGAATCTTCCGTAATGCCATCCAGTTTAAGTCCGGCATCTTTCATCGCTTTGATACTGCTATAAAATTTATAGTTCGCATAATAAATAGCATCAGGTCTTGCACTAGTTGCTTCTTTACCTTCTCCCCAAAGCGTACCGGGAACAAAACTTGCCTTAAACCGTACTCCGGTCGAATAAGCATTCAACTGTGCCGTTTTAAACATGCAATTCTCCAGACAATAAAAACCGTGGAACGCATCAACCGGAACCGACTGCCAGCTTTCAGCCACAGAGGTCAATGGATAAGCATAATAACCATCCGGATTATCAAACCCTTTCGCCCCATCTACCGTTTTCGAAAAGAAATAAGGATCAATCACATAACCGTTATTCGCATTTATCTCTCCAAAATTTCCATTAGCAATAGTATAGGAAGAAGGAGCATTATTGGCTGTCAGCACCGCCGTGTGACGAAACGTATAGAACCACCGGCTCAAATTGATATACTGGAATCCGGTCAGACTGATGGAAACATACTCTTTTCCATTTCCGTCAACCAGGCTGTAATCCTCTTTCGACTGCCCGACCAGGACTTTAGCCATCACACGTTCCAGATTGATAGTCACGATATCCGGTTCCTCCGACGGCAAAATCTCACGAACTGTCACTTTCAGATTTGAATCGGTCGTACCATCATACAAACCGCTGTTATCGGCACGGTTTGTCATCTGCAATGTGCCGTCTTCGGTCAAGACTCCAAAACCATCCTTATAAGTAGACCTATCCACCAGGTTTATAAACTCATTTTCCGTACTGAAAGACCCCGTAACATCTCCATTGGCAATCGTAAAGATATCATACGTACCCGGGTCTATCAACACTCGGTTGGCCGTATATTTCACTACATGCTCGTTTTGATTTCCGGATGAGCTATTTTCCGGTAATTGCGGACCGGCCGTACGCGTTATATTTTCCAACCGAATCTTTTTATATAAAGCCTTCGTATCTGAATTAAACAGGTAGACATTAAGCGACTTCACATTATATTCGTTCGCATTTCCGGTTTCATAAATACCCGAAGTTTCGGCATCCCCAGCTTTAGTTGAAGAATTGTTGGGCACAACGAAAGCAAAACGGACATTTCCTTCTCCTCCATCCACAAAACCGGAATTATCTTCCGGCAAAACATCTGCATCATTAATGCATCCGGCCAGCCCCAAAGCCAGGCATAACAGCCATACCGATTTTACAAAAAGTTTGTTTTTCATACGATAAAAGTATTTAGTAAATAATATTCCAGACTAACTCAATGACGTTTATTATTCTCAAAAAATAATGTCAGATTCATGCCGGCTTCTTCCGAGCCTTCCGCTTTTGCAGACTTCAGCAAACGGATACCCTCATACAAATTTCCGGTCATTAATTCATACACACCCTTACAGTTTTTATAGGCCAACGTTTCATGGGGCGCCATTTGCAGATACTGTCCGGCAGCCTGCCAGTTTCCCTGTTCGATGGCTGCCGCTGCCGCATTCTGGTTGGCTACCGGATGAGCCGGATAAATCCTGACGCTTGTTTCGATTATCTTATAAAACTGTTCCGGTTCATTTTTATAGCTTAATGCAACCATATACAGCTCACGCAAAGAAAGCATCTGAGGGTTCATTTCAGCCACTACACGGGCTTCCTCCAGATTAAAATTCAGCTCTTTCTGATTACGTATATCCGTTGCATCGCTCTCAGGAGAAATATAAGATGCCTTTAATCCTGACAGGCCGGACACTGTCGACGGAGAAACGGCCCCCTCCACAACAAGCGGTTTCCCGCTATCCGGAGACAAACCGGATTTCATCAAACGGACCTCTTCCCTAACAATCTCCCCGGAATGAGTCAACCGGTTCATTTTCAAAAACAACTCAGGTTTACGCATCCAGTTCTCCACAATAACAGAAGTAGTATAGACTATTTCACAAGGTTCTTTTTCCGACAGTTCCTTTACAAGAAAAAAGTCCTCGCCTTTAATTCCTTTTCTCTTATTTAAAACCCGGTTCCGTTCATAAGTACGATGTCTTTTTTTACCATTTAATAAAACAGGAGGCAACTCTTTTTCCTGCCTGTTTTCTTTAATAACCGGAATAAGCGTCAGGGCTTCGTCTGATGCAAAATCATGCGCATTGACCATGTATTTTATCGACACCATTAGCGAATCCCCTTCCACAAAACAGGATTGCGATTTTATCTCCACATCGATATCTTTTGCAGATAAAGAATTGCTAATAAAGAATAAGCCCAATAACACGAGCAAATTGATTTTCATATTTATCGTTTTTTTATTGTATAAAGTAGACTAAAGAGAGACCTATCTGAGTCGGACCGACATAATTCGTATGCGCCTTTTCTATCAGAGATGCCCCCTCCTTCCGCCCGTACTTATCATAACTCAAATAAGCATATCCAAACGCAATGCTGGCCTCCAGATTCCACAACGGACTTATCATCCATTGATATCCGTAAGAAACCCCGCCACCAACCAGATTTCCTTGAAAACGATAATCGGATAATATCCCTCCGACATTAAAACGAGCATAATGAGCCTGTATACCGACAAAACTTCCCTGAAAAACATCGCCAAACCATTTCCTGAGCTCCGGTTGTATAAGAAGATGCTTCATCTTTCTGTTATCAGCAAAAGTCCACGGATTATAACTTATAATCGAACTGATAGAATAGGTATCATTACATTTTATCTCCCCACCGATATTCAAAGATGACGTCAAATCATAGAGAACATTACTTTTCACTGCTATATTCTGACAATTCATTTTTTGCAATACACTAATAATCAAAACAATAAACAAAAGACACTTAGGCTTATAAAACAATAAAATACCTTTATTGCAATAATTCATAATGTTACAAAAAGCAACTTTATAATTTCTTTTTTCTTGCATAACAAATATCATCGTAAATAATTAACACCATATATTCTTCACTTTTTACATTTTCACAAAAAAATAATGACTAGAATAAAGGATCGTTTTTTCTAGTCACTATTTCGAGAGTAAAATTCAATATATGATGATTATTGCAACTTCTTGAAAAACTACATTTATCTGTCTGTAATACAGCGAAATAAAAAGATTAAAAATGCTTTGTTTTTCATTTAATATAAAATATATTTGCACAAAATAAATGACTAAAAAAAACGATCGTTTTTTTTAGTCATTGCTTTATAACCTTATGAATATTTCATAAAAAACTCCGTATTTCCCGGTATTATTTTTAGTTGAAACCGGGAAATACAGAGTTAAATATTGAACACGAATAAAACCTATACCGCTATTTTTCCTGATTATTCAGTTTACGGACCAAATCGTCTGCTGTCCGGAATTTTATGGTTGTTCTCGGAGCAAGCATAATTGGTTCCATTGTTTGCGGATTACGAACAGGGCGGGACTTCTGGAGCACGGGAGAAAAAACTCCAAGCCCTCCTATCCTCACCTTGTTCTCTGATTTTACTTCATTAAATACAGTATCGATAAATGTATTCAATACCTTTCGTACAGCACTTTGCGTGTACCCTGTCTGTTCTGCAATGGAGTATATCAACTCTCTTTTGTTCATCATATCTTTTACGATTTTTAATTGTTTGTTATGTTTAATCTGTTATTTCAAAAGCATTTCATTGTTATCTAATAATTTGCGTACCAACCGGACCTGTTCCCCAGACAAGCGTAAAGTCCTCAACCCTTTCTCATACTCACTTAGTTTATGAAAATCGGTACCGACATAATCATAATACCCTTCACGGAGCAAATGCTCCGCTACCTGCCGGACCTGTTTACCCTGTAAACCGGCTAAAGAAAACAGGTTCAGTTGAAATCTATACCCTTTACTTTTCAAATAAGAATAGTCCTCCTGTTTCATATACCCATATCGCTCCGGATGAGCGATAACAGGCGTATAACCATCCAATGCCAGGTCGAACAGGATTGTCAGAAATTTGTCGTGAGCCGACAAACAGGAAGTCTCAACCAAGACCTGCCTGCCGGGAAGTGTAAATAACATTCCCTTCATATATGCCTCAAAACCATCGTCCAGCATATACTCGGCAGCCAGGTGTAACTCTATTTCCGGAGGACAACATTCCTTCAAAATAGCATACTTTGCACACAGGAGTTCCGGTGTATTATTAGGAAACTCCGCCATAATATGGGGAGTCAGAAATATCCGTTTCACACCGACTTCCTTCATTCTCTCTAATGCAGCGATCGAGTCCATCAACGACTCCGATCCACCGTCCACATTAGGAAGCAGATGCGCATGCACATCTGTCATTCCTTCAAGCAATGTGGTACGGATTATGTTTTTCTTTGAGCTAAACCAGGTCAGCATATTGGAAAATAGTTTTTATTTTTTCTTTTCGTTCCCGTAGCCATAGCCATAGCCGTAACCGTATCCATAGCCATAACCGTAACCATACCCCGAACGATTATAGCGGACACCATTCAGCACCAGACTCATATTCCTGAATTTACCCTGCCTGTATAGCTTTTCCAGTTCAGGTAACTGTCGGCGGTCCATCAATCCGGCACGCAGGATATAAATGGTCAGGTCGGCTACACGGTTTACAATCGCTGCATCGGCCACCAAACCGGCAGGCACATTATCCAGAATGATATAATCATACCGTTTCTTCAACTCCTCGATCAAAGCTTCCAAACGGTCGCTCAATAAAAGCTCGGAAGGATTGGGAGGCACAGGGCCGGTATGGATAATATCCAGGTTTGTGGCAAGTTCCTCTTTTTTTATGATAGAGTTGATGTCATCCACTTTTCCGGATAAATAGTTTGTTATTCCCATGTTAGTGGAACCACTAACATGGCCGCTAAGGGTACCCTTACGAATATCGAGATCGACCAGTATCACTTTTTTTCGGGTCAGGGCAAAACTCATGGCCAGATTCATCGATACAAATGTCTTTCCTGCATTCGGATTGAAAGAAGTAAACATCACCACTTTCATATCCTTCGCTTTCACACGCATGAAATCCATATTCGTACGGACAATACGGAACGCCTCCGAAATACTGTCGCGCCCATTTTCACGCACGACTATTTCATCTTTATTCTTCTTGTCACGCAAAGGAATCTCTCCCAGGAACGGGATCGATACGGCATCTTCCACATCCTTACGTGTACGCACAGTCGTATTCATGACCATCTGCAACCAGATGATACCTGCCGGAATAGCCAATCCCAACACTACTGCTGCCAATAAGATCATCATCGATTTCGGTGCCACCGGACTCCGGCTTCCCTGCGCCGCATCGATCACACGGGCATTACTTTCGGTAATCGCCTGCGACAAAGCATTCTCTTCCCGCTTATTCAACAAGTAGAGATACAACTCTTCCTTGATCTTCTGCTGACGTTCGACAGACAACACATATTTCTGTTGTGTCGGCACAGCCGAAATACGGCGGCTGGTCTGGGCTTCCCGTTCTCTGATATTCTTTATCTTGATATTCAGACCGACAATCAGGTTGTCGATAGCCCGGATAATCGTCTGCTTCATCGCACTAAGCGAATTATTCAGGTCCATCACCACCGGGTTCTTGTTACTGCTATTACCTATCAGTTTATCACGTTTCAGCAACAAGTTGTTGTATTCGCTGATTTGCCCTTCTATATTCACATCGGCAATCCCGGTGTTGGCCGGTATCAGGTCTGAACTCTTATGAGGGTCTGTCAGGTAATCACGTATATATTTCGCCAAAGTCACCTGATTCTCCAGTCCAAGTCCTTCTTTGCTATACTGGCTACTCTCCTGAAGGTACATTCCCGTTTCCGAACTGATGTCCGTCAGCTGGTTTTCCCGTTTATACGTTTCGATATCGGCATCCACACTACCCAACTCCTCTTCAATAATGATCAAACGGTCATTAATAAAGTTGGAGGTGTTCACCGTTACCTGGTTCTTATCGTTTATCGCGTCTTCGTTATACACGGCAATCAACATATTCAGAACATCTTCGGCACGCGGTATGGATACGTCCTGCAACGTCAGGTTGATGATCGTCGCCGTCTTACTGGCCAACGCCACCTGAAGGGAATTGCTATAAGTCAAAGCGATCTCCTCCCTGTTCCGCTTACTTATAGTTACCGCCTTCCCGAAATATTTATCCGCATAATACAACGTAGGGGTCACCACCAGTTTACCCACCGGAGTAGAGACCGTATCGTTCAATGCCACTTTCAAGCTCTTAGCCTCATTCGTCGAGAAACCGGACAACAAAATCTCTTCGGCCGACAAAGGTGTCGCTACCAAGGAAAAAGACTGCGAAGCCTCCGCTTCCGGGAACCGTACGGCTATCGGCGATTGCGTATACAACTCTTCCGTCCGCAACCCGTCCTTTATCGTATAGCTGATATCCAGATTCAACCGTTCAGCCACTACCGACATCAGACGCTTCGACTTGAAGACCAACACTTCGTTGTCCACATTACTTTTTACATTGAACATATTCAGCTCTTCGAAAGCTGCCGACTCGCTGAGCCCTCCTCCCTTGCTATTGTCTTTTATCAGTACCGATGCCGTACGTGTATAGACTTTAGGAGCCCATTTCAGATACAGAACAGCGACTCCGGCACAAACCAGGACAGACAAAACGAACCAATACCAGTTGGCCAACACAATATGGAAAAGGTCACTCAGGTTCAGTTCGTTTTCTTCTCTTCGCAAGTTGATTGTTTCTTGTTCAGAATTCATTTGTAATCCGATTATTTAAAGATTAATACCGCAATCGTAGTCAGCAAGGAGATAACAGAAACCCAGACTCCGATCGAATTATTCTGGTTGATGCTGCTCTGACCCGATTTCGCTTTATTCGGTTCCACATAGACAATATCGTTCTGTTGCAGGTAGTAACAAGGAGAATTAAAAATATCCGCCGAACGCAAGTCATGGAACAGGATTGTACGTTTTCCGTTATTTTCGCGAATCACCCCTACCCGGTCACGACGTCCGTAGATTGTCAGGTCGCCCGCCATACTCAAAGCCTCCAACAATGTGATACGGTCACCGGAGATAGTAAAGCTACCCGGACGTCCGACTTCGCCCATCACGGAAATCTTGAAGTTCAGGAACTGTACCGTCACAATCGGGTCTTTAATCAAATCGCCTTCGATCAGTTTGTTTTTGATCAGTTCGGTCAACTGCATACGAGTCAGGCCTTCCACATGGATTTCTCCCAAGATGGGAAAGTCGATGTTTCCGTTCGTATCCACCAGATACCCTAAAACACGTTGCTGTCCGCCAGTGTTAGAACCCAACTGATAACTTACCATCGGCATATTGAAAGGCAATGCCAGCTCCGGGTCGCGACTGTTCACCATAATAGCCAGCAAGTCGTCACCATGGATAATCACCTCATACTTTTGTTCGATCTCCTGTTGTTTCAACGGAACGACATCCTGCAAATAGATAATTTTTTTAGTCGATGTGCAGGCGGTAAAAAATACCGCCATACACACGACCAGATAGGCCACATACTTCTTAAACATAGTCACTTACAGTATTAATTATGCTCAGGCTTCATGTTTCCCTGCTCTTTCTCGATGTTCTGCGATACCGCTCCATACTGTTCGACAACAATGCTTTCCACGCCACGGTTAGTCTTAACACGAATCGTATATCTTATTACCGCCTGCTTATAAGTGACAGTCATCTTCATGTCGCCACTTACCGCCATACTCTTTGACATTGCGATTTCGGAAACACCTTCACTAGCCAAAACATTCCTTAAAGCAGCCATCAGCATTGCTTCAACATCACCCGTCACTCCTTTACTTTTAGATACGACTTTCCAACCTTCTTTCGCCTTAACGGAAAAGTCTTTCGACACAGCCGTTGTTTTTCCAAGGTTATCCACTTCTTCAGACAAGAGGGTTTCACTATTCGGTTCGGCCGACAAATCTGTAACCACTCTCAACTCGTGTACAGAAAAGCCATCCAACTGCAGGACATAAGATTTATCCGAATCATCATAAATAACTTCTGCATTATCCGTTCCGTTCACATAATGTTTCACTTCCGTGAAATAAACATCATTATCGGCTTCCAGCGCCTTTACCCTTATTTCCAATGGCTTTTCAAACTTGACACCGTCTGGTTGGCAATCAAAGCTAGATAACGCCAATGCAGAAGATGTTGTTTGCGGAGTAGAAGTCGACACCGCCTTTTCGGCCACCTCTTTCAGCTTTTTATCAGCAGCCGGAACAAATGACGTGATTGCTATATCCGTTTCTTTTTCCACTGCGCCGGCAGGAACAAACGCTTCGGTATTTTGCGTAATAACCAGCAAAGCGTCTTTCTCCGGAGTCACTTTAACAGCTTCAGCCTGCTTAGTCAGTATCTGCGAGTAAAATACGGTGGCACCTTTTTCTGCTTTGCTATCCACTGTCACTTCATTTTTAATCGTGATGTATCCGTCTTTGGCAAAGCTCAGTTCAAAAGAACCTTTCTTATCCACCTCGATTTGGTAAGCACCTGAAGCATCCGTTTTTGCCGACACCTTTCCGGCAGATACGGAAACATCCGCCAACGCATTTGTTCCGTCCGTTACCTTACCGGTTATAAAATAGGCTTCTTTTTCCAATGGGTTTTCTACTACTTCGGGAACCGGTTCCACTTCATCTTTTTTACATGAGTTGAAGGACAATCCCCCCACCATCAACGTTGCAGCCAACAGGCTCAACGACCAGAAATTAGTTGTTTTCATACTAAAAATGAATTAATTAATATTTATTATTTGTTGATAATATGTTTATGGGAAAGCTGTTATTTCAATTCTTATCAGGTTTGAATGTTACTTTTCTCTTGATAGAAAAGTAACCAAAAGATCAAGGCTCAACCGGCTTCACTGCTTCGGTAAAAGACTCCACTCGAAAATCCGAAACTCGCTACGCTCAAACAACGGATTTTCTTTACCGTTCCGTCTTTCACCTACGCGGACGTTCACCCGCTTAGGCCTTTCCAAGAAAGCTGTGCTTCCTCCTAGGATGGCCGAGACAGACACCTATATAATATAACAGATCCTCTCTTTTTCAACAGCCGGTATCGGCAATCCCAGAAGAACGCAAAGCGTTCTATGAAAGGCATCAGCTGATGAGCGTTAAACGAAGCAGCCGCAGAGAGCGTCCGGAGGCTGTGCTGTTTGAGCGAAGCGAGTTCACAGACGACAGCGAACGGAGGATGCGAAGTAGCGAAGCAGGTGTAGCCTTGATCTTTTGGCTACTTTTCCATCAAGGGAAAAGTAGGCTCAAATATTTCTATACAGGAAATTATTTTGTAACAATTCTCAGAATCTCCTTCTTCACAAAATCCGGGGCATCATATCCCCGGCTGCCGTTTTCGTCGGGGCGGACTTCGTAGCTGTAACCTAATAATTCATCGCCATACGAGCCGCCATGACGTGCCCTGTATTCATGGGCAAAATATTCAGGTAACCGGAAACGGACGGCTCTGCGTTTCCCCCGCTTCGTTCCCGGAATCGGGAGAGCAAAATGGAAACCACCATTCATCTCACCATCGGTAAACAGGCCATATACCCCGACCGTCACCTCGCCAAAATGACGGCGGCAATCTAACCGGGCTCCCATATCGCCATACACCAACCGCACGGCCGCCAGGTCTATCTGCAAACCATAATTCGGCTCGTTATACCGTCCCCAGACGGAACCCGACACCCTTCTCCAGGTTGACACCACCCATTCCCCGCCATAGCAGGTACTCGACCCGGTCAGTCCGACATTCGCACCCACCAACCATCGTCCCCGGGCCGGTTGATAACGGAGGGCGGCATCCACTCCCATCCGGTTGCCTGTAAAGTTTCCGGCCGTAAGCCGTCCCGACACACCACCCGGCAGACGAAATTCCTGCCGCAGCGTAATCACTCCCGGACGTATA
This sequence comes from Parabacteroides sp. AF17-3, assembly GCF_003635445.1. Taxonomy (NCBI): domain Bacteria; kingdom Pseudomonadati; phylum Bacteroidota; class Bacteroidia; order Bacteroidales; family Tannerellaceae; genus Parabacteroides; species Parabacteroides sp. AF17-3. The sequence goes on along the minus strand of NZ_QTMM01000005.1, from coordinate 76,832 downwards.
TATTTGCGGAAATCAGTCATATTCGTATAAACCGGCAACACGACCTGTCCCGTCAGCACCGCCCCTTTCCAAAGGTCCATCTGGATAGCCGGAGAGATATTGACCGCTACCCCATATAATTTATCGAGCCAAGAATTCTGTAAGAACAGCTCCGGATACAACACAACATCTATCCGTCCCGCCATCTTATTTCTGCGTTCTTTCCCCTTCAGGCGCCGCATCGCCTCATCCGTATCGTAACTCACCTCCAGTGCCACCGTCTGCCGGGGCAGTGTCAATAACAAACGCGGTATACGGTCGTCCAACACCACCAGCTCATACGCTGCCGCCTGTTCTGTCTCCGACAGGCTACGCAAGGCTTCAATCACAGCCGCCAGTCCGCGATACGTACCCCGGTATATATTATCTTCATAGGCTATCGTACAAACCGAATCGGTCTGTGCCACCTGTATCTCCTCCATGCCGAGCGAAAGCAAAGTTTGTTCAGCCGCTTCAGCCACCGATCTTCCCGCCGGTTGTTGCCCCATCAGTACGGCAACCATTCCCCAGGCCATCAGGCAAACCATTCCCAAACGATTCCTTCTCATTGCCGGCCTCCCTTCTTTTTGAGCAATACCAGTTCATACCGTATCCCGCCCGATACCGCTTTCAGGTCGTAACAAAACAGATGTACCGTAAAATGATTGAAAAGACGCACGCTACCGCCCATATTCACCGCACTACCGTCGTACTCCGCCATCAAGGAAAGCGGACGGAAGAAGGCCGGCGAATAACTCATTCCTCCAAAGACTCCGTCACGAACAGCATGCTTACGGAACGGGATATTCCATCCGAATGTAAACGCCAGGTCATGGCCGCCGGGTAGGAAGTGCTTCGTCGCTACCCCATACACCGACGAAAAATAACGGTTACCAGTAACTTCACTGAACGTATTCAGTTGCCCGGTCGTCAAAGCGTCATTGCTCCCCACGACCACCGACGGCCAATACTTTCCCTCTTTCAACGGACGTATCCGCAACGACACCGAACGGTCCTGATTCCATTTACCCGTTTTAAGTTTCATCAACGTACAGCGATAACCGACCTCCAGGCAAGGCAGAAATGTCACATTCAGGAAATAATTCCCGGAATTATAATCCCAGTAATCAGGAAGCATCTGTTCCGGCAAATAGTTCGCCCCCACCATAAACGTCCCGTCCGCCTGCATATCTGCCGTCGGAATATTCAATAATCCCGTCACCCCCATCGAATGTTGAGCGTATAAGGATGAGCCGCCCAGCAAAAAGCCCGCAGCCAAAACAAATAAAACCCTAATTTTCAATTTTTAATTTTTAATTTTCAATTATCAAACCGCCCCCGGTCTATCCAGCCACACCGAAACGTGGCGCAGTTGCTCCCGGCGTTCCGCCAGCTTTATAACCAGTTCGTACTGCAACTCTTCATGGTCTTCCTGTACTACCTGACGGACCAGCCGGGAGATCAGCCGGAGCAAACGAGCTTCGCTGTACAAGAATAGCAGATAAGGCAGATATACATCGGATGATAACAGTTCCAGATCAGTCTGTAATTGCGTATCATATTCCCGATGCAGTTCAGCAACAACACATTGAAGCGGGGCCGACAACCCATCCTCCGTCCCTGCCTCCTGCAAATGTTCGAAAATACGCTGATGATCCGCATCCTCAAACCAGAGATCATCCGTCTCCAGGGCCGAAGCCACCAGGTCGATAAACAGGTACTCCTCCCCTCTCAAACGAAAAGTAGCCTCCGGACACAACAGGCAAACCGTCAGCAAGGCACACTCCGACGAATGCGGCCTGTTCTGCAACCGCCCGATCATCCGCGCAAACTCTTCCCTGCCTAACCGACGGAATAAAGAATCCGGATCTCCCTCGCCAGGAATCAACGCCGAATCGGCATCCATCCCCGCTTCCCGCAAGCGCAACACCGCTTTTTTCGAAGCCGCCTGCCCCGCCTCGTCACCGTCGAGCAACAGACAGGCACGGTTGGTATATTTCTTCAGCAAAACAATATGGCTGTCGGTCAAAGCCGTCCCGCACAAAGCCACCGTATTGACAAACCCGGCAGCATGCATCGCAATCGCATCTTTATATCCTTCGGTAATAAACACATAATCTTCTTTCCGTATCACCGCCACCGCACGGTTGAGTCCGTACAAGGTAGCCCCTTTGTCATACCCGTCGGCTGCCGACGAGTTGATATATTTCGGAACCGAAGTATCTTCGTCACACAACCTACGTGCTCCCATCCCGACCAGTTTTCCATACTCGTCGCGCACCGGAAAAATAATCCGGTTGCGCATCACCTTCCATTCGGCAGGCACCTGCGCAGGCGACATGCCCACTTCAAAATCCAGATAAGCCGCCGAAAGCTCCGAACACCCGCAGGCATAAGGCAACAACAGTTTCATAAAAGCCGCAAAATCCTTTGCAGGCTGTTTCGCCTGTCGTTTGATAGCCATCCGCCCTGTACCGGGCATCACGAAATCCGGCTTACCCTCAGCAAATCTGCCTGCCGCCAGTTTCCTGACCGCGTCACTCAACGTACAATGTTCCATCTTCCTGACAAACTCGAATACATCCCCATGTTCCCCGCAGGCAAAACAGGAATAAGTCTGTTTTTCGGGATTCACCATCAACGACGGATGGTGGTCCGGATGAAACGGACACAGCCCGACATAATTCTTCCCCTTAGGCTCCAAATGCTGATAACCGCCGATCACCTCCTCGATACGAACAGATGATTTTATTTGTTGAAAATCATTCTTCTTCATAACGCATCCGGTTGTCATAGTTAGTAATACGGGTAAATGACTTATTGTAACGGAAACGGGCAATCCCGGTCGATCCGTTTCGTGTTTTCAGTATATATAATTTCCCTACGCCCCGCAGGCTCTCCCCTGTCGTCTCGTCCTTGAAAATACCGTAACGTTCGGGACGGTGAACGAAAAAGACACAATCCGCCACCTGCTCGATCACACCCGAATCACGCAGATCATGCAATTCAGGGACATACGCCTTTTCGACACGTTGTACACTATTACGGTTCATCTGCGACAAGACCAGCACCGGACAATTGGCATCGACCGCCACCTGTTTCGCTCCTTCTATATTACGGCCCACCAACTGGTCCATCGTCTCCCCGGCACGCCCTTTGCGTTCCATCAGATGCAGATAATCGATCACTACCAGGTCACACAGCCCCTTCTTCTTCTGTAACATCACCTGGGCACGGATATTCTCTATGCTATTGCCCGGCGTATGGTCGAAAAAGAGCGGCAGGTCTTCAAACTTTCCCGCCAGCCGTTCCATACGTTCCAGTTCAGCCGTCGTCAGTCCCTCGATACGTAAATGATCAGCATCCACACTAGCATAACCGGCAAAAAGACGGTTCATCGTCTGCATAGCCGTCATCTCCAGGCTGAAGAAACAGACCGCTTTTCCCGAAAGCGCTACATTCATGGCAATATGCATGGCGACAGCCGTTTTTCCGTCGCTCGGACGTCCGCCTTCCACCAACAGTTCACCGTTGTAAAGTCCGCCCGTCACGTAATCGAACTCTTCGATTCCCGACAGGATACGCATTCTGTCATTCCCCGTGTTCAACCGTTCACGATGCATCTGAAGCACCTCGTTGGCCGTACACCCGATACGTTCGAGCGGTTTGCCCACCGTGCATCTCCCACGCAGTTCGAGCAACGACCGCTCCGCCTCTTCTATCAACAGTGTGTAAGAAGACTCGAACCCGGCCGCCTTTGCGCCCAGCGTCACAAAAAGGATGTTCAACAGGCGGAGCATATACTGTCTTTTCACCTCTTCCACATAATAAGGCAAACCCGAAATATGGCGTATGCGTCCTACCAACGAAGCCATTCGTTTAATACCGCCCCATTCCTTCCAACGTTTCTCGTCGGTCTTACGCATTTCGGTATCGACCGTGATCATATCCACCGTTTCCCCCTTGTCGTAAAGATTGCTGACTGCCTGATAGATAAATGCCAGGTCCGGACGGCTGAACATCTCCGGTTTCAAGACGGGAAAGGTGCCCACTATCGCTCCGGCATCGAGCAGCAAGGCGCTGATAACGGCTTCTTCCACCTGTTCCACACTGATGTTGTTTTCTCCTGCGAATATTTTATTTTCGATATTCTCTGTTGCCATGGTCGATTCAGTTAACGTTTTTATTTGGATATTGCTTGCTTCTTCCCCCTATCTTGGCCTCAGCCTCCGACAGGCGTGCTGCGGCATCTTCCGCCTGTTTCGCTTCGTTCGTCCGACTGGTTTTAGCAGTGTCACGCAACTTGTATTCCTTCTCCGAAGCAAAACAGAATTTATCGTATCCGTTTACGCGGATGACAGAGCCGCCCGGTACCCGGACTATCTCTACCAGTTTTCTTTTCTCCAGTTTTTCAAGCAAGCGGCTGATCGAGCCGAAAGGTATTCCCGACAATCGCGACAGCTCACGATACGTGCCTACATACTCCCCTCTGTAACTCATTACCTGGTTATTTCCCAATTTCACCACCCTGTCATCGAAGTTGCATGAAATAAACAAAACCAAATGCAACCCGGCTAACATTTTTTCTTCTTTCTCCAAACTCAATACCCTAGCATATAAGACTCTGGGTACTTTTACGAATGAATGCCCCATATATTCGAGCGCCACCCGTTCATGTTCTTTGTTTTCTTGTCTCATGTGTATTACTTTAACGTGTAACATCTGAAACGCAATTTGAAACACTTTTAAAACGCAACTCATCCGGTTAACAAATGGATTTGAGCTTTTTCGAAACGCTTTTGAGACGCATTACCCTATTTTCTATATATATTAAAGAACTTCTTAAAAGAACATATAAAAAATAAACATTGATTTTCAACTTGCATTACGAAGACAAAAGTAGACGGTTCGGAAACGGATGGCAACCCGCTTTTTTCCGCATTTTATTTCTTTAGAAGGCTTTCTGACAACAGGTTATAAAATTAAAATACGTATTTTTGTGTAAATACAGTTTGTTAAACTAGTATAAACTACGAATGACTCAAATGTGAAGTGAGATATTCTTTCGTACAATTCATTTCAAAAATGGTGAGCAGGGCGGCGGCCAATCTTCCGTAAGAGATATCTCCCAGCAAACCGGCTTCTCTCATTTCGAGAAACAGTTCTATTACTTTCGTCTTTCCCTTTTCATCCAATGGAATTTTTTCAAAAGCCTCGACCAGATTCGTGTATCCAAGTTGAAGCAGGATCAATTCTTTATTGTTTTCGAAAAACTGCATTCGCAGACTATCCCAACGACTCGTGCTTTTCGTGTCATTGCATGCCAGGACAGGGATGAGCATTAATACCAGACCGATTTTATCATCGTTCTTTTCGATTACTTCCTCCAGGTACGTATACGCAAGGTTTCTACCGGTCAAAGCGCCGATTCTTTTTTTACGATCTTGATCAGATCGATATGTTTTTTATGTAATAAATCCATATGGCAATTGTATTATGCTGTCAGAAAGCCTCTTTTAATTGTCAATTCCCTAACTATATAATCGCATACGGATAACTATGTAATCCGTCACGCATAACTATCTGTTTTCTCATTTACGGTTCGCCCAGAAAACGGACGATAACCTGCACCTGTATGGGTGTCAGAATCTTTTTCCCTTTCTTCCATCCGCACCGTTCCAGTTCGTCTGTCAACGAAGGATTGACCTGTACCCATTTGCTTAATCTTTTGGTAGACGATTCAGGTGTCAGTCCCTCTCCATACAGCAATGCCAACTCCTGCCAACCATACGATCTGATCTTGAATTTTCCTTCTTCCATATTTCCTCCTCCGTTGTTTTACATGCCTTGAAGTTACAAAATTAAAACGATATAACCGGCATGATTCTCAATTATTTCAAGAGGAAAAGAGTTAATTGGTAATCAAAATAAGAACAAATATTCATCGATCTTCCCGTTGAAGGATAGATAGGAATTTGCGTTTTTCGGCTGATGTACCTTTGTATTGTTATCGATAACCAACCTGTTAATCGTCAATAGCTTTCGGAGTATTTCCATTGGCATATTGGCACATTGTCAAATTAAAAAATTATTTCCCATGGCTTTAAAGTATCATTTAGTACAGCGTCTTGACAAGAGTAAAGATGCTGCTGCCGGTTCAAAGCTGTATTACGGCCAGATCCGTGCCCAACAGAAACTGGAGTTTAACAAACTCTGCGAAATCATTGCTTCTTATTCTACGGCTTCACGCGGTGATGTCATGTTAGTGATCGACGGTTTGTTATACGTTATGCGCCAACATCTGGAAAACGGCGAAGTGGTCCAGGTGGGCGATTTCGGTAACTTCCGTATGCTGGCTGGCAGCAAGGGGACAGCGGTTGCCGATGATTTCACCACGAGTCTGTTCAAAAAGGGTCGTATCGTTTTCACACCGGGTCCCATGCTGAAAGAAGTCACAGCGAAACCGAAGTTTGAGAAAATTGTACCGATCACCTCATCCGGCAACAGTGGCTCGGGGAGTGACCGTCCTGAAATCGAGTAATGACGCACCATGAAAAAGCTAGATTTCATCAAACAATATTTGCCTCTCGCCCAAAAGGCGGGAGTGCAATTCGGAATGAACCCGGTCATCATCCTGGCCCAGTCCGCCATCGAAACCGGCTGGGGCGAAAGTACACTTTGCAAGGAGCATAACAACTTTTTCGGCATCACGGCTTACGGTCATCCCAACCCTTTCTGGAAAGGCGACCGGAGCGATTTATCTGCCGTCACCGGCCGTCCGACCTTATGGTTCCGCCGGTACGCTTCACCGGAAGACAGTTTCCTCGACTTCGCCCGTCTGATCCACTCTGCCTATCCTGTGGCAGCGACTCTCACCTTCCACCCTACGGCTTACGCCAAAGAGATTGCCTACAGCAAATACATCAGCGAAGTGAACGGTGACAACCGTGCCGCTTACCAGCGTATGCTAGTGTCGATCTGCCGGTCGATAGAGCAGTTATCGGTCAATTAATTTTCAATTTTCAATTTATAATTTTCAATTCCCATGAATGTCCTTGAAACAATTCTCAACTTCCTCACCAGCCTTGCCCGGATCATCTTTCCCCGCAAGCGAAAACCGGCAGCCGGTGACTGCCCCTGTCCTCATCCTCTGCCTGCTCCTACTGAGCCTCCTCTCCCTCCTGATGCGGGAGACGGAAGTAACCCTGACCTGTATCGGAGCGATACTCTCGCTCTCGGACAGGGGGACTGGGGAACCCGGCAAGAAAACCTCCCTCCCGGAGCCGACTGGCTCGGAATGTCCGGATACAGCCTGATGCTGATGGGCGGGGTTGGGTGTTTGTACAAATTATTCCTCTCATAGGCGGGATGACAGAGGTTTGTTTAAAAATGAAATTCGTTAACTCAAGGTTCCCTTCATTTCGAGGGGGACTTTGTTTTATCTATACTTTTATCCTGTCAGCCAGTATTCCCGGCATCAGACGGGTTTCTTTATAGGTTTCGTCCATATTGATATTGGCAATGTAGCGACCGGACATATTTTCTTCGTCGGCCAGATTACTTAAAGCCGGAATAGAGACTGGATTAACTAATCTCTTAAACTTACATTCTACAGCTATTTTATGCCCCGAATTGTCCACTCTATCATATTGTCCCCAAAAATCCTTGAGGAATTTTAGATAGATTGTAAAAAAACTCTCAACTTCCTCACTCGTCTTTATTCATCCCAGCTGTTCATACCGGATCACACGCTGATCGAATTTGAAGCCACGTTGTTCTATATACTTCCTGAAACGGGGATGGTAGGAATAAAGAAAAGTTATCAGTTCTTCCGTATCGGAAAGATTAATGATGTTATGCGTATAACCGAGAATCATTTACTTCTGAATCGCCTTCTTGATCTCTTGCACAATATAAACCACATCCTCATCCGTCACACATGGGCCACTTGGCAGACAAAGTCCTTGTTTGAACAAAGATTCACTTACACCGTTCACATAACAAGGATTATTTTTATAAACGGGTTGCAAATGCATTGGTTTCCATAGCGGACGAGATTCGATACTGGCAGCATCCAAAGCCATACGCATCGCCTCTACATTCTTGTTTGGCTCACAATCCGTATGCAAAGAAGAAGCTTCGTGGGTCACTCCGGCAGCACCACCTACAGCTCCCTGAACAACCACTTCATAAGCATGTTCTTCACCTTTCACATGTAAGTCTGTATCAAGCAGGATTGTATTCAGCCAATAGTTGCTATCGAACCGGGAAGATGGATTTTCATGCAGTACGATTCCCTCTACTCCAGCAAGTAACTCCTTGTAAAGACGGCAAGTGTACTGATGGTGGGCGATATGTTCTTCCAGTACTGTCATCTGCCCGCGTCCGATACCGGCACAGATATTCGACATACGGTAATTATAACCGATCTCTTCATGCTGATAATAAGGATATGACTCGCGAGCCTGGGTAGCATAGAACATGATTTTCCTTTTTGCCTCTTCATCCGGACAAATTAATGCACCGCCTCCGGAAGTCGTAATCATCTTATTCCCATTGAAAGAAAGTACCCCATACCGTCCGAACGTACCGCAAACCTGTCCGTCATACCGGCTGCCTAATCCTTCGGCAGCATCCTCGATAACCGGAATATCATACTTATTGGCAACCGCCATAATCTCCTCAATCTTAGCAGGCATACCATACAGATAAACGGGAACAATCGCCTTCGGCTTCTTACCTGTCTTGGCGATCCGATCTTTAATAGCCTCTTCCAACAACTCCGGGTCCATATTCCAAGTATCCGCCTCCGAATCCACAAATACCGGAGTAGCCCCCAGATAAGTCACCGGATGCGAAGAAGCACAGAAAGTAAAGCTCTGTACAATCACTTCGTCCCCCGGTCCCACACCACAGGCCAACAATGCAAGATGGACGGCTGCCGTACCGGCAGAAAGGACTACAACTTCCTTCTTATTACCTACAAAATGTTTCAGATCTTCTTCAAACCCATTCACATTCGGTCCCAAGGGTACAACCCAATTGGTATCAAAGGCTTCTTGGATAAAAGTCTGTTCTTTGCCGCTCATATGGGCAAGGCAAAGGTAAATTCGTTTGTTCATTATCTATTACAAATGTTTTAATATCTTACATCTATTTCCTACAGCCAAAACCCCATCCGGAATGTCTTTGGCAACTACTGAGCCTGCACCTATAACAGACCATTTTCCGATCTTGACACCCGGTAGTACCGTCGTACCTGCACCGATCCAACAACCTTCACCAACATGAACGTTTCCACAAAGCGTACTATGTGGAGAGATATGCACATAATCTCCTATCACACATTCATGATCAACTGACACTCCGGTATTAACAATGCAATGTTTCCCTATACAGGCACAAGACTGGACAACCGCTCCCTGCATTATAACCGATCCTTCCCGTACAATAGCATAAGGAGAGATCATCGCAGACGGGTGTATCGCCGTTCCAAACTCAACATTCAATTTATGAGCGATAACCTGGCGTATTTTATTATCTCCTATACTTATTATCAGAGGTGAAATATCTTCTTTTCCATGAAAAACCGGATAACCTAAAAGTTCATTTATATTCGGATTATCATCGACAAGACCTTCTATCTCTATATGATTCGCTTTTAATATATCTATGATCACTTTAGCATGACCACTCGCACCGTATAAATACATATCCGTTTAATTATTACCCGTAAAAAACTCCATCGTTGCCTGTCCCTCTTGTGAAATACCTTCCCGGACAAACACTTTTTTTATCGTTAAAAAGAAGATCTTTACATCCAACAAGAACGAACAATGGTCCACATACCAGACATCCAGTTCGAACTTCTTCATCCAACTGATCGCATTACGTCCGTTCACTTGTGCCCATCCGGTGATACCCGGTCGCACATCATGACGACGAGCTTGCTCTTTACTATACAATGGTAGATATTGAACCAATAAGGGACGAGGTCCGATCAACGCCATATCCCCTTTCAGGACATTTATCAGCTGGGGCAACTCATCGATTGAAGTAGAACGAACAAAACGCCCTACGTTCGTCAACCGATCCGCATCAGGCAGTAAATTACCGTCAGCATCCCGTTCATCCGTCATGGTCTTGAACTTGATTACCTTAAATACTTTTCCCCCTTTCCCAGGGCGCTCTTGCATGAAAAAAGCGCCAGTTCCTTTGTTGGCAAAATGCAACCACAAGGTGACAACCAACAATATCGGCCAGATCACGACCAATACACAAAAAACTATGATAAAATCGATCAATCGTTTAAAAAAATGTTTATACATGGATTACTCCTTAAATTATAGACTTGTATTCAGCCAACAATGCATTCCATACCATCCGCTGTTCATAACGGGAAACGATCAACGGACGGGCATTGGTAGCCATCTTTTCTACTTCCACCGAATGGAAAGCAAAATATTTCATCGCTTCATACAACGCTTGTTCATTTTTAGTAGGGATGATCATCCCATTCCGATCCGGCAAGACAATCTCATTACATCCGTTTATATCCGTTACGATAGCCGGAATCCCCATAGCTCCTGCCTGTATGACCACATTAGGGAATCCCTCCCGATAACTGGGAAATACCAATGCATCCGAAGCTGCTAAGAAGGGGCGGACATCACTTTGAAACCCCATAAAACAAATTCCCGGATGATGCAATATTTGTTCTTCCACCTCCGGTAGAACCGGATCCAATTCTTTTTCAAAAGGCCCGACCAATAACAAACGCACCCGGGCATCATCCTGATACAACCGCAAAAAAGAATGAACCAATTCGTTTATACCCTTATCTTTCACCATACGCCCGACAAAACAGAAGGTGAAAGTTCCTTCCTTTTTATAAGAGTAAGCCTTTTCCATTACTTCCGGAGTCCTATCGAAATATTCGAGATCGATTCCGTTTACATTACCATTAGCAATAACATGAAGCGGCTTAGAAGTAATATTGTAGTTAATAAGATCCCGCTTCACCCCTTCTCCTTCCGGATTGATATGCGTTGCACAGAAACAGGTCAAGCGATCCATCGCAATCAGCAACTTCTGCATCTTTCCGGTAGCCGTAGGAAACACCAATCCCGTAAACGTATGCATACGGACAGGAACCCGTGTAATCCAAGCAGCCAACATAGACAACAACCCAGCTTTAGGCGTAATGGAATGCACCATATCCGGACGTTCCTTGGCAAAGAGAATAATCAGACGCAAAAGAGACATAAAATCCTTCACTAACGAAATCCGTCGTTCCATCGGAATGGAAACAGTACGTACCCCTTCCCTCTCTTCCAACACTTTCATCCTCTCTCCCGGAGAAGATACCACCACGACTTCATAGTGCTCGGAAAGCATTTTAAGCTGGCCTTTTAAAAGGGTTTCGAGGGAAACGGGGATAGTTGAGATACGAATTAATTTTTGCATGCCCATTTATTATTATAAATTTATAATAATTAATGTGTAGCCGCAGCCCTTTGATCACTTCATTTGTTAAAAAGATTCTTTATCTTAAACATTAACACAAACAACCAACTTAAATGGTATTTCACCATACGAAAGCGAAAACGGCCTTTGATTGAAAATGCATTAGAATCCAAATAAGGAATAATGGCTTCGGAACCTTTAAAAGTATCGTTGTACCGATGTAAATTTGTAAAACTATCAGTAACTAAATTTATTCGGGCTAGGAACTGGAAAGCCATTACCGTTTTTTCAAAATCTTTAGCATCAAGTTTTGTACTAAAAAACTCTGTAAGATGCTCTGCGATACCTATCATTTGCTCAACCTGCTTAATACCATAACCCGAAGTCATCGCATTTATATTAGTTCGGTTATAATGATAACATGAACCATGAATCTGTGCTAATTTGTCACCATAGTAAAATAAACGAGTTATCAAACCATTGTCTTCCCACATATTTAGTCCTATCCATGGCAAGATATCATATTTAGTATAAAGTGAACGATTTACTAACTTATTGTGACAAAACATACTGAGAGTAAATTGATACCAATTTTTTACAACATCTTTACAATGCTCTGGTAACGAAGTAATTTCACACAAATGAGCCCCATCATTATATTCATGTATCTCATCACATACCACAATATCGGCATTTCGTTCAATTGCAGTACGATATAATCGTTCATACAGGTCAAGATCCACCCAATCATCACCGTCACAATGAATAACATATTTTCCCGTTGCCTCAATTATCCCCTGCCGTCTAACAGCGGCCAGGCCGCTGTTAGACGGCATCCTAATAATTCGCGTTAGCGAATTTCGCACCGGATATTTTTTGAGAGTTTCCTTAATAATATCTATTGAATTATCTGGACTACAATCGTCTACAAACAAAATCTCTAAACTATCCAAAGTCTGAGCAAATAATGAAACTGCACATTTCTCTATGTATGTAGCAACATTATACACCGGTACTATTACCGTAACTTTAGGTGATTTCATATTTATAATAATAACATTTAACGTAACTTTGTCTTTATCATCCTAACTAGAAAATTAGGAACAATAACCTTCATTAAGGCAGGTATACCATAAATCCAAGGATAAGAAAATCCCAAATTTTGACAAACTTCAGTAGTAATTTTATATCCACGCCAACGGTCAGAAAATTTACGACGGGCAAAAGCCTCGCGCCCATTTCTCATTTTATACAAAGGTTCTTGCAGATTATACCCTTTATAGCCTTTACTATAAAATTTATGCCATAGGTAATAATCTTCTATACGCTCTGTTTTAGTTTCTGCCGTATATCGACCTATTGCTTCCAATGCATCACGACGCATTAATACTGGAGCATGGCAGAAAGGTGTGTTACGAATAAAATCTATTTTTGTCGGTTCTGCCTTAGCTATCCCTGTTCGATAATCTCCATTTTCGTCAAAATAAATCATTGGACAACTTACAAAAGCAAACTCGGGATGTTCATCAAGAAAATTAATTTCCTTCTCAAAACGAAATGGTATTGACAAATCATCACCATCCATACGGGCTACATACTCTGTATCAGCATAATCGAGGCAATGATTTAGTGTTGCAGCGAGTTTCATATTGTACTCATTTTGTATCACAACATAATTAAGATGTGTTTCTGCCCACTTTTTTACAATTTCCAAAGTGTTATCTTTTGAGCCATCATCACAAAGAATAACTTTAAATCTTTTATAGGTTTGGGCTTCCAAAGACTCCAATGCTTCAAGCAAAGTATCGGCACAATTGTATATACCCATTATTACCGAAATCCGAGGTGTTTCTACCATAGACTTAATCATATATTATATTCATAAATAGAGTAAATCCTAAATGCAGAAATGCAATATTCGCCAACCATTTATATTGCCTATCGTCAAATTTTACCATTAAAAATGGATAACATAGGACAAAAGGATATATTCCCCATGACAAATAAGCAATACGATTTGTAAACTGCGCATACATACAAATCAACCAAAAAGCATTAATTACACAATATAAACTCCACATAAAATGATATGTCCGACTCTCTACATGACACTTTAAAATCAAATAATAACCTACTAACACCGGCATAGCAGAATAAAGAACAAAGTCATAACGAAACCCCGATTTTCCACCCCATTCTACATTTGTAACAAGATAGTCTGCGGCACGTGTGTCCTCTCCTGATACTAAATCGGCTATAACATTCATAAATGATGTGACATGAACAGCTGATAAAAACAAACAGATCAACCATCCGTAAAAGAACCACTTTGGCTTGTGCACAAAATAGCATAAAACAAAAGCGGATATAGGCAAAAGCATGGAATGATGAAAGCCCAATGCAACCCACAACAGAATAATTGCCACTACTTTATTATTCCACCAAGCAACTGCCAGAAAAAAAATAGACATTGCTGCACCTGCTTTAATACCATTCGTTCCATAAGAAAAGGTAGAAAAAGCACCCAAAAAAAAGAGATAAGCAATAACCGAATGAGTTTTAAACAGTTTTCTACATGCAACAGCAGCACCTATAAAATAGATTAAAGCAATACTGAAGAAGAAAATATACTTATCAAAAAAAGAACTACTACAAAACGAAAACCAATTATCAAAAAATAAGTTCTCTGATTTCCAGTCAAACACAAAAGGCATCCCTAAATTATAGTCATAAACAAGAGTATAGTTCATCATATCCACAAACTCTCTATAAATAGGTCGAAAACCAATAAACAAAGTCATCATCAGGGACAAAAGCACAAGTAGCATTGTCTCATTTTTACCTAATGAATAACATTTATATTTATTGGCATAAATAAGTGTCATAATAGTCACAACAACCAGATAAATACAAACATAATATTCCGCTCTTATCATAAACTTTTTTGTTTAAACGCCAAATAAAGCCCTATACTTCGAATCTTTAGCAAACTCTGTAACTGGAATTAATACACACAATATTATTACCAATGTTACAACTGTATAAATGATTTGCTCAAAAATCGTATGTTGCTGAAACAATCCAAAACTTCCATATAAAAAATCACACAAAACAATAACTATCCGACTATGCCATGCAAATAATATCATAGAATTCCTCCCCAAATATATAATCCAGCGGTTAATAAATAATTGTGAAAGAAGAATTGTTACACCAATACCAGCTAAAGCAGAAATCATGGATAAAAACTCATTACCATACATTCCTATTGACATATCAAGCGAATGCCCAGAAAAACGAATATTCACAAAGCCTGCTATCACATTAATAGCAAACAGAACTATTAGTCTCCTCCATGTAAATTTCACTTTAGATTCATACATTAATGTGTTTTTAACCAAATACCCCATATTCATAAAGAACTGAGCAACACATGCAACATCAAAACACCACGGTAAAACAACACCACCCAATCTATAATAAACAAAAGCCCAAACACATAAGGTTAATGATAGAATAAGAATCAAATTTTTTTTTTCTTTTGCTATACAAACTATCCCCCATTGCAGTATAGATGCTAAAAACAGTGCCGCAAGAAACCAAATCGTCCAATATCCTCTTTGTACAAGGAAATCACGTAACATATACCAATATTCAGCATTACTTCTCTCTTGAAAAGCATAGATTATACACCATACAATAAATATTCCCGAACCAAGAGTAAAATAAGGTATTACCAAGCGTTTTACACGCTTGGTAATACCATTCCCGTAATTACGGGAATGGTTATACACAAGCCCGCTTAGAAAAAAGAACAATGGCATATGAAATGTATATATCCATGTCGCCAAAAAAGGAGTTTTTAAATGTCCTAAAAAAACAAACAACAGACCACCTTTTGCCATGTCAATCCATTCAACCCTTTTTTCTACCATACTATTTCTTTTTTATCAAATCAAAATCTACACGTTCAAAAGAATCCAATTTACCTCCTCGAGTGGCATTATAAATACGTACACCCATCTTACGAGATATTTTTTCTGCTGTTTCATAAGCGATTGTAGACTCCTCTATACGAGGCAAATTTTTCATATCCACATAATTCGACATACCTTGCGGATAATTGCTACAACTATCATCTTTCTTAAGCGGACGTCCTTTTGCATCGCGTATAATATTATAATTATGATCTATTCCCAAAAGAAAAATTTCTGAAAATCCCATATATATTGCCATCTGAATTGCACCATAAGTAACGGTATATCCTTGACCTAAAAACTTAGACACATCCTTACTAAATGGAGCATTATATGGATAATACAATTGCTCTTTCAATACAAAAAAACGATATTTTCTATCAGTAAATTCGTTCTTATAATTAACAGGTAGAAAACTTAATTCTGATTTTATAGCTTTAATTTGATCTGCAAACGTTTGAATAATTTTATGATCCTGACATATATAATATGTAGGACGCCAATCTGTTTTATCGAACAACTCATATATACGATTTGGAGCAAATGTATATTCACTCTTTAAAGTTTCTAAATCAGTTATTTTCAGGCTTGGCCCAGTACCTATAATAAAACAGCGATCACCTTTATGAATATTTTTAAGTGCCTCCAATTGTTTTGTTTGCTCAAAATTAATCTGACACTCTTTTACTGCCATTCGATTATACAATATGTTATAAACAAACCTAGTTAGACCTGGACTCCATTTTATATATTTAAACAGACTCATCGTAATTTATTGTTAAACCTATTATATATATATTTTATTTGATTTTTGGACAATACAACACTTGAAACGATTAACGCAATTCCAAAGACTGTACCTCCTCCTATAAATATTAATTGCAGCCAAGTTGATATATTCACACTATTATTCACATAATAACAAATGCCACTAGCTACACAAATCAAGCCAAAAGATTTAAACAAATCCGGCAAAAACACATAATAAGGTTGACCAATACAACGAGCAGCATAAGGAGCATTGAATATTATATTCCTAACAAACCCCAATACCGCACTTACCAACACTATTGCCAATACGCCAAGACACGTCCAACGCAAAAGACAATATACAGTAGCAACATTTAACAATCCATTGATAAATAATACGATAGAAGGCCATTTTACTTTATTGGTAACTGTGTATAGGTAATTAGTACTATTAATCACAGCCCCTGTAAAATTAGGAAAAACGACACATATACTTAACAAATAAACCAAATCAACATCCGTACTTGGTACCCACAGCTTATAAAAAGTATGACCAAATCCCACCAAAAAACAAAGAGGGACACATGAGATAATGGTCATAAACTTGATACTATTTTTTACTTCCAAAACCAGTTCTTCAAACTGATTTTTTGAAAAATATTCAAGAAATTTGGGAATAAAGACTGATGACAATGTACTAACACACGAAGATACAGCATTAGGCATAGTACCTGCAATTGATAAATACCCCATTGAAACAGCATTTACCATTATATTACAAAATAGCAAATCCAAACCATGAAGTAGATAAATACTTAATTGACTAAATGAGTTCCATACCCCTGCAATAATAATGATTCTCATCAAACTCCATTTTGTAGATTTACGAGACAGATGTATTTCTATCAACAGCTTTTTATTGTAATAATAATTGCATGAAACAAGAAACAAAGTTGTTATTACAGTGGCTATCCCCAAATACACTATAGAAGAAGGAAAACAAACATAAAGAATAATCAGAAGGCCTGCTTTAAATAAATTGGAGACAACTGATATATAAGATGCTATATCAAGCCGGTTTTTTATTACAAATACACCGGAAAAGACTGCTCCAAGGACATTGATACACATATTTAGGAACACTAAATAGAATAAGATTTTCACTTCTTCTATCAAGTTGTCCGGCACATTGATTACATCCCCTATATTCCAAATAAGGACGCTTGCAGGCATTACTAGTAATAGTACAAAGATTAAATCTCCATATAAAACTGACGAGTAATATCCTGTTGCTTCTTTAAAATTTTGTTTATGGTACTCTATACCTACAAATCGTGCAGACATAGAATTTAATGCTGTAGAAATAATTAAAGCATAATTTACCATTGTATTGGCCAGTGTAAAGAACCCATACGCAGTTGAACCAACTGTACGAACAAGATACGACGTTAAAAAAAAATTTATCGTAAATTGGACAAGTAAATTCAACCCTATTGCTGTTGTATTAAGGGCAAATTGTTTATTTATCATAGAAATTATTTAACAACCAACGCACTTTGAGAGCTAAACTCATTGTGAAAAATAAAATACGATATAATTGATGTTTCATACAAAAACGAACATAATAAAAAAATCCTCGAACTTCTGTATGCGACAAAATCTCTTGAATAAAATCATCTTCTATAAGAGCAAGAAGTGATTTTCTTGGATTTTGTTCACTTTTGACAATTGATAGAATCAGACCATACACAAAGTTCAATGTAGCATTGGCATTAGCGCAACATGTTACAGAATTAATAGTATACTTCGCCTTACTTTCATATAATGACACTATACGGTTCCATTCTTTCCTATAATCCGGATGCTCTACAAGTTGGGCAGTTATAGATAGAGGATTCATTACATAATTGTATATGGGATTATCATCAACATAAACAGTTTTGCACAAACTAATTACCTGTACATTCAACAGTTGATCTTCGTAAGGCTTTAGCTCTACTTCAAACGACAGATTATTGACAAACAACAAATCATGACAAAAAATCTCTTTCCACATAAAACCATGAAGCATTCCTCTTCCTTTACAAGGACCAAACGCAAGTGGTAGTATATTATTCTTTACATCTTCACCGTTATAAAACCCACAATCATAAGGAAGTTTATTATCTATTGCACGATCTCCGTTTATTGTTCTATACGATGTGATATACAAATCACAACCAGTTTCTTTGATTTTCGTTATTGCACGATCATAGGCACCAATTTCAAGATAATCATCAGAGTCACAAAAACCAATATAATCAGCATTTACTTCTTTAATACCTATATTGCGCGCACGTATATAACCTACATTATCTTTTATTACAAATATTGTAAAACGACTATCACGTTTTGCATATTCCTCGCAAATAGATCTACTATTATCAACACATCCATTATCTATTAAAAAGAACTCCAAATCAGGACTTTTTTGCGCCATCATTGAGTCGAGTAGGCGTGGTAAATCAGCCGCCGCATTATATATAGTTGTTATTATACTTAGTTTCATTAATTCTGAATATCTTACAAAGAGTTGAACATATTTTCAACAGCCTTAATTGTTTCAGTTTTGGAAAATTTTAAAGCACGAATTTTCGCTTGCTCATAGTAATAAGCAAGCAAAAGTTTATCAGAAAGTAACCGCTTCATACCTTCATAAATTCCCTCTTCACTATTTTCTGTTACAATACCATACTCATTATTTCTACCAAGCAATTCATAAGCACCACTACAATTTGTACTAACAACAGGAATACCCAAAAGTAAAGCTTCTGTTACTGCAGTACTAAAACCCTCTCGTCGAGATGAACAAACAAACATATCAGCTTTAGCTATATACTTGTAAGGATTCTTATGAAAACCTAAGAAATGAAAGGTGTCCGCCACATCCAATAATTCGACTTGTTTTTTCAATTTCTTTTCCAATCCTCCAGCGCCCACTACATAGACATTATGTTTTATGCCTTCCTCCAATAATCGCTTATGCACATTTATCAATCTATCATAACCCTTCAGCTCAATGAGACGACCAATAGATATAACACTAGCACTATCCTTTAAATATAGACCTTCAACAATAGGTTCTTTCGCCATATCTACAATTTTATCATTCTCATTAGTATTATACAACACTTCACAAGGGTGTGAAAAATGAAAAATTTTAGTTATATCATTTTTGACAGTTTCAGCTACACAGACTGTACGTTCGAATTTATCAATACAATTTTGTGCTTCTTTAAAACTTTTATAACTGTACGAGGCACATTTTACCGTATGCTGCTCTACATGTACCCAATTTACCAATTTTGTTTCTTTGTATGGGCAACCGGCAATGATACGTTCCGTAGGACCTTCAAGAAAGGAAACTGCTATATCATATTTTTTACCAATCAAACGGTTATAAAGAAACTTAGGAGAAAACAATTTAAAAAATTTCGTATTTGCAGGAATAATATATTTAAAATTTGAACGATATTCAACATGCTCAGCAAGCATCTCTTTGTTTACACCTGAATCAAATAACGTTTGAACAGTAATCTTATATCTTGTTCTATTTAAATTATTAACAAGGTTCACAAGCACACGTTCTGCTCCACCACCTCCTAATGTTGGTATAAAAAAGAGTATAGATTTCATTCTTAAAATAGTTTTTTGTAATCAGCAAAACTCATCAATGCCTTATCTTTTTCTGATATAATCATGTTCTCTATACCTCCAATTTTCTCAAATGGCCACTCTATCGCAATTTCACTATCATTATACATAATACCAGAATCACCTTCACCATAAAAGACCTCACTGCATTTATATGACACAACAGAATCTTCCAGCACAAGATAACCATGTCCAAAAAACTGAGGCACATAAAGCGTTTTTTGATTTTCCCCCGTTAAGTCAACCCCTCTCCATTGACCGAATGTGGATGAATTAGGACGAAGATCTACAATTACATCATATACGTGTCCGGATATACAACGTACAAGTTTTGCTTGTTGCTTTACCAGCTGAAAATGGATTGCACGAATAACTCCCCGTTTAGAAATTGTGTAAAATACCTCTTTCAATTCGTGTTCAATCCCATTGACCTTGAATATTTCCACATTATAGTCTTTAACAAAACCACCTCGTTCATCAGTCACATAAAATGGTTGTATAAGGTATGCACCTTCAAAATCAAATTCTTCAAAATCAAATTCTTCAAAATCAAATTTTCGTATCATATTTTCGCATATAAATATCAGACATTGAATCCGCCATCGTTTGTACATCAAAAACTTTTAATTTTTCAATTGGTAATTTTGTCCGCTTTTTATTCAATAATTCATTAATTTTTTCAGCCCAAAGTCCTTCATTTCCTTCGCCTATAGGTAAAAAAGAACACAACCCCACATCTACCATACGAGTAATATTATCAGATAACAAACATTCACATCCTGAAGCTTGCGCCTCTACAGCAGAAATAGGAAGTCCTTCAAATAACGAAGGCATTAAAAACACGTCTATATACTGTAATAAATCAGCGACATCATTTCTTTGCCCCAAAAAGTTAAAATATTTTTCTAAACCATTTAATTTAATCTGATCTAATAAAAGATTTGCATTACTGTCACCAATCCATACAAGTGTAAAATCCTGACGTATTCTAGATAATTCCCGAACAATACCAATAAAATAAAAGGGATTTTTCGGAGGTGATACACGAGCAACTACTCCTAAAACCTTTGCTTTCGCTTCAAAAAGAGGACTCGATTGTTTGATATTTCGATAAAACTTATTTAAAGCTATGCCATTAACAACTACATCTCCTTTTCCATTATGCATATAATTGTTCGCCAAATCTGAACATCCAACAAAATCTGTTGCGTACCACTTAATCATACTAAACATAAATTTCTGATAAATAGTAGCAATCATATCTTTTAAAGGATTTATATACTTAACTCTATTTGCACAATGAGAATGGCTGATACGCTTGGGGATTCTCAATTCCTTTGCAACCTTTAGATTCAAACCATTTAATTTATCCATATTACTATGAATCACATTAAAAGGACCTTCCTTTACAAGAATTTCCTTTAACATATGCAAATGAGTCTGCAAACGAGAAATAGAACCAAGATCACATGTACGCAATATCTTAACCCCACAATCCGCAACTTCTTTCTCACGCTTCTGAAGTACACCGTTTTTATCAACAGCCATTATTATTGTAACATCAAACTGAGACATATCAAGATGTGCCATCAAATTGCAAGTGAATGCAGAAATTCCTTCAAAGCCCAAGCCATGTACAATATACGCAATCTTTATTCTCCTCATATATTACCGATTAATTACCCTATATATTTTTTATACGACTATCAGATTTTACACACCTCTTACAAACTTTGTAGAACCATCATTAACTAATATTAGTTCCCTATTTTAAAGGTTTACTTTTGCAATGAGTCAACCAGTTTATATATACTTACTGACATTATAAACAAGAACAACGACTGCTCCACAAAAAAATAAACCACTAATATTCAATCACTTATTAGCAGCAAGCCATTCTTTTGTCATACGTGTACCTTTTGCAAAGCTAATTGCTGGTTTAAAGCCTGTGTCCTTCTCTGTAATCGTGGTATCAAACGTTGAAAGCGGCATATTTGTTCCTGTAAAAGGAATATCACCAAACAATGGTGTTGATTCAGGGGCACACTCTTGCTGCATTTCAAGAATAAACTCTCTGAGGGGTCGAGCCTTACCACTACCAATCATATATTCACAAAATGGTTTACCATTCTTTGATATATAATAGAAAGCTTTAGCAACATCTGTCACATACACAAAATCATAATTTTGTGTAGCAGCAGTGAACTGAAGAGGTTCTCCATTAATACACTTACGTAAAGTAGTATTCACAAATCGAGGTGAAAGTTCACCGGCCCCATAAGCATTGGTTATCATTGGCCATATTAACTCAATTCCTATATTCACAGCCACAACCTTACACATACAGTGTGCTATATGCTTACCCATTCCATAGATATATCCCATACCTGGTTGACTACCTTGTGCATGAACTGCTGCTTCAACTTCATACTCCATAATACTACCGGCACATACAAAACGACTGCACTCCAACTCTTTAGCGACCTTCACACATTCCACTGTATTAAGAGCATTTTGTATTTGAAGATTATAATCCATACGTGCTGGCCCAGCAGAACCCACCCAAGCAAAATGTATAAAAGTGTCATAATAGTTTGTTGGGATTTTTTCTTTCATTTCTTGAATATTCGCAATATCACACTGCATATACTTCAACTTCTTTCCATCGGGAACCAAACGATGGGGTATATCACATATATCAATAGCCAAAACTTCTATTTCTTGTGCTAAAAAATAATTAACAGTATGACTTCCGATAAAACCATCTGCTCCTGTTATAATAACCTTTTTCATTTTTCCAAAAACTCATTAATCTGTTTATCCATGCATATTCTCACATCCTCTCCATTGATCCAACATTTGCTCCATTCTACAACTTTGATAATAGCGGTTTCAAGATTCCAACGGGGTACCCAATCAAAAGTATTTTTCAATTTAGAACAATCAAGTTTCAGGAAGTTTGCCTCGTGAAAACCACCTTCATAACGATTAATCCACTTCATCTCATCACCCCATTTCTGTACAAAAAGGTCGACAAGTGCTCCTGTCAGAAAACAATCCACATCATCAGGCCCCACATTATAATAACCAGCATATCTTCCATCCACATACTGACGAGCTGCAATCATAAGGTAAGCATACAAAGGTTCCAATACATGTTGGTAAGGACGTGTAGAAAAGGGATTACGTACAATTATATCTTCCTTAGCTTGAGCTGCACGAACACAGTCGGGGATAATACGATCCTTAGCAAAATCTCCTCCACCTATCACATTACCAGCACGAGCCGTTGAAATGGCAACCTTACTATCTGAGAAGAAACTGTTCTTATAAGAATGTGTAACCAACTCGGAGCAAGACTTGGAATTTGAATATGGATCAAAGCCATCCAATTCTTCATTCTCTCGATACCCCCACACCCACTCTTTGTTTAAATATACCTTATCGGTTGTTACGTTCAAAAAAGAACGGACACATGAAAAGTGACGAACACACTCCAAAATGTTGACCGTACCCATCACATTCGTTTCATAAGTATAAACAGGATCTCTATAGCTATCACGCACAATTGGTTGTGCAGCCAAATGCAACACAATTTCAGGCTGAACCTCATTAAAAATGGTTTTCAATAAAGCCAAATCGCGAATATCGCCAATCACGGAATGAACATCACTCGCTATATTTGCAATATTAAAAAGAGAAGGTGATGTGGGAGGTTCCAATGAATATCCTGTTACCTTTGCTCCAGCATTAACCAACATTTTACAGAGCCATGATCCCTTGAAACCTGTATGACCAGTCACAAAAACACGTCTCCCATTATAAAATTCTAAAATATTTTCCATATTATTCGCTATAAGGATTATTAGGAATTACACGCTCCCATTTCTTCCAAGGAGCTTTATCCGCAACAAGCAAATTTTCAAGCATAGTTTTTTCTCGAACATTATCCATACATTGCCAAAAACCAGTATGAATATAGGACATCAACTGCCCTTCATTAACTAACCTATGGAGCGGTTCACGTTCAAAAACGCAAGAATCATCTGTGAGATAATTAAATACAGCAGATTCAAGTACCATATATCCAGCGTTAATAGGAGCACCATCATTAATGTTTTTCTCGCGAAAAGCCTTTACAGCTTGATCACCACCTATTTCTAATACTCCTTTTTCTTGAACCTGTTTTACTGCTGTTAAGGTTGCAATCCTACCATGAGACTTATGAAATTCAAGAAGTTTATTCATGTCCACATCACAAACTCCATCACCATAAGTCATGAAAAATGATTCATCACCCACATATTCTTGAATACGTTTGATACGTCCACCTGTCATAGTATTGTAACCTGTATCAACAACTGTAACCTTCCATGGTTCCAAATTACTATAATGTACCGTCATGATGTTTTTCCCATTCCGAAAATCAAAACTTACATCAGAATTATACAGAAAATAATTTGCAAACCATTCTTTTATATATTCTTGTTTATAACCAGCACAAATTATGAACTCATTATGCCCATAATAAGCATATTCTTTCATTATATGCCAAAGAATCGGCATACCACCTATCTCTATCATTGGTTTAGGTTTAAACACACTCTCTTCACTTATCCGAGAGCCAAATCCACCTGCAAGTAGTACAACTTTCATATAATAGAATCTTTAACTACAAACTTATATTTAATTCCCGGCTGTAAAAAGCATCCTGAATACTTCTTCCCTTCAATCTCGACATTAAGTCCATGTTCTATTGCGAGATTCATTCCTGGTAAAATATCCCAAGAATAACAACCTGTTAGATGATGAAATTTAGTAAAGCACCCCTTAATGACATTATACATATTCAACATACAACATCCAAGTTGACGATATTCATAATCTCTATCAAGCTGTTCAAAATGTTCAGGTTTCATATAGGAAGGCAGACCACAAAGGCGCGAACCTGAAATACGTTCCAACTTATCTCCTGTTACAAGACAAATATTAAACTCCGGTAATGCTATCATTGACTGAAAATGCCTATCATTATGATAGATACTAATACCAATTCCCCACTCTTTCAAACCTGAAACAAAGTTTTCTGTACCATCTATTGGATCAACCGTCACTATATATTCTGCATTTGTAGGTATATTCCAACTTTCTTTTATCTCCTCCGAAACAATGTGACTGTTAGGTAAATTTTCTTTGATAAAGTTTTTCACCAATTTATCACAAAGCAAATCACCTTTTGAAACAAAAGACAGGTCATCTTTAAGAATTCTAGTATTACGCAAAGTTAGAATATCATCTAAATGCTCACATATCAACGCATATATTCCACGGCAAATATTTTTATTCATAAAGCGATGGAGTTATAAATGAGATATTAAGCGATTTACGAAGTTCTGCAATACGATTACGCATTGCTTTATTTATTGCTTCTGCATTATCCTTTGATTGATTTAACACAAGACGCTCTTCTGCATAATTACTTGTATCTGCCTTATACCCATCCATACCTGCAAGATATACTTGTAAAGGTTCCAATTTCGTCAACAGATTAATAAGCATTATACTAGAGTTATCCATTATTACATTTTCTTCATCAAGTAACGAAGTATAATTAACCCTCACTGCATTAGCTTCAACTACTTCAATATTTGAAGTATGTATAAGACAGACAACTTTCTTCTGAGGATTAAACGTTGTATTATAACGTTTCAAATTACTAAGAAACACATAGTTACAATCAATAAAATTGGGGATGAAAGTTGCAGACATCACTATACACTTATGCTCTTTTGCAACCTGCAACAATTCTTCTTGGTGTTCATTAAGTGATGGTCCAGGAGCAATAAGTAAAACACTACGACCTTTTATTGCTGCTTTTAATGTTGCTATTGATCCACTATCATCAACCTCATGAGCTTGAAAATCACGATATTTCTCTTCAGCGAGTTCCCTGTCAAACAACGAACGCTTATCCTGCTCAATCATACGCAGAATCGTACCAATACTCTTAACATTAAGTGTCTGTTTACTTGACAGATATGATGCGTAATTAGGATGACATCCGTTAATAGCAGCAAGATAATATGGTACACTGTATCCCCAATCATGTTCTTGCTTAATACGCATAATATATTCATCCACCACTTCTAAAATTGGTTCTATTTCATAACAACGAGACTTTGTGTTAAGATAGTTGGCAATAAGCTCCGTATTAAGATTACCAGCACCACGCCCCATACCAAAAACAGATGAATCAAGTGATATTACACGCTCCGTTTCCACAGAAGCCAAACATTGACAATTGGAATATGATAACTGTAAGTTGTTATGACTATGGAATCCTATGTGGATACCTGTTGCAAGATTGTGATTAATTAAATAGAAAAAACGCAACACATCATGTTGATGCATTAGTCCTAACGTATCAACAATATAGAAAGCATATGGCTTTAATTCATTTACTTTACGTATCAACCATAACAATTGTTCATCGGTGTAACTGGTTGTACCGACAGGCTGAACAAAAACTTTATAACCTTTTGCTTGAATCTGGCGACAATATTCTAAGGCATCTTCCACCTCATTGTAGTGGAAAGTCACACGAATTCCTTCTATTGATTTTCCATCATAAGGGGCCAATTGCGCAAGATCATATTCACCGTAACAAGCCATTGCCACATACATCGTATTTTCATTACGCTGAGAAGGCAAAATATTAGCTATTTGATCAACTGTTGTGTATAAAGAATATTCAGGATCATTATTACCATCTTCCAAGAATCCACATTCAATAATATCAATATTTGCAGATGAGAGCTGCGCAATAATTTTCTTTATACCCCTCTCTCCAAAATGAAAGTCATTAATATAACCACCATCTCTAAGAGTACAATCTAATATTTGAATCTTTCTCATTTTCAGTATTTTTGATTTACAAATTAGCTCCTTGATGCTCAATTATATAAATGACTTTTTCCAAATCCTTACGAGTATCTACAGAGATCGACTCTGAATCAACAAGGGTAAATTGAAGTTCTTTTCCATGCTCCAAAAAACGAAGATGATCAATATCTTCAATGCGCTCAATGTTACCTTGAGGTGTTGACACAAAGAAATCAAGTGCTTTTTTTGAGAAACACTCAATACCAACATACTTCTTATAGCTAAACATTAAGGTCCCTTTAGGATAGGGAACAGGAGTACGGCTGATATACACACAACGTCCAATGTCAGACATAACAATTTTTATATTAGCAGAATCAATAGTTTCTGCAGGGTCTGTTAATGTACGCATAGCACCACTAAAAAAGAAATTATCATCTATCTCACAGGGTATAACTTGATCAATACATTTAGGTGAAATAAGAGGCTCATCACCATTCACACAAACATATAAATCAGCCTTTACTTTTTCAGCAACTTCATGAATACGAGAAATATGCTCAGGATGATCACTTCGGGTCATTACATACTTAATATCAAGTTCTTCACAAACCTTACGAACACGTTCATCATCTATAGCAACAAACACTTCTTTAATTTTTTGTGCTTGACAAACACGTTGGTATACCCACCAAATCATAGGATGCCCACAAATCTTCGCAAGAGGTTTACCCTCAAATCGTGTACTCTTATAACGAGCAGGAATAATACCTATTACATTCATATCTCTATTTTTAAATTTCATATTTCTTAACAAAGAAAAACGTATCAAAAAACACTTGTTATAACAATCTATTTATCAGATTTTTCAAACATCCTCTCCAAACAACCATATTATGATCACTATAAGGCGCGTTAGGAGAAAAACAATCCTTTCCTTTTAAAGATTCAGAATAAAAAACATAATCAATCCACCATAACTTATATAACTGCCAGAATGTATATTGATAACCGTTCCCCAGATTTCGAAAGTCATCTGTCAAGCCTTTTCTCACTCGATGGTATTATAAGAAGCAGGCATATAGTTGAGTATCAAGAACAGATTACCGGCCAAGCCAGCAATGTCAGAAAGGATAGCCAGATACAAATTCCATCGGCATAATATCCACTGATCAAACAAAGGACAGATAAAGAGAATATTATTCAACCTTATCCAACACCTCATACTCCGAATTCTTACTCTTAAACTCCGGTACAATCCCTTTCATCATTTGGACTGTCCCCATTTTATCTACTTTAATCGCCAAAGCAATCAACGGACTCATAACCGAGCAAATATCATTGTAATCATATTCTCTCACCTGAGCGCGATATATTTTAGCATTATTTGTAGGGAGGACGTTCTCTTTAGTTGCCAGAAGTTCCTCATACAGTTTTTCTCCCGGGCGGAGCCCCGTATATTGAATTTCGATATCCTCGCCGGGGACAAGACCTGCCAATTCGATCATACGACGAGCCAGATCAACGATCTTTACAGGAGTTCCCATATCGAATACAAAGATTTCATTGCCCTTGCCCATAAATGCGGCTTCGAGCACCAAACGACACGCTTCCGGGATTGTCATAAAGTAGCGGATGATGTCGGGATGAGTCACTGTTAAAGGGCCTCCTTTTGCTAATTGCTCACGAAAACGGGGAATAACAGAACCGTTACTTCCTAAAACATTCCCAAAACGAGTCGTGATAAAACGGGTTTTGCCTGGATGCAAACCTTTGCTGATAGCAATACTAAAACTTTGTACATAGATTTCTGCCAGGCGTTTGGAAGCTCCCATTACGTTAGTCGGATTAACCGCCTTATCAGTAGAAATCATTATGAATTTATCTACATTGTATTTGACTGCCATATCCGCCACATTACGGGTTCCATATACATTCGTATGGACTGCTTCACAAGGATTTTCCTCCATCAAAGGTACGTGCTTATAAGCAGCCGCATGAAATACATATTGAGGTTGGAAACGCAAGAAAAGGGACTCTACACGGTCGATCATCCGGATATCTCCCATTACGGCAGCAAATTCTACCTGAGGAAATTTTTCTTCCAGTTCCAAACGTATGTTGTGCATAGGTGTTTCTGCACTGTCGAACAAGATCAATTGTTTCAGATTGAATGTACATAGTTGACGGCATAATTCGCTACCGATAGAACCGGCGGCTCCGGTTACCAAAACAACTTTGCCTTTCAAGGAAGTGGCGATTTCAGTCATATTGATACATATTTCCTCACGACCTAATAAATCTTCTATATGTACCTCAGGGAGATTACGGAAATTAACCTTACCCTTCTTCAATTCATCTACAGAAGGAAGCATCAACATACGAACTTTCTTCTTTTCACAATAACGGACTAAACGCTCACTCTCTTCTTTTACTAAATGATAGTCCGTAAACAATACTGCTTTAATATTTTTCCTATTAACCAAATGGTTAAAGTCTACTTGCTTTTTAATTGAATAAATTCTGTATTTTCCTACACGTAAACAGGTATGATCTCCAAAGCGCAGGAAACCACAAACTTTATACAATAGTTTGTCACTCAGGGAAGCATCAAACAAGAAAGTTCCGGATTTATCACCCTGATAGATCAATAATTTTCCTTGATTCAAGGATACACTATTGACTATAATTGAATAGAAAACGATCATGAAAACACGGAGTATTGTCAAAAGGAAGAAGGTAAGGAACAAGTCTACTACAGCTCCTAAGGCTAATTCACGAGGAGATTGAATCGTCGTAGTCAGGTAGACCAAAACGACGATGAAAAGTACCTTTATTAATGAGGATAAAGCAAGACGTCCAGCTTCTGTAAATGCAGAATGCCGGATCACACCTTTATAGGTCTGGCACAAAAAGAAACTCACCAGACTGCTGCAGAAAGAAATGGATAATATATGAAAAAGAGAATCGTCCACAAGCTCTGTTCCAAGGATATACCATAGGAATGACAGAGAAGTAGCAGTAGCCAGAATTGATAGAAATAAGTCAATAAATAGGACGATCCAACGGTTAAAAAATTTAACGCGTGATAATACTAGTGCAAAACCATTGATATTCATAAGTTGTAAATTAAGGATATTATGTAAAAAAGTTCGTCAGTCCCAAGCGGCCAACCTACATAAATCATTGTAACTCTTATACTTAAAGGTCATTGGAGTGACTAAAAAAAACGATCGTTTTTTCTAGTCACTATATTTACCTAATTTTTGTTAACCTATGATTGAAGCGGCTTTTTGAAAAAAACGAATTAAAACATTGAAGAACAAATAGATAATTTCTCAGAAACTCTTTGTATTTCAATAAATATCACTTACCTTTGCAGCACAAAAAAATGACTAGAAAAAACGATCGTTTTTTCTAGTCATTTTGAATTACCCCTTCATTATTTTTTAAAGATTTTACATCCAATAACAAATAACCCTATCAATCTTTACGCTCATAATACAGTTTCCTAAATGCAAAAAGCCCTGAGAAGTTCATTACTCCCCAGGGCTCCCTTACAATAATTTATTTTTCTTACTTATGCGTATCTTCCAAAATGAATTTGAGCGTTCCGGCATTTACCAATTCTTCCTGAGAAATAGTATAGCCTTTTAGCTTCTTTCCGTCAGCTGTTACTTCTTTAATATAGATGTCTTCCGGATTATTATGCATGGATTCGATTACTAACTCACCTTTTGGATAGAATTTCTTATTCAAATCGATAGTAACCTTATTGAAGGTCGGCGAAGTCAGTACATAATCCATATCGCCGGGACAAGCCGGGTAGAATCCCATCATAGAGAAAACGGCCCAGGTTGACATGGTTCCGGTATCATCATTGCCGGGAAGACCGTTCGGTGCATTATGATAGTATTTACTTAACAATTCACGAACGAGCTTCTGTGTACGCCAGGCTTCACCTTTGAAATAACTGAACAGATATGGATAGGCGATATCCGGTTCGTTTGCCATATCGTAATGGCCTTCGTCGAATACCATCTGCAATTTGTCTACAAATTTCTTCTGGCCTCCCATCAGCTTAACCAGACCGGGGATATCGTGGGGAACATAGAAAGTATAGTTCCAGGCACTTCCTTCATGGAAACCGGGATTGGGTTCGAAGTTTTCACCTTGTTTAGGGTTGAAGGGAGAATAGAATGTTCCATCGGGCAGAATCGGACGAAGCGTACCGAATTCTTTGCTGTAATAATGCTTATAGCCCATTGAGCGGTCATAGAAGAGTTTTGCATCTTCCTTCTTTCCCAATGCTTTGGCAAACTGGGACAGGTTCCAGTCAGCTATATAATATTCCAAAGCATGGGATACAGAATTGTCGTATTGTTCACGAAGCGGAACATATCCTTTGCTCATATAATCGTTATTGTCCGGACGAAGCAGGTTGAACTCACCCGGTGTAGTAGCTCCTTTACGCATCGCTTCGTAAGCTGTTTCTACATCGAAATCACGAAGGCCGCGCATCCAGGCATCTACTATATAAGGTATGGAAGGATCACCTTCCATCGTGAGGGTTTCACGTCCGTATAGTTCCCACTTAGGCAACCAGCCGCTTTCCTTATACATATCGACCATGGTACGGATGATATCGAGCTGACGTTCGGGGAAAAGCAAGGTCATCAAAGTACTTACGTTACGATAGGTATCCCACAAAGAGAATACGGTGTAACGGTTTCCGGTAGTATGACCTACTTTCAGGCTTTCCATCATCGGGTATTCACCGTTTACATCCTGAATAATGTTCGGATGAATCAGCAGGTGATATAAAGCGGTATAGAAAATTGTCTTGTCGTCTTTGCTACCGCCTTCTACCTTTACACGAGACAGA
This sequence comes from Parabacteroides sp. AF17-3, assembly GCF_003635445.1. NCBI lineage: Bacteria > Pseudomonadati > Bacteroidota > Bacteroidia > Bacteroidales > Tannerellaceae > Parabacteroides > Parabacteroides sp. AF17-3. The sequence continues at coordinate 45,161 of NZ_QTMM01000005.1, read as the reverse complement.
TCGCTGTTCCACATATTGCTGGCGGTTGTCCTGACTTTATCGAAATCGAAACCGGGTTGTTCCGTATTCATGTTGAGACGGGCGTTTTCGATGCTGACAAAAGAGACACCCATTTTGACTTCGATGGCTTCGTTTTCTTCCGTATCATAGGTGAACCATACACCGACATCGTCACCGCTCATTTCACGGTTATACTTGGTATATAGTTTGTATTTGCCTGAATAGACATCCCATTCGGCTTCCACACCTTTCATTTCACGCTGTTTCTTCCAGTATCCCATCGACTTGGGAGCCTTGCTGACCTTCATTACGAAATAGATCGGGAAAACGGCCTGCGGGTTATAACAGAAAGTTCCCAGCAACTTGCTTCCTTCAATCTCAGTTTCGTTGACGATACGAACGGTTGCTCCGGTTTCGTTGGTCAATCCTTCTCCCAGGTTCAGCAGAATATTCCCCTGCCCTTTCGGGAAAGTGAAACGGCTAAGGCCGGTACGCATACTGGCTGTCGCTTCGGTCTTGATACCATATTTTGTCAGGACATTGCTATAATAACCGGGATGGGCTACTTCATCCTTATATTTGCTACCATATTCCCGGTAATCGACTTTCAGTTCGCCGGCGGTCGGCATCAATAACAGACTACCTAATTCGGGACAACCTACCCCGCTCAAGTTTACATGGGCAAAACCTGTCATGTAGTCATTGTCGGCTGAGTATGGAGTGGACCACCATTGGCTGTCTTTATCGAAGCGGTTGCTCTCCGATCCCATCACATTGAATGGAGTGACACTCATCATACCCTGGGGACAGATGGCTCCGGGATTAGTAGTCCCGTAGTTGCTGGTCCCGATAAAAGGGTTTACATAATCTACCGGCTGTTGTGCTGCCGCCATCAGGCTACCACACAGCAGGAGGCTCATTACTTGCTTCTTCATTCTCGATTTATTTAGTTAATTAATAATATGCTAATTTGAAAATGTGCCAATATGCCAATGAGATACATATGCATTCATTCTTAGAATCGGCACATTGGCATATTTACCACATCGGTTCATTATCCTTCTTACCATACGACGATTTCATCCACAAAGATGAACCCCTTATTCGCTTCATCAGCTTTCAGACGGACATAGCGGGCTTTCCAGTCTCCCTGGAAGAGATATTCCTGGAAAGAAAGTTCGGGATCTTTATTGGAGATGGTGGTCGGGATAATTCCCTGTGAAGTGAAATTCGTTCCATCTTCGGATGTCAATAACTCGACTGTAGCCGGTTGGAAAACTCCCGGCCCGATCAGTTGCATGAAACGGGCGGATACTTTGTGAATATCGGTAACTTCTTCCATATCGATCACACAATCAAGATCGTTCAGGTAGCCCTGCCAACGACCATCCAGATAGGTCAGCCCTCCCCGATAGCCATCGAGCAGTGCATTCATACCGCCTGCCATATAACCAGGATACAACTTACTATTATAATGTATAGGTTTGTTGATGGCGCGGTGGTAATCGACTTTCTTCTCGGTCGGGGTTCCCTGCAACTGGCCATTACTGAAAATGGCTGCTTTGATATAAGCTGAATCCTTCACCTGAATCATCCCGTCGTAAACTGTGGAGGAGGCTGTCGGGACAGTACCGTCCGTCGTATAACGGATTTCTGCCGGATACTTTTCGGCATCCAGGTAGACTTCAATCTGTTTGCTGACCGTATCGACCTTCATCGTTACTTCCAGTTCGTCGGAAAGAGTAAATGTATTGATGCCCATCTGCTGTAATTTTGAAATATGAGCATTCATACGGGGTTTGAAGTCATTCCATTCACGCTTTTCCTGAGGCGACCAGGCTATTTCAGCCAAAGCCAAAGCACGAGGAAACATCATATATTCCAGATGTTGTTCGTTCGGAATATATTCTGTCCAGGTATTGGCCTGTACTCCCATGATGTGTTTACTTTCTTCGGCAGTCAGGGAGTCGACCGGAATCGGATTATAACTATACACTTTCTTAATCGGAGTATATCCGCCGATAGCATAAGGTTGTGTTTTCGGATCAGCCTGGTAGAAGTCAAAATACATATAATTACCCGGTGTCATCACCACGTCATGTCCCATACGGGCAGACTTAATGCCACCACTTTCGCCACGCCAGGACATAACGGTAGCCTCCGGAGCAAGGCCACCTTCCAGTATCTCATCCCAGCCGATCAGCTTACGGCCTTTAGAGATCAGATGTTCCTCTGCCTTATGTATCATATAACTTTGCAGTTCATCCACGCTTTTCATGCCATTCTTTTTCATCAAAGCCTGACATTTAGGACAGGTTTTCCAGGCACCTTTACCGGCTTCGTCCCCTCCTATATGAATATACTCGGATGGAAAAAGTTCGATCACTTCATCCAGTACGTCTTCCATAAAGGTAAATGATTTCGGATTACCGATACAGAAATCTCCATTCTTATAAGGCTGACCGGAACAACTTAACTCCGGATAAGCAAACAGGACCTCTTCCGAATGACCGGGAAATTCGATTTCCGGCAATACATTAATATGTTTAGATGCTGCATAGGCAACGATCGCACGTATATCGTCTTTGGTGTAATAACCGCCATAGGCTTCCGGAGTTCCTTCAGGAAGATATTTGCGGTCTTTTCCATCCCACCACTTCCGCCAGTCGGATTCGGTACGGAAAGCGGCATCCGTAGTCAGTTTAGGATATTTATCCATCAGGATACGCCATCCTCCTGCATCCGTCAGGTGAAGATGCAGATTATTCAGCTTATAAAAGGACATCACGTCCAGCAACTTGAATACTTCTTCTTTGGGAAAGAAATGACGCGACACATCCAGGTGCATCCCTCGGTACTTGAACCGAGGCTCATCCTGTATGGTGACATAAGGGACTCCCTGGGGAGAAAACAGCTGACGGAGTGTCTGTTCGCCATAGAACAGACCTGTCCTGGTGGCTGCTTTCAGGTCGATACCCTTTTCATTCACTACAAGCTGGTATCCTTCCGGATTTCCACCTATTGACTCATCCACGATAAAGCGAACATTTGCAGGCTTTGCCGTAGAAAAAACAGCAGCACTGTCGACTTTCAAAAAGCCTCCTGAAGCACTAACCTGTGCAGGCAGCGGGATTACATTCAGTTGCACAGTCTCTTTCGGAGAGCAGGCAACAAGAAGCAAAGAGCATACTACAGTAACACCCGTCATCGCTATGCGCGATTGTTTTGGCAGTAACATAATAATCAGTTTTTGTGTATTTATTCTTGGTGCGGTAAATATACAAAGAAAAAGGGAAAATCCCGTAAGAGATTTTCCCTTTATATGAGAAGAAAGCCGCACCGTAGATATGAACAAACTCCGTATGACAGGATTTGAGTGCTTTGCCACCTTTGTAATCCGCTGTGCGATGCATGCCCCGAAGGGTGCGGCCCGCCATTAGCGACAAGAGCTTTGTCTCGGAATTAAAAAAAACTGATGAGTTTCCCAATCGAACAAGTGCGGCTAACTCATTTTTCTTATCACAAAGATATGTAAAGCCTTTGAATCTTCCAAACAAAATGTCAACAATTTCCCCTTAAATAATGAATAAAAAAGTAAAGTCTCAGTGTTTCAGAAGGTATGAATTGCAAAAAGCTAACAAAAAAAGGGTCCCGAAACCGGAACCCTTCTCTTATTGACATTTATATATCAATTTACTTTACTTTTGCAACGATAGCTTTGAAAGCTTCCGGATGGTTCATAGCCAAGTCGGCCAACACCTTACGGTTGATTTCAATTCCTGCAGCATGCAAAGCTCCCATCAAACGAGAGTAAGACATACCTTCCAGGCGAGCAGCAGCGTTGATACGCTGGATCCACAATGCGCGGAAGTTACGTTTCTTGTTACGACGGTCACGGAATGCATAAGTCAAACCTTTTTCCCAGGTATTCTTTGCTACGGTCCACACATTCTTACGTGCACCATAATAACCTCTGGTAAGTTTTAAAATCCGTTTTCTTTTTGCTCTTGAAGCAACATGATTTACTGATCTAGGCATAATTCTAATCTGTTTTGAATGTTAGCGTCATCCTTTATGATGATCTTACTTGCTAAATACATTCGGTTAATAAAAATCTTTGTAAAACTCGCTTAATTTAAGAAGATTACTTCATGCCAAGCATTAGCTTAACACTGTTTACATCAACAGTAGCAACAAGGCCAGTGTGAGTAAGGTTTCTCTTAGCTTTTTTAGTCTTCTTAGTCAAAATGTGACTTTTAAAAGCGTGTTTTCTTTTGATTTTTCCTGTTCCGGTAAGGGCGAACCTCTTTTTGGCACCGGAATTAGTCTTCATCTTAGGCATTTTCCAATTTTGTTTTAATTATTAAACTTGACACCCTCTACGGGCGTTTTTTATTCTTTATTTTCTTCAGCTTCAGATTCTGTCCTCGGCTTCAAAGTTATCACTTTCTTAACCACAGGCTTTGCCGGTCCTGCAGATGCTGGTTTCGGAGCAGCTGCTGTAGCCGGTGCTCCTGCTTTTTTAGGTGTCAGCATGATGATCATACGTTTACCTTCCAAAACCGGTAGCTGTTCTACTTTACCGTAGTCTTCCAAATCATTGGCAAAACGAAGCAATAAAACTTCACCCTGCTCTTTGAAAAGAATGGAACGTCCTTTAAAGAACACATATGCTTTCACTTTAGAGCCTTCTTCCAGAAATCCTTTAGCATGCTTCAGTTTGAAGTTATAATCATGATCATCTGTCTGAGGTCCGAAACGAATCTCCTTCACAACAACCTTCACAGATTTCGCTTTTTGCTCTTTCTGCCGCTTTTTCTGCTGATAGAGGAATTTCTGATAATCGGTTATTTTACAAACGGGGGGCGCAGCATTGGGTGAAATTTCTACCAGGTCCAATCCCTGATCTTCAGCCATTTTTAATGCCTGAGATGTAGGAAATACACCTTGTTCTACATTGTCACCTACTAAACGAACTTCACGAACACGAATACGTTCGTTGATTCTGTACTGTTCTTTCAGATTGTCATTCTTCATTCAAAAAGATTTATTCTCCTCGTTATTAGTTATTTACTTGTTTTTATTTTGCCAACGATTCATCATGTCCTCTACTTCATCGTTCAAAAGCGCTGCAAAGGTAGCAATTTTCATCGAACCTTTATCACCTTCGCCCTGTTTTCTTACAGAAACTTCATTATTTTCTGCTTCTTTTTCTCCGACGATGAGCATATAAGGAATACGTTTCAATTCATTGTCACGAATCTTACGACCGATTTTTTCATTTCTGTCATCTACCAGAACACGGATATCCTGTTCTTCCAGCTGACGGGCGATGTCCCATGCATATTCATTGAACTTCTCACTGATAGGCATGATACATACCTGATCCGGAGTCAGCCACAACGGGAATTTACCTCCTGTATGTTCGATCAGCACGGCAACGAAACGTTCCATTGAGCCGAACGGTGCACGGTGAATCATTACCGGACGGTGTTTTTTGTTATCTTCACCTGTATATTCCAGCTCGAAACGTTCCGGCAGGTTATAATCTACCTGGATAGTTCCCAACTGCCAGCGGCGACCGATAGCATCTTTCACCATAAAGTCGAGTTTCGGACCATAGAAAGCAGCTTCACCATATTCGATCTTAGCTTTCAGGCCTTTTTCCTGACAGGCTTCGATGATAGCGGTTTCAGCTTTTTCCCAGTTCTCTTCCGAACCGATGTATTTATCTCTGTTCACTTTATCACGTAAAGAGATCTGGGCTTCGAAGTTTTCGAAATCAAGCGCTTTAAAAATGATAAAGATAATATCCATTACTTTCAGGAATTCATCCTTCAACTGATCCGGACGGCAGAACAGGTGGGCGTCATCCTGCGTAAAGCCACGTACTCTCGTCAAACCGTGTAACTCACCGCTCTGTTCATAACGGTAAACCGTACCGAACTCTGCGAAACGCAAAGGCAGGTCTTTGTATGAACGCGGGAATGCCTTGAATATCTCACAATGGTGAGGACAGTTCATCGGTTTCAACAGGAATTCTTCGCCTTCCTGCGGAGTATGGATCGGCTGGAATGAATCCTTACCGTATTTTGCATAGTGGCCAGATGTTACATACAGTTGTTTGCCTCCGATATGCGGAGTCATTACCTGCTGGTAACCGTATTTCTTCTGGATACGTTTCAGGAAATCTTCCAGTTTCAAACGCAACTGAGTACCACGGGGCAACCACAATGGCAGACCTGCTCCTACTGCGGTAGAGAATGTGAATAACTCTAGTTCTTTACCGATCTTACGGTGATCACGTTTTTTGGCTTCTTCCAGTAATGCCAGATATTCATCCAACATTTTCTTTTTCGGGAAAGTGATACCATACAGACGAACCAGCTGTTTGCGTTTTTCATCACCACGCCAGTAAGCACCGGCCACGCTCAGAATCTTTACAGCTTTCAAGTAAGATGTGTTAGGTAAATGCGGACCACGACACAAATCTGTGAAAGAGCCTTGTGTATAGGTTGTGATCGTACCGTCTTCCAGTTCACTGATCAACTCAGTTTTATATTCTTCACCTCTGTCACCGAACATTTTCATGGCATCAGCCTTGGTAATGTCCTGACGTTTGATTTCTTCTTTTTTAGCTACCAGTTCCAGCATCTTTGCTTCGATTGCTGCGAAATCACCTTCTTTGATTGTAGCTTCACCCGGATCTACGTCATAGTAGAATCCATTCTCGATAGCCGGACCGATACCGAACTTGATGCCAGGATAAAGTTCCTGCAGTGCTTCAGCCATCAGGTGAGCACTTGAGTGCCAGAAAGCATGTTTACCTTCTTCATCATCCCACTTCAGCAGCTTCACAGTTGAATCCTGCATAATCGGACGAGACAGGTCCCATGTTTCTCCGTTCACACTTGCGGCCAAAACTTCCTGAGCCAAACGGGAACTGATGCTTTCTGCGATCTGCATAGCAGTTGTTCCTTCGGCGTATTCTCTTACGGAATCATCCGGAAATGTAATCTTTATCATAATCTGTTCTCTATAATTCTTTAATTAGCATGCAAATTTAGCATTCTTTTTCGTAAAATGATCTTTTTAGGTCAAAAGATATATGCTTTAAACCCAAAACAGACATGTTTTGTTGGGAAACATGCCTGTTTTGAATCTAAAAAAGCTTATTCAGATCAATTGCTTGTCATACGTTTGATGATACTATAGGCATTGATAATACCTAATTCGCCTGCCTTACTCAGGTCTGCAATACCTTGATTGGCATCACCCAGGGAGAGATGAGCCAGTCCGCGGTTAAAATAAGCCTCTGCAAAATCAGGGTCACGTTTGATCGCCTCATCATAATCCTGTATGGCCGCCCGGAAGTCACGCTGCACACAACGTAAGTTTCCACGGTTGAAGTAAGCATACACAAATCCGGGATTCAAACGGATAACCATATCGTAATCACGTGTAATCAATTCATGTTCGTAAGCCTTCCTTTTATCCTTCACTTCGGCCGATCTAGGATCAGAAGGAGCTTTCGGCTGTGTCGGACTCTGCCCCATCTTAAAGTTCATACTACCCATAGAGGCTGACAAGTCATCGGTTGTAGTAGTCTGGGACATATCATAAACCAATTGTTTGTAACGTACCACTGCACGGTTGAAATAAGCCATCGTATAGGTCGGATCAAGTTCGATAACCTTATTGAAATCTTTGATAGCTTCCGTAAAGTCTTGTACAAGCATATAATCTACTGCACGGCCAAACCACGCATCCGCATTTCCCGGCTGGACTTCTATCTTCGCGGAATAATCATTGATCGAGGCAAAGTGAACCGAAATCTGATCTTCCGTAAGGGCAGCCTCTTCATTGGTTATACGCAGTTTGCGTGATAACACCATACGGGCATTATATTCTTCGATCGTCTTGTCGTAATAGACAATTTTCTTGATCGGATCAATCTTTTCGTAATAAGTCAGGACAAACTGAGGTTCGATATCTACACGGACATTACGATCCTGCACACGTCCGCGGACATCACTCTGGTATTTATTCCTGCGTTCCTCCTCTTTGTCATACACCACCAGGCGATTGAATTTACTGATGTTCTTATCTGATTTCTCACGTGTATTTTCACCTTTGTCATCCGAAGAAGAAGCATTACTATCCTGTCCTGTCGTATTAGTAGAGGCCATGGCATTTCCACCCTGCGCAGACTGGCGGTCTTTCTTCGAATTGTTTTCCATTTCGATAGCGGTCCAGTAGTCGCGATCGGCACCTACCTGGTCATTCATTTTACGCTTAGCTTCGGAACGGCTGTAATAACCCGGAGTAAAATTTGGATATTGACCTAAAACAACATCGAAGTCCTGAACAGAACCACGGTAGTCACCTGTTTCAAAACGCAGGAGAGCACGGTTATAATAAGCCATATAGTTATCCGGTTCCTGCTGGATCACCACATCGAAGTCTTCGATAGCACGGTTGTTATCGCCTACCTGATAACGGAGGAGTCCCCGGTTAAAGCGGGCAATCAGATTATTTTTATCCATACCGATTACCTGATCGTAATCATCCATCGCACCACGGAGGTCATTCATCTGGTAACGTACCAAACCACGATTGATATAATAGCCACTTTCACGGGTATTCAAGCGGATGGCCTCGTTCAGATCCGCCAAAGCACCTTTCAGATCATTTGTCTGATAAAGCAGGATCGCACGGTTACCATAGGACGGAGCATAATAGGGGTCCATTTCAATAGCCTTATTATAATCGGCAAGCGCTTTTACCGTATCGCCTTTCTCGGTGTACATAGCACCACGGGTCAGGTAATTCATCGAATATTTAGGATGCGCTTTCATCAGCACATCGAAAGTCTTTTCGGCATCATCATAGTCTTTCCGTTGGATATTGGCTACGGCTTTATTAACAAGCATCTGGCGGTCTTCGGGTTTAAATTCAAGACCTTTGTCGTAGTCGGCAATCGCTTCGGCATATTTTTCCTGGCTCTGGCGGGCAATACCGCGGGCATAATAAGCCTGAACCAGAAATGGATTCCGCTGGAGACATAGCGTACAGTCTTCTTCCGCTCCCTTATAATCGTCCAGATTGATCTTGGCAACAGCGCGGTAGAAATAGGGTTCCGCGATCCAAGGTTTTGCTTTAATGACTTGATTGAAATATTGTATCGACAATACGTAATCTTCAAAATACAAGGCATTACGTCCGATAGCCAGAACACGATCCGTATTGATCTGCGCTGACATCGCTAACGAATATGCTACAAACATCAAAAAGAGGAATATTTTTTTCATCAGATTGCCTTAAGTGTTAAAAAGAGGCATGCCAAAAGGTTTCAACAGACTTTTGACACCCCTCTTTATTCAGCGAACAAAAATAAGCAATTCATGTGAATGTTAAAACGGTTCGTAGCAAAAATAATTCTCAACAAACCGTAATCAAGCCAAAAAACTTAAATTGAATGTAAAATGTATCAAATAAAAAGGTTGCACCAGTGTATAAACACTACTGGCACAACCTTTTCGCACGTATTATGAAATAACCAAATTTTACTTCGGCTGTATTTTTACCATCAAATGATCTTTTGCGATCTTATCTCCTTCGGTTACATCCAACTCAGTAATCACTCCGGATACCGGAGCGACGATCCGATTGTACATCTTCATCGCCTGATGAATGAGGAGCAACTGGCCGGCTTCAACTTCCTGCCCTTTTTCCACATAGATCTTCACGACAGTTCCCGGAAGAGTCGAAATCACATCACCGACGAAGGGCTTATGCCACATCTTACGGTTCTTATATTTCTCTGTCAGCAGTGTTTTGTATTTACGGGCAGTAACTACAAAATCTACATATTCGTTTTCTTTATTTTCCATATTTTCAAAAAGTATATGTACGGATTTAATTAGAACGGAGGGATTCCGTGCTTTTTAGCCGGTCTGTATTCCTCTTTCAAAATAGAAAGTTTCAGAGCGTGAAGCAACAACGCACGTGTTTCTTTCGGCTCGATAACAGAATCGATAAATCCTTTCGAAGCTGCCACATAAGGATTAGCGAACTTCTCGATATACTCTTTCACTTTTTCCTGACGCATTGCATTCTGGTCTTCAGCTTCCATGATTTCCTTACGGAAAATAATGTTGGCTGCACCTTCCGGTCCCATAACGGCAATCTCTGCGCTCGGCCATGCAAACATAAAGTCGGCACCCAGGTGACGCGAGTTCATCGCAATGTAACCACCACCGTAAGCCTTACGCAAGATTACTGTGATCTTAGGCACAGTTGCTTCCGAATAAGCATACAATACTTTTGCCCCGTGACGGATCACACCGGCATGCTCCTGGTCTACGCCCGGCAGGTAACCCGGCATATCTTCCAAGGTAATAATAGGAATATTGAATGAGTCGCAGAAACGAATGAAACGGGCTGCTTTGTCGGCACTGTCGCAATCGAGTACGCCGGCCAGCACCATCGGCTGGTTAGCAACGAAACCGACTGTTTCGCCTGCCATACGACCGAAACCGATCACGATATTGGCAGCCCACAGTTCCTGAATTTCCAGGAAGTCGGAATCATCGACGATGCATTTGATAACGTCACGAACATCGTACGGCTGTTTCGGATCAGCAGGAACAACTTCTTCAATGTTCAGCATCGCTGTCGGTTCTTTTGGCTCAGTAGTCTTGGCACGCTGCTGGTTATTCCAGGGGATAAAGCTGACCAGACGTTTAACCTGTTCGAAACAGTCCTGTTCGCTCAAGGCATAGAAATGAGCATTACCTGTTGTTTCCGCATGAACACGGGCACCGCCCAGGTCTTCCATAGAGATGTCTTCACCTAAAACAGTCTTGATCACATTCGGACCGGTGATAAACATCTTGGAGATATTTTCAACCACGAACACGAAGTCTGTCAAAGCAGGTGAATAAACAGCACCACCGGCACACGGACCCAGAATCAATGAGATCTGAGGGATAACGCCTGATGCGATTGTATTTCTATAGAATATTTCACCATATCCGGCCAAAGCACCAACACCTTCCTGAATACGTGCACCACCCGAGTCGTTGATACCGATAATCGGACATTTCATCTTCAATGCATGATCCATGATCTTAGTGATCTTACGAGCATGTTGCAAACCCAATGAACCACCGGCTACAGTAAAGTCCTGTGCGTAGATACATACCGGAGCACCGAAAATAGTACCTGTACCTGTAACTACACCATCACCCGGAAAATCTTTCTTATCCATTCCGAAGTCACGGCCATCGTGCTTTACAAACAAATCGTACTCATGAAAAGAGTTCTTGTCCAGCAAGGAAAGAATACGATCACGGGCAGTAAGTTTACCCATTGCGATCTGCTTTTCGATAGCAGCTTCGCCTCCACCCATCTCAACGACGGCTTTCTTCTCCCTGAGGGCCTGAATGTTTTTACTTAAATCTGTCATATTATTTAATAGATTTTTATTATTTACCGACAGCTTTTGCTCTGTATGAACAACGAGCAGTCCCTTTAATAATACTATTTAGTTTTCCTTTATTCAACTGGCGACGGATAGCCGAAACATTGTCGATGAACACGTGACCTTCCAGATGCTCGCATTCGTGCTGTACCACACGGGCAGCAAAACCATCTACCACCTCGTCATGTTCCTCCCAGTTTTCATCAAAATATTTCACCCGGATCTTGCTGGCACGGGACACTTTCTCATGTACGCCAGGAAGGCTCAAACAACCTTCTTCCATAGAAATCTCTTCTTCACTGCTTTCAACGATATCCGGATTAACCATCGCACGCTTGAATCCTTTACATTCAGGGAAATCATCTCCCATCACATCAGCATCGATCACAAGCAAACGAATCGACAACCCAACCTGGGGAGCGGCCAAGCCTACTCCATCGGCATTGTACATCGTATCGAACATATTAGCTACTAACTGCTTTAATTCCGGATAATCCCTGGGTACATCTTCAGCCTCTTTTCTTAACACAGGCTGACCGTATAAGTATACTGGTAAAATCATAAACTATAACTGATATTTTTTATTTTCTAAATATGATTGAAGGATAATAACTGCACTGATCTCATCCACCAGGCCTTTATCCTGTCTTTTTTTCTTCTTCAAACCTCCGTCGAGCATTGCCTTGTGCGCCAGGACAGACGTGAAACGCTCATCATAATATTCAACCGGAATATCCGGAATAGTCCGTTTCAGATGTGTCACGAAAGCCTCTACATACTTCATATTTTCCGAAGGCTCGTTATTCATCTGCTTCGGCAGACCGACCACGAATAAATCCACCGGTTCTTTTGCCACATAGGCAGATAACCAGGAGACCAATTCCCCACTCGGCACCGTTGTCAGACCGTTTGCAATCATCTGCAAATTGTCTGTAGCTGCTAACCCGGTCCGTTTTCGGCCATAATCAATTGCTAGTATCCTTCCCATCGGCTGCAAAGATAGCACAAATATGCATTTGTATTACACAAATACACAAAAAGTGTGCAATTTATAAGTTTAATAGGCATTCTTTTCACCTTTAGACATGTTCAGGATCGTCACCACGATGATTTTCAGATCCAGGAAGAACGACCAGTTCTCAATGTACCACACATCCCGTTTCACACGTCCTTCCATCTGTTCGAGCGTCTTGGTTTCTCCCCGATAACCGGTTACCTGTGCCCATCCCGTCACTCCGGGTTTTACCAGATGGCGTACCATATATTTATCGATAAGAGCCGAATATTGCTCAGTGTGTTTCAACATATGAGGACGAGGGCCCACTACCGACATCTCCCCTCTTAATACATTGATAAATTGAGGGAACTCATCCAGATTCGTGCGCCGAAGAAAATCTCCGATACGGGTTTTACGCGGATCATCTTTCGCTGCCTGCAATTTATCGGCATCTGCATTGACCCGCATTGTCCGGAATTTATAACACTCAAATTCCTGCCCGTACAAACCGGTACGCTTTTGCTTGAAAAATATAGGTCCCGGAGATGTTGCTTTTATCAATATTCCTATAACGACATAAAGTATCGGATAAATGGTCAGTAAAATACCCAAAGAAAAAAGAATATCAAAAGTCCTCTTTAATGCCCGGTTATAAGCTGCTTGCAAAGGTTCACGGCGAACAGCCAATAATGGAATCGACTCCATTATTTCCATAACAAGACTCTTCTTTATATTCCTGTAAAACTCCGGAACAATATAGAAACGAATCATATGCTTTTCAGCAAAATTCATTATCCGCAATATCTTCTCGTCCTGCGTTCCAGGCAAAGTACAATAGATTTCGTCTATATCATTGGCTAATACATACTTCTCCACTTCATGCGTCATACCCAGGTAATTCGGCAACACACTTTGCAAAGACAGATTATCATCAAAAAAACCCATGATACTGAATCCATAGGAAAGATCATCCTTCATAACCCGGTACAATTCCATACCGTTCTTACCTGCTCCTACAATAATAATTCTTTTAAAATTATGTCCTTTTCTACGGTACATCTTTAGTGTAACACGAACAAACACTCTCCAAAGAGCAAAAATTATAACTGTTACAGCAAAATAAACCAGCAGAAATGTAGCCAGGGCATCCCCTATATTCAGAAAGATAAGACAAGTAGCGAACAGAAAAACAAATATAGAGACCAACGCAAAGGCACGCTGTACAATTTTGTCAATAAAAACAACAGCCACATGCAATTGCATGGGAACAAAATAAAGGGCAAAGAAATAACAGAAATTCAATAAGAGAACAACCTCTCTCAAACTATAGGATATAGCTTTTGTATAAAATTCCCCCAACCCATAATAGACAGCGAAGAACAATAGATTTAATACAACTAAATCTCCCATTCCTATCAGCCACTGGATAAGGTAACCATGTTTTTTGTCGAATTCCATAACTGTGTTCTAAAATTCCACAAAAGTAATGAATATTCTGTGCAAAAAAAAGGCCGCACAATAGAATGTGCAGCCTTTTTCAGATATAATTAAAAATAAATTAATTATTAGCAGACATGATAACAACACGGTTCCAGTTGTTTTCGCTGTACGGCTGTTCGTCAGAACCTCTCCATTCGATAGTAATCTGGTTAGAGTTGATACCGTATTTATCGATCAATTCTTTAGCAACGGCTTTAGCACGTTTTTCAGAAAGACCCATGTTGTATTTAGAAGTACCTGTGTTCTTATCAGCATAACCGATAACCTTGATCGGAGCATTGTTTGCCTTCATGAATTCAGCAGTGTTGTAAATACTGATCTGCTGGTTCTTATCGATCTTAGAACTATTCAGACGGAAGTATACTACATTGTCAACATAGTTGTTTACAACATTAGTTACAACTTCTTCGCATTCAGGACAAGATTCCGGACGTTTGCTCAATTCATCGTTAGCAGCACGCAATGAGTTGATCTGATTGTTCAGGTCGTTCAACAAAGCGTAATCCATCGGTTCCAATACTTCGAAATCAGTTTTACCCAGTTTGAATGTCAAACCAGCGCTCAGCTGAGCGATACCGTCTGTCAAGTGGAACATGTTAACACGGTTGAACTGTTCGTTCAGCAAAGAACCCTGAACTTCCACGTTCAAATCAACACGTTTGCTCAAACGGAAAGCAGTAAGGATACCAGCATTTAATGTAGGAGATTCTGTTCTAGCATATCCCTGATTTTCGAAACGCTGTGCATAACCGAAACCGACCCAAGGAATCAAACGGAATACTCTTTTTTCATTATAAACACCCCAGAAATTGGTAACATCCCATAACAAGTCTACATGAGCAGCTGCATATTTGTTGTGCTGCATGATCTCTGCGTTGTCACCTACAAATCCGTGTAAAATACCACCGTTCAACTGAGTACGGAAAGCCAGATACGGGTTGAACCACTTACCAAACGAGAACTGAGGCGCAAAATTCAGACGGTTGCCAAAATCTGCTTTATTATTCTGGTCACCCAATAACATACTTGCACCACCGGCAACAGAAATAAACCAATTATCGCCAGCTTTGTTTTTCTTGAAATTTGTCTTATAACCTTTTTCAGTACTAAAACCAACTTGTGGTTTAAATTCCTGTGCTGACACAGAGAAAACAAAACCTGACAATAAAGCTAAAAGTAATACTTTAGTCTTCATATTCATCAACTTTTTAATTAAACAATCAATTACCTTAAATAACGCTCAAATTTAGAGCAAAATTAAATCTTTTTTTAACTAAAACAAAATAAATCTATGTTTTGTTCTTAATTTATTCAAAATAATTCAGAATTTTATATCCACCTTCTTTCAGATAGGATTCTTTTTTCATCAGCTTGATATCATTCTGCATCATATCCTGAATAAGAGTATCAAGGGTGTATTTCGGTTCCCACCCCAAACGGGTACGGGCCTTCGTAGCATCCCCGATAAGTAAGTCAACCTCGGTCGGACGGAAGTACTGAGGGTCAATACCAACTACTTCTTCACCTATCCGTTCTTTAAAATTTTCGAGATAAGCCTCACCTACTTTCTCTATAAACATTTTTTCGTCAATATAGTTTAATACTGCGACCTCATTAACATTTTCGCCTTTAAAAATGACTTCTACCCCTATTTCTTTAAATGCTTTACTGATAAAATCGCGAATAGTCGTCGTTATTCCGGTAGCAATAACATAATCAGAGGGTTCATCCTGCTGGAGAATCGCATACATGGCACGGACATAATCCTTGGCATGGCCCCAGTCACGTTTGGAAGATAAATTTCCCATATAAACTTTTTCCTGCATACCCAAAGCAATGCGCGAAACGGCACGGGTTACTTTACGGGTAACAAACGTTTCTCCGCGAAGCGGCGACTCATGATTAAACAGAATGCCGTTGGAAGCATGCATTTTATAGGCTTCACGATAGTTTACCGTAATCCAGTAACCATATAGTTTAGCAACAGCATACGGACTTCGGGGATAGAAAGGAGTCGTTTCCTTTTGAGGCACTTCCTGAACCAATCCATATAATTCGGATGTAGAAGCCTGATAGATACGGGTTTTAGGGATCAGGTTCAGCAGACGCACCGCTTCAAGGATACGCAACACACCCAGACCATCGGCATTCGCCGTATATTCAGGAGTATCGAAACTTACTTTCACATGGCTCATAGCTGCCAGGTTATATATTTCGTCAGGCTGCACCTCACCGATGATACGGGTAAGGTTCAGGCTGTCGGTCAGGTCGCCATAATGAAGGATCAGGTTCCGGTTCTCCACATGAGGGTCCTGATAAAGATGATCGATACGGTCTGTGTTGAACATGGATGAACGACGTTTGATACCATGCACCGTATATCCTTTTTTTACAAGATATTCTGCCAGATAAGCGCCATCCTGTCCTGTAATACCTGTTATTAAAGCTACTTTACTCATTTATATGAATTTATTATTGTTTGTCTAAATACCAGTTGTATAAAAGTTCCACACCTTCGGCAATCTCTATTTTATGATGCCATCCCAAAGCATGCAGTTTACTGACATCCGTCAGTTTGCGCAATGTCCCATCGGGTTTGGAAGCATCAAAAACCAGTTCGCCATCGAAACCGATCTTTTCCTGAATCAGTGTAGCGACTTCTTTTATAGATAACTCTTTTCCCGTACCTATATTTATATGTGTGTTGCGCACTTCATTTCCCTCCGGACGCACATCCTGAAAATCGATATGTTCCATAATATAAACGGAAGCATCTGCCATTTCTTCGCTCCAAAGAAATTCGCGGAGCGGTTTTCCGGTTCCCCACAGCTGCACTTTTCCCGGATAGATACCGTATTTCGCTAAAATAGCCAGGATGTTATTATCCGTTGCATTTCCGGCCACTCCTTCTACAGGACGTGCATTCAAATCTTTGCGCAAAGCCTCCCAATTATCGGTATGAAGACATTTGCCCAAATGAATCTTACGGATCATCGCCGGAAGCACATGCGAAGTCTCCAGATTGAAATTATCGTTCGGACCATACAAATTAGTGGGCATCACTGCGATATAGTTCGTTCCGTATTGCAGGTTATAGCTTTCACACATCTTTATCCCGGCAATCTTTGCGATGGCATAGGGTTCATTGGTATATTCCAACGGAGAAGTGAGCAGGCAATCTTCCGGCATCGGCTGCGGCGCTTCGCCCGGATAAATACAGGTACTGCCTAAAAACAGTAATTTCTTTACATTATTAATATAGGAAGCATGGATCACATTATTCTGGATCATCAGATTTATGTAAATGAAATCTGCGCGATACCGGCTGTTTGCCATAATACCACCCACATGGGCAGCTGCTAAAAAGACATATTCCGGTTTTTCCGTCGCAAAGAATTCATTGACTGCATACTGATCGGTCAGGTCCAGCTCTGCATGGGTACGCAAAACAAAGTTTGTGTATCCTTTCTGCTGCAAATTCTTCAGGATAGCAGAACCGACCAGACCACGATGACCGGCTACAAATATTTTACTGTCTTTATTCATTCCTTTATCAACTTCAATAAATATTGACCGTACTGGTTCTTTATCATCGGAGTAGCTGCTTCTTTCAGTTTCTCGTCATCAATCCAACCTTTCCGGTAAGCGATTTCCTCCAGACAAGCCACTTTCAGTCCCTGTCGTTTTTCAATCACCTCCACAAATGTAGAAGCCTCCGAAAGCGAATCGTGCGTACCGGTATCGAGCCAGGCAAAACCGCGTCCTAATAACTGAACTTTCAACTCTCCGTCTTTCAGGAACTCCTGGTTTACAGTTGTGATCTCCAGTTCTCCGCGTGCCGACGGCTTGATTTGTTTTGCCACTTCGACCACTTTATTCGGATAAAAATAGAGTCCGACAACCGCGTAATTCGACTTGGGATTCTTCGGCTTTTCTTCAATGCTCAGCACGTTTCCGTCCGTGTCAAATTCAGCAACGCCATAGCGTTCCGGATCGTTTACGTAGTAACCGAAGACGGTTGCTTTTTGTTCGTTCTCCACATTGTTAACGGCCTCTTTTAACATAGCCGTAAAGCTCTGTCCGTAAAAGATATTGTCGCCCAACACAAGGCAAACCGAGTCATTACCAATGAATTTATCCCCTATGATAAAAGCCTGTGCCAAACCATCGGGCGAAGGTTGTTCGGCATATTCAAAATGCACGCCATAATCCGAACCGTCTCCCAGCAACCGCCGGAACCCGGGTAAGTCCTGCGGGGTAGAAATGATCAGGATTTCCCTTATCCCGGCAAGCATCAATACAGACACGGGATAATAGATCATCGGTTTATCATAAATCGGCAACAATTGCTTGGATACTCCTTTGGTTATTGGATACAAACGGGTTCCGGAACCTCCGGCCAGTACAATTCCTTTCATAAAACAGACTTTTAATTTTACTTAATACGGGGCAAATGTATATAAAATATTTCATTTTGAAGGCATGGAGGAAATACAATCGGCACCCTTAATTTACTTAATCGTGAAACCTTTCTTTCTTACGGTTTGTTACAGTAGAAATAATTTTTAAAGGTAACTTGATATGAATACATTTGACGAAAGAATCAGTTCCGCTGTAAAGAACTGGTGGGTTTCACTTTTACTGGGATTATTATATATCCTGATCGCAATATGCCTGATGTTCACACCGATGGCAAGTTATGTGGCTTTAAGCCTTTTATTCAGCGTCGCCATGTTCGTAAGCGGTACGCTTGAAATCCTTTTTGCCGTGTCGAACCGGAAGCACATTTCGAGCTGGGGCTGGTATCTGGCCGGCGGTATTATCGACCTGATACTGGGTATTTACCTCATGGCCAGTCCGGAACTGAGTATGACCGTACTGCCGTTTATTCTGGCGTTCTGGTTGATGTTCAGAGGCTTTTCTTCCACAGGTTATGCTATGGACCTGAAACGGTTCGGAACTGGAAACTGGGGTTGGTATATGGCTTTCGGTATCCTGGCAATCATCTGTAGCATCGCTATCATCTGGCAACCGGGACTGGGCGTATTCACCCTTGTTTATATGATTGCTTATGCACTTCTTATCATCGGCATCTTCCGTGTAATGCTTTCTTTCGAACTAAGAAGCCTGCACAAAAAAGCGACAACTCCGCTACAGTAAAGTTTTTTCCCCACTTGAATGGGGCTTTTTCCCCACTTATATGGGTATTATTCCCCACATATATGGGGCATTTTCCCCACCTATGTCAAAAAGGTGGGGATTTTGTTTCACTAAATATCCCTGTCTGTCATTCTTCCAGCCTTAATCATTTGTTCAATTAAAAAAATAACGTAGTTTTGTAACGCTATAGATACAGAAAAACACATTTGGGATTAAATCTAACTAAAAATAATACTCACAGTGAAAAAGGAAGATGAAGAAAAGGTAAGCGGGCTACCCGAAAATGCCTACAGAGAACTCAAAGAAGGAGAAGTATTTAACCCGATTATGTCACCTCAAAAACAATACAGGGAAGTAACTCCCTGGTCTGTATTCTGGGGACTTGTCATGGCTGTCATATTCAGTGCGGCTGCCGCCTATCTGGGATTGAAGGTCGGACAGGTGTTTGAAGCAGCTATCCCGATTGCCATCATAGCTGTCGGACTGTCGAGCGGTTTCAAACGGAAAAACGCATTGGGAGAAAATGTGATTATCCAATCTATCGGAGCCTGTAGCGGTGTAATCGTAGCCGGAGCTATTTTTACTCTTCCTGCCCTGTATATCCTTCAGGACAAATATCCGGAAATTACCATCAACTTTTTTGAAGTATTCATGAGTTCGTTGCTGGGCGGCATACTCGGCATTCTTCTGTTAATCCCATTCCGGAAATATTTCGTTTCGGATATGCATGGCAAATATCCGTTCCCGGAAGCAACAGCAACCACCCAGGTGCTTGTTTCGGGCGAGAAAGGCGGAAGCCAGGCGAAACCGCTTATTCTGGCAGGTCTGATCGGAGGTTTATACGATTTTATTATTGCCACTTTCGGTTGGTGGAGCGAAACCGTCAGCACACGCATTGTCGGAGTTGGTGAAATGCTGGCCGACAAAGCAAAAGTCGTACTGAAAGTCAATACAGGAGCCGCCGTACTGGGACTCGGTTATATCATCGGGTTGAAATATTCCATGATTATCTGTGCCGGTTCATTCCTTGTCTGGTTGGTCATCATCCCGCTGATGTCCGCCATCTTCGGTGCAGACGTACTAACGTTGGGCAACGATGCCATTACAGCCACAGTAGGCAGCATGAGTGCCGAACAAATCTTTACGACCTATGCCCGCCATATCGGTATCGGTGGTATCGCGACGGCCGGAGTTATCGGTATTATCAATTCATGGGGAATTATCCGCGGAGCCGTCGGACTGGCAGCCAAAGAACTGAAAGGGAAAAATACGGAAGCTGACACAGCCACAATACGCACACAGAAAGATTTATCGATGAAGATTATCTCGATTGGTATCTTCGCTACGCTGATTGTTACTTATCTGTTCTTCCATTTCGGAGTATTGGATAACTGGTATTATGCTTTAATAGGGTTGTTGATTGTCGGGATTATTGCCTTCCTGTTCACGACTGTTGCCGCAAATGCCATTGCTATTGTAGGAACAAATCCGGTGTCGGGTATGACGCTGATGACATTAATCTTATCGTCCATCATTCTGGTGGCTGCCGGACTGAAAGGAACGGCCGGTATGGTTTCGGCCCTGATTATCGGAGGTGTTGTCTGTACGGCACTTTCCATGGCAGGCGGTTTCATTACCGACTTGAAGATAGGTTACTGGCTGGGAAGTACGCCTGCTAAACAGCAGACATGGAAGTTTCTCGGCACCTTAGTCTCTGCTGCAACAGTTGGCGGTGTAATCCTTATCCTGAACCAGACGTACGGATTTACGACCGGGCAGCTGGCCGCACCGCAGGCTAATGCAATGGCAGCCGTTATCGAACCGCTGATGAGCGGTTCGGGAGCACCCTGGGTGCTGTATGGCATCGGTGCCGTACTGGCTATCGTTCTGAACTTCTGTAAAATTCCGGCACTGGCATTTGCACTGGGTATGTTTATCCCGATGGAACTGAACACTCCGCTGCTGATCGGTGGAGCCATCAGCTGGTATGTAGGAAGCCGCAGCAAAGACCAGGCATTGAATACGGCCCGTTTGGAAAAAGGAACATTACTTGCATCCGGTTTCATCGCAGGTGGTGCCTTGATGGGAGTTATCAGCGCAGCTTTACGTTTCGGTGGCATCAACCTGCTGAACGAAAAATGGTTGGAAGGAAACTTTGCCGAACCGCTGGCTGTTGTAATGTATATTGCATTGATGGCTTATCTGGCGATAAGTTCATTGAGCGCGAAAAAAGAATAAGATAAAGAATGGATGCACCGCTAGTTAATGTTGGGATTATGACGGGGAAGGCTCTCTCTTTCGTATTCAATGGAGAATATATCCATACGGAGAGCAGTTCCTTCCTGACGGGAGAACAACGCGCGTTGTTTGTAAACGGAAATATCGTGTATAACGGCAAGCTCTACAAGGAACTTTTCTTTGAACCGGCTTCGCCCCAATCATCGTTCGACCTGAAAGCTGTGACAATCGGAGTGGACTTCCACTGGCAACGCCAGGAAGACCAACGCTTCAAAGGAGCACTGAACCTGGTGGCAACGAATGACGGGATTGTTGTAATCAACAGTATTGACGTTGAAGAATATCTGACAAGCGTGATTTCGTCTGAAATGAGTGCCACAGCATCAAAAGAGTTGTTGAAGGCACACGCCGTAATCTCCCGCAGCTGGCTACTGGCGCAGATAGAAAAGAATTTCCGCCTGGGTAACGCTTCGGAAAAATATGAGAGTTGCCATCGCGACAATAACCAATTAATCCGTTGGTACGACCGCGAAGATCATACCATGTTCGATGTGTGTGCCGACGACCATTGCCAGCGTTACCAAGGCATAACCCGTGCCTCTACCGCAATCGTACAGGAAGCGGTCCACGAAACACGCGGCGAGATACTGACCGATGGCGAATCCATCTGCGACGCACGTTTCTCTAAATGTTGCGGAGGCGTGACCGAGCAGTTCGAACACTGTTGGGAGCCGGTGCCCCACTCCTATCTGACAGTTGTACGGGACAGTAAAGAAACTTCTTATCCCGACCTGACCGACCCGATTGAAGCGGAAATGTGGATACGTAATTCTCCTAACGCATTTTGCAACACAACAAAGAAAAAGATACTCAGCCAGGTCTTGAACAACTATGATCAGGAAACGATAAATTTCTATCGCTGGAAAGTGTCTTACACCCAGGATGAGTTGTCCGAACTGATTCATCGTAAAAGCGGCATCGACTTTGGCGAAATACAAGACCTGGTACCATTGAAAAGAGGTACTTCCGGACGTATCGAAGAGTTACAGATTGTGGGAACCCGCCGTATTTATACTATCGGCAAGGAATTGGAGATACGGCGCACTTTATCGGAAACCCATCTGTACAGTTCCGCCTTTGTGGTAGACAAAGAAGATATACGCGTTCGTATTCCCCAACGTTTCGTACTGACGGGTGCCGGCTGGGGGCATGGCGTAGGACTTTGCCAGATAGGTGCAGCCGTCATGGGTGAAAAAGGATATGCTTATACAAAAATACTGGAACATTATTTCCGAGGAGCATTCATAGAGAAAAGGTATTAATCTAAAAAGGTCGCTAATCTCACGATAGCGGCCTTTTTTTGTGTTTACCTATCTTTCCGGTTCCTAGTGGAATCCGGTTGTCTTTACTCTCACGAGCTCTAACTGATTACAAAGGAATAAAGAATAAATCAAGAAGACAAACAAAATAGATTAATAAGGATATTTTCCCCACAAAAAAGGGAAAAACACCGATAAATTCATTAGAACGAACCTGACATACGGTCCACAAACACCCTTATCCGTCCTCTAACGTCCTGCCTGAAAGAAGAAGAAGTTTACATGATATTACATTTTAGCAAATTGTTGTTATCTTTGTATCCGAACGTTCGACAGGGACCAATACCCTGCTCTACTTAATTAAATACTGGTGAATGAATAGCTATATCATCCTCTCTATAATTGCAATTTACTTTGGCATACTGTTGTTGATTGCCTGGATAACAGGCAGGAAAAGTACAAGTAACGATGCTTTCTTTCTGGGAAACCGTAAATCTCCGTGGTATATCGTTTCTATCGGGATGATTGGGACATCGCTTTCCGGCGTCACCTTCGTTTCGGTTCCGGGGATGGTTCGCAGCATAGATATGACTTATATGCAAACGGTTTTCGGATTCTTTTTCGGATATATACTGATTGCCAAAGTGCTGTTACCGCTTTACTATAAATTGAAACTGACTTCTATCTACTCCTATCTGGGTGACCGGATTGGAAAGCGGAGTTATAAAACCGGTGCTTCTTTTTTCCTGCTTTCAAAGATTGTCGGGGCAGCGGCACGGCTTTATCTGGTTGTCCTGATTTTACAGCATTACGTCTTCAGTACCTGGAATATTCCTTTTTGGGTAACTGTTATCATCAGTATTTTTCTGGTTTGGCTATACACCTACCGGAGTGGAATCAAGACTATTATCTGGACGGATACGCTTCAGGCACTTTGCCTGGTTGCCATGCTGGTCGTCATCATCTGGAAGGTAAAAGATGCCATGGAACTGGATATGGAAGGCATGGTGCAAACCCTGACCGAGAATCCCCATTTTCGTATCTTTGAATTCAACGACTGGCACAGCACACAACATTTCGTGAAACAGTTTTTCAGCGGCATCTTTATCACTATCGTCATGACCGGACTCGACCAGGATATGATGCAGAAGAACCTATCCTGCAAAAGCCTGAAAGATGCACAGAAGAATATGTACACCTATGGTTTTGCTTTCACGCCGGTCAATTTTCTGTTCCTGGCATTAGGTGTATTATTGTTGAGCCTGGCTTCTCAAAAGAATATCGAACTGCCGGCCTTAAACGATGATATTCTGCCGATGTTCTGCACTTCCGGAATCTTGGGGCATTCTATTCTAATTTTCTTTACAATCGGTATCATTGCAGCCGCTTTTAGTAGTGCCGATTCAGCATTAACGGCTTTGACCACCTCTTTTTGCGTCGATATTCTGGGAGTGGAAAAGGAGGAAGCGAACAAGGCTAAACGCACCCGATTGATGGTTCATTTGCTTATCTCTGCTCTGTTTGCCATAATAATCCTTATCTTTAAGGCCGTAAACAGCCGCAGCGTGATTGATGCCATCTATATGATTGCTTCTTATACCTACGGTCCTTTGCTGGGATTATTTGTCTTTGGCTTGTTCACCAAAAAACAACCGCGTGACAAATATGTTCCTTATATATGTATTCTCTCGCCGCTAATCTGTTTCGCAACGGATTACCTGGTGAAACAACATACAGGCTATGCCTTCGGTTACGAAATGCTGATGCTCAACGGAGCCATCACATTCTTCGGGTTATGGGCGGCCTCAGTCAAACACAAAACAATAAAAGTTTAAGAATATGGAAATCAAAAGTGCAGAATTTGTTATCAGTAACACAGACGTAAAGAAATGCCCCGCAGGAAACTTTCCGGAGTATGCCTTTATCGGGCGAAGCAATGTTGGCAAATCCTCCCTTATCAATATGCTGACAGGCAAGAAAGGTCTGGCAATGACTTCACAGAAACCAGGGAAGACATTGCTTATCAATCATTTTATTATCAACAACAACTGGTTTTTGGTCGACCTTCCCGGATATGGCTTTGCCCAACGGGGAAAAGAAGGAAGACAGAATATCCAGCGGATTATCGAAGATTATATCCTGGAACGTGAGCAGCTAACTAATCTATTCGTCTTAATCGACTGCCGCCATGAAGCACAGAAAATCGACCTGGAGTTTATGGAGTGGTTGGGTGAGAACGGAGTTCCTTTCTCCATCATCTTCACTAAAATAGATAAGATTAGTAAAGGCCGTCTACAAGAAAATCTGAAAGCCTATCAGGAAAAATTACTTGAAACGTGGGAAGAGCTTCCCCCTATCCTACTTTCTTCATCCGAGAAAAAAGACGGGCGGGAAGAAATACTTGATTATATCGATACAATAAATAAAAGTTTAAAAGGGTAGCATTATCCGGGAGCGACATGGTGTCGGTTGCACGGAATCGCCACAATTATACCGGAGCGGATACAATCATCCGCTCTGCAAGGTTGCGCTTCACCAAGTATAGTTGCCGTGCAACCACAGCCTCCTGAATAATTTTTCTTTACTTATCTTATGCCGGTTCCAAAAAAATAAATACATTTGTAATTCATCAAAACCGAAAGGAGTAAAGATATGAAAGCAATGGAATTACAGGGTGAACGCCTGGAACTGTTCAACGAAATCATTAACCTTGACACGGAAAGTATCGAGAAAGTAAAGAAGTATATTAAACGTATCGCATCTAACCGATACAAAATATCCCGTACTACTCAAGTGGATGACATTGACATCATCACTGATGAAGAGATTGAAAATGCTATGCGTCCATTATCTTATGAGGAGAAGATAGAAAGCCTTAGGTTGTCGGAGGCCGATCCTGTTTATTATACACAGGAAGAGATGCGAAAAGCTGTTGCTTCATGGAGAAACCTTTAACTATTAAATGGAAACGTCCAGCAAGGAAGAATGCTAGAGTAACTTATGCCTGGTATAAAAAAGAAATGGGCATTAGAGCTGCCGACAAATTCATAAACAGTATTTTAGATACTGTAAACTTACTGGCATTAAATCCTAATATGGGACAACCGATTGAACTGAATACCGAAACATGTAAAAGAAATTATCGTTCCTTCGTAGAACATAAGAACCATAAAATCATTTACTATGTAGAAAAAAAGACAATCTGTATTGCCAACATTTGGTCTAACAGTCAGAATCCGGAAGATTTTAATGAACAACTAAGATAAAAGGAAGCAGTTTCGCTTCCTTTTTTATCTTATATAGCCTTACAAGGCCTCTCTTATCTTCTCCACCATCTCCTTGTACTCCTGTTCCGACAGATAAACTTTCTGCGGATTCATTGTGAATGTTCCTCCGAAATCGGGACCATCTTCATATTTAGGGGCCAGATGAAAATGCAGATGCGACAGCTTATCGGAATAAGCACCGTAATTTATCTTTTGCGGATTGAATACTTTCTGCATGGCACGGGTTACTTTTACGACATCTGCCATAAATGCATTCCGTTCGTCATCGCTCAGCATATTCAAATCGTGCACATGCTCTTTATAGGCAACCAGGCAACGGCCATAATAAGTCTGTTCCTTGAAAAGAAAAAGCCGGGAGACTGATAAAGGAGCTATTTCGATCATCAAATCATCTAAAGTCTGATTGTTCGTGCAATACAAACAATCTTTGGGATCACTTAAATTCATGTTATATCAGATTTATTTATAATGGGCGCTAAAGTAAACATAAAGCCCGGTAAAAACAAGAAACTTTTACCGGGCCTTTCCGAATATTTTAAATCAGCATCTTAGTAACTGATCTTACAACCTATGAAATAACTGCGGGGAATACCCGGACCATAAATATAGCCGGCATCCCGTTTCTCATATTTATCAAAATCATCCTGATAAGAATTAAAGATATTCTGAACACCTGCATTTACCTGCAAAGTAACAGATTTATAAAGAGGAAAATCATACGCCACCTTTACATTCAGGTCGAAGAAGTCCTTCGTTTTCTCCTCCCTGTCTTCCGGGATATAACCGGCCAGGTGCTGAACCAGCATGCTACCGGTATAAGTACCGGTCAACGAAGCCGTCAACCGCTTCACCGGGGTAAATGAAGAAGTGAAATAACCATATACATCCGGCGAACGGAACATCTTTTTCTGAGGTGCCAGATTCTCATTCTCACTCCAGCTCTCCGGTTCTTTGTAACGGCTGCGCTGGATAGTTGCGCCTGCCTGAATCTGCATCCATGAATAGACGGCTTTTGCCTCCAGGTTTATTCCCATCACACGAGCACCTTTCCCATTACGACGTTCCATCAACAAGTTATTATCATTGTCGCGCCCTATCTCTTCAAGGATGAAGACATTACGCAGGTCTGTGTAAAAACCTTCTACCAGGAAATTAGTCTGTACCGGACCGAAACGACGGTAAAAGTCGGCAGAGGCACTGATACTTTGCGAGTTCTCTTCTTTCAGGTCCGGAGATATCTGGATGATCGCCACATCGCCGCCGACTGCCGTAATATGCAAATCCTCGTCAAAAGCCTGAGGAGCACGGAAACCACTCGAATAAGACAGACGCAGATTTATATCGCTGGTCGGATTAAAACGCACATTGGCACGCGGACTGAATATCGCATGGTCTATCAAATTATGCTTGTCCATCCGTGCACCGATCAGGAAACTCCATTTCTCATTCTTCCATTCGTTTTGCAGGAAAACGCTACCGATATGTACAGTCTGCTCGATCGTGCGGTGATAGCCTAACATCTTATCCTGCAAATCGTCATAGTTATATTCGGCACCTCCCGTAAACTCGGCAGGCATGAAAAGACATTTATCCCATTCATAGGAATACTGCGCTCCTCCGACAAAGGTCATATCCGTTGTGCTGCCATAAGCATTCGGGTTCTTGTCTGCGCCATAATAACTGTTTCTTTTTGTATGCTGGGCAGAAGTATACACATTCAGACGATGCTTATAATCCTTTGAAAACAAATCGAATTTCAAGCCACCGCCATTGATGTTATGTTCGGTCTGCTCGGCAATATCGGCTTCGTGGGGAGGCAAATCCAACAAGTTACCGCCACGACGGTATTCATTGATATTATGATACTCGAAAGTCAGCTTCGAATACATGCTTGTTTTCAGGTAAGAACGGAAACCGAGCGTGCGGGCATTCAGTTTGCCCAGTTCGGTATATCCGTCACCGTCATGGTCGTAAGCTCCGCGATAACGGTTCTGTCCGAACATATAGATACCGGCTTTATGGTCGTCCGTCACCAGCGAAGCATTTATCGTTGTGTTATTATCGGGACGGTCGCCGCCAATCATCGTCAGTGAGTGAGAAATCTGTGCCGAATTTCGCAACGGTTCTTTGGTAATGATATTAATCGTACCGGCAATAGCGGAAGAACCGAACAAGGCGGAACCTCCCCCACGCATAATCTCCACACGTTCGATCATATTGGCCGGAATCTGTTCCAAACCGTACACACCCGTCAGAGCACTGAATATCGGACGGCTGTCAACCAATATCTGCGTATAAGGACCCTCAAGTCCGTTGATACGCACCTGCTGGAACCCACAATTCTGGCAATTGTTTTCCACACGCACACCAGGCTGGAAGTTCAAACCGTCCGCTAAAGAAGTAGCATGTGTCGTCTCAAATGTTTTTGAATCGAGCACATTCACCAACGAAGGAGCCAGGCGGCGGGTTGTCTCATTACGGTTTGCCGATACGACAACCCCATCCAACGACACCAGGTCTTCCTCCGCCTCAAAATTGATTTCCAGCGTTTTTCCTTTCTTCAAGGTGATAGGTTTCTCTACTGTCTTAAAGCCCAGCGTTTTCATCACCAGGGTATATTTGCCTTCCGGCAGGTTCTTCAGGTAATAATGACCGGTGGCATCGGTCGATGTACCGATTGTCGTTCCTTTCAGAAATACATTAATAAAAGAAAGATGCTCACCCGTTTTCTTGTCCAGTATATGTCCTACGATATTGGCATCCGACGGATTCAGGGCCGGAGCATCATCCGCCCATGCTGTTGTAAAGACACAGCATAGGCATAGTATAAGCGTAATTATCTTATTCATTGCGATTTGTTCTGATAAATAGGTAATGTTATAATGTAAAACACGGCACTTTCTAATTCAAAGCCTCCGATGTTTTATACTTTTGACCTGGGTCGAATACATATTTCACCTGGGTCAACTACATGTTTCACCTAGGTCAAAAATGTATTCGACCAGGGTCAAAAGATTAGAAGGACGGTATGTTTATAGTAGAAACACCTATCCTTATCAATAAAAGTCTTACTATTCTTTATCAGAAAACAGGAGGGGCACGAAGGCTAAGCAGCCCTTTGTCTGGGAGTTTATAATCCGGATAGACCGGATATTCTACTATTTCAGCGACTTGCTGTGCATTAAAATTCAGATGTAACGCATGAACAGCCCCATCTTCCACACTAAGAGTCGTCAGTATATGGAATAGCTGTATTTCGGAAAGGGAAGCATGATGATGGCAGGGACCGCCGTTCATCTTTCCGAAAGGGTGAGAATGGACAATCGTCGTGCCATGTTCGATATGGACATGGATAAATAACGTGATACAGCTATAGTAGGCGATAAAAATCACCGGCAGCAGCCATTTCAGATATTTTCTCATCGTTTGTCTCACGCCCTTATTGTTTGGAAGGTGCAAAATTACAAAATATTTTTTATACATTTGCTTATATATTCAATCAAAGCAAACTTTAAAACGACACCATGACAAAAGAACAAATGCTCGAACAATGGACTAGAATCTATGAGCAAGGATACTACAAATGCACTTTCACCCCGAAAGTATATGAATATCTGGACGAGAAAACCGACCAGATTCCCGAAACGGTGATGTCGGGCCCAAAGATATATGTTGATTATGACGCCTGGATTATACACGAATTAAACGGGGACAATGCGGAGCTGGCACGCCGCATGCTGGTTATCCTCTCGAAAATACGTCGCGACGGACCTATCCATAAATGGGGGATGAAAGATGATCTGGAGATTTGCCTGCTCATCGGTTACGGCCATGATTTCAGAAACCTGATTAAAGAGTCGGTAACCCGTCACAAAACACAAGGTCCGGAGTTATATGAAACAGCACAGATATTACTGAAATATTGCCCGTCCGAATCGGAAGCATTTGCCGACCTGCTTCTTTCCGATAAATTAAAGGAACTGGAAGAACAGCGAAACAACACCCATGAATTATACCTGGCTTTATACCTGGCCATCCTGTTGCTGGAACAGGATGCGGATAAATATGCCCGCTATCTGCCGGTACTGACTGCTTTGGCTTACGGATATTCCGGTCCGAGTTTCACATTCATCCTGTATTTCTGCTATAAGTTCGCTCCCGAACTAAAAGAGCGTTTACTCCAACTGCTCAAAGAGACTATATCGGCACGGGCCTTGTTCTTCCATCTCAATCCGCATAAGATGCTGGCATTCCTGCAATCGATCGGGGCTCCTTTAGGCATTTATTATTATTTGATTCTGACAGAAGATAATGATGCCGACAAGGCATCCATGTTCCATACCTTATATAAAGAAGATAAAGAACTGTTCATGGAAGTCTACCGGATGCTGGCAAAGACAACTCCCATCCAACAGGCCGCCTACAGCCTTTACCTTTTGTCAATCCTGCTCGAACATGGAGAAGGCACGGAAGAACTGGCAGAAAGTACAGAATTACAAGCCCGTTGCATGCTTAACCTGCTGGGAGAAAACTTAGGTAACACCGATAATTTTATTTCAGCCCTGACGGACGATTCGACACCGCAGGTTGCCTGGGAGAATCGTCTGAAGAATTGCGGCAACTTCGGCTGGGGATACGGGAAAAACGCTCCGGCTTTATTGATCGGTGCCCTGGCTCTTCTATACTGTGAGTCGGAACTGGCCCGGCGGTTCATCAACGTGCTGCTGATTCAGGTCCGTACCAGTGCCGCAATAAATAATCCGGTATATCTTACATACATATTCCTTGAAACACGTAAGAAATGGCTGAACAGTTCTCCAAAGGAAAGCCTTCGGCTATTACTCGACACCACCAGCCGGTTCACCTATGCCGAAGCCTTCAAAGCCTATGCCTATAACCCGAACCGGATGCAGGACGTTCTGGATAAAGAAGATATTATCAGCCACCAGTCTCTGGCACTGGACTTGCTAAACAGCGGCGACCTCTCGATCGAAGAGACACAGAACTGGCTCGACATGATTTACGGAACCTGTAAAATAACGGACGTCCAACCGTTGCTCGGGTTATTATCCAACAAATCGAAGATACTCCGCAAGACTGCCGAAGAGTTGATTAACCTCCATGAAGAAGCAACCCGTCCGTTGCTGGAATCGGGATTATCCAAACTGAAAGGAGATGCCCTGGCAGCCGGTAAACGAATCATCAAACGCTGGGACAACGAACGGAAATTCGGTGCAGACTTTACCTTTACCAAAGAAAGCGTCGTCGAATACTGCACCGACAACTTCGACAAGGACAATCAGAAATTCATTGCCTGGATACCCGAAGACATGTTCACCGACGTACGCTTTGCCGACATGACCGAAAAAGCGCCCGCCATCGTCACCCGTTATATCCTCTCCGAATATCTCTGTCTGGAAGAAGCCTACAAAATAAAGGCTTGCGATAAAATAACGGAGCAGTTGCATACTCCGGACTTCCAGCAAATGATGGAGAACATTTATCTGTTCTGGAAAGAGAACGGAGCCGAAGCCAAAAAGAAAATGATTATGGTCCCGTATTGCATCTACGGTTCCGACACACAGATACTCCGCCTCAAAACGCAGTTGAAAGACTGGGCCGAAGCTTCACGTGGTGCTATCGCCGCCTTTGTGGTCAACGCCATCGCCATGAACGGAGGAAGCGTTGCACTGGTCATGATAGACGGCATCTCTGTCAAGTTCCCCAATAATCAGGTCAAAAATGCCGCCAAGGCAGCCTTCTCTTTTGCAGCCAAAGCATTGGAAATACCGGAGGATGAACTCTCCGACAAGATTGTCCCCACCCTGGGCTTCAATAAGGAAGGAGAAAAGATTCTCGATTACGGTCCGCGAAACTTCACAATAACCTTGATGCCCGACTTCTCACTTTCTATCTTCGACAACGAAAAACAGAAAGCCATCAAGTCGATGCCTGCTCCCGGAGCCAATGACGACGCAGTGAAAGCGACGGCCGCCAAAAAGGAATTCTCCGAACTGAAAAAACAAATCAAGGCCACCGTACAGTCACAAACCAACCGTTTGGAAAAGGTACTGATGAACGGACGCCGCTGGACAGCCGGCTCCTGGAACACCCTCTTTGTAGAGAACCCGATTATGCATCGTTTTGCAACCGCCCTGATATGGGGTGTGTATGACGGAGACAAACTGACCGGAACGTTCCGTTATATGGAAGACGGCACATTCAATACGGTAGATGAAGAGGAATATACGCTGCCCGAAAAGGCCACCATCACCCTCGTCCATCCCATCGAGCTGGAGGAAGAATCCCTTGCAGGCTGGAAGGAGCAACTGGATGATTATGAAATTGTGCAGCCCATCCCGCAACTAACCGCTCCCCTAATTGTTTTAGGAGAAAAGGAGACGGACGGAAATAAGATAACCCGTTACAACGGCCTGACCGTCAAGTCAGGAAAGATAAGCGGCATGGCAAAGAAACACAACATGGTTCGCGGAGAGGTATGGGATGCCGGCAGCTACACTTGTTATCATCTGGTAGACAAGTTCCTGAATATGGCCGCCCTGCTGAACTTCGAATATATGTACATGGGGCAGGAATATAATGACGACGTGACACTCGGAGATGTCATCCTCTACCGCCTGGGAGAAGACCAGACGACCGACGACGAACCGAAAAACAACGCAATCCTCTCGCCCGAAAGTGTTCCGACCCGCTTCCAGAGCAGTGTATTGGGTATTTTTGATGTATTGAAAGAAGAATAAAAAGGATATGAAGAGAAAGCAACAACCGGATTTAGCAGCATTATTCGACAGCTATTGCGAAGCATATACAGCATCCGACTGGCAGGTTCTGAAAACATTTCAGGAGATGCCGCTCGACGACATAATCCGTAAGAACAAACAGGCAGCATACGATTATTTATATAGTGATGTCGCATTGAAAAAGAGACTGATCTGGTTGAATAAGCTGTTTTCCGATTGCAGCTTGAAAGACTATGAGCAGTTACTGGGATTACTGAAGGAAAACTCCAAACTAATCCGCAGAAACATCGAAAAGATCATCCTCGACAAGGAGAAGAAAACCCGTAATTTACTGGAACAGCTATATCTGGAACTGGACGAGGATTCGCAGAACTGGACCCGGCAGTTATTCAAATACTGGGACAACGCACATGCCTCAGCCAGTAAAATCAAATTCAGAAACAAACAGGCTGTTATCGACTATTGCAGCAAACATATCGAGCTCTATTGCACGCAACAAATAGCCTGGTTACCACAGAAGCCTTATACGAGAATCCATTGGGCAAACGAAACCGATGTAGACGAGTTTGTGCCGCGCCATGTGCTTCGCTATGTATTAAGCGAACATATGGCACTCACCCAAATCACCCGGCTGCATGCCTGTGATGCGATTATCCCTTTCGTCGATGAAAAAGAATGGCAGGCGGCCCTAGAAGAACTGTTCCGGTATTGGCTGGCAGACAGTGCGGAGGCCAACAGGAGGATGCTTCTGCTTCCTTATTGTTTCTACGGGGCAGAATGGCAGATAGCCCAATTAGCCCCCCTGATAAAGTCATGGTCGAAAGCCTCCCGCAAACAACTTGTCGGCCTCACGATGAAGTTGCTGGGATTAAAGGCTAGTCCTAACGCGCTTATCATACTCAACGACTGGATGGAGACTGCTCCCAACGGCATGTACAAACGTGCTGCCTGGGAAGCATTCCGGCAAGCCGCCATCCGGAAAGGCCTGTCGATAGAAGAACTCGCCGACCAAATCATCCCCGACTTCGGTTTTAACCGCCAGGGAGAAAAGAGGGTGGATTATGGCACACGTACTTTCCGGGTAACTTTGATGCCCGACTTCAGCATATCCGTACTTGATCTTGATAAGCAGAAAGTAAGCAAGTCACTTCCCGCCCCTTTGAAGAGCGATGATCGGGAGAAAGCTGAAAATGCCAGAGCCGAACAGGCCAGCCTGAAGAAACGGGTTAAGACACAGACCAATATTCAGAAAAAACGGCTGGAACAGTCGCTCAAGAACGGACGGACCTGGCCCAAAGAGGCCTGGCTGGCAACCTTTATAGAGAATCCGGTCATGCGGTATATAGCAACCGGACTTATCTGGGGCGTTTATAAGGAAGGGAAACTCCAGGATTCTTTCCGTTACCTGGAAGACGGCACGTTCACAACTGCCAACGAAAAAGAATTCCTTCTCCCGGACAACGTAGTCATTTCCCTCGTGCATCCGATTGACTTGCCCGATGAAACGCTGGCTGGCTGGAAAGAGCAACTGGACGATTACGAGCTTATTCCTTTCATTCCCCAACTGAGCGCACCGGTCCATCGTCTGACCGAAACGGAAAAACAGGGAGATACCCTTCTTCGTTATTCAGGGAAAAAAGTCTATCTCAGCAACATTTACGAGTTTGAAACGGCAGATATAACCACCCGGATAGAAAACAACACGCTTCATATCATAGACCGGTCTCTCAATGTGGTGGCACAGCTTTCGTTTGTTTACGAAGAAAGTGATTGTTTCCTGAAAGAGTTATACTTCTCATCCGTGGAAGAAGGGGAAGATATAAACACCATACAGTTGCCCAAAGAGGAAAGGCTACCGTTATCGTCTATCCCCGAACGCTTTATCAGCACTCTGCTGGATATACTGAATCGTGCCTTTCCGCTGAATGAATAATCGAATAAAACAAATACAGCACTTACATATATTATATGGATAACAAAATTCAGAAACCATTGATGGAGATGCGCTATGCCGACGAGCTTGCCGCACTCCGCAAACAAGATACAGGAGCCAAGCCGACAAACTGGCAACTCTCTCCCCGTGCAGTCCGTGCCTTTATCCTCGGTCAAAGCGAACCGATAGAACTGGACGGACGGCTGGTCACCATCACCCCGAAGTTCTTCGGCGACGACGCCCTGGTTGAACGTGCCATTATCACCCTGGCCGGTAACCGGGGATTAATGCTGGTTGGCGAACCGGGCACGGCAAAGACCATGTTAAGCGAACTGCTTTCTGCCGCTATCTGCGGCATCAGTACCAATACAGTACAAGGTACGGCAGGAACCAGCGAAGACAATATCAAATATTCCTGGAACTATGCCCTTTTGCTTGCCAAAGGACCGGTCAAGGAAGCCCTTGTCCCCTCTCCCGTCTATATCGGCATGAAACGGGGAATCATCACACGCTTCGAAGAGATTACCCGCTGCCCGCTGGAAATACAGGACAGCCTGATCAGTATTATGAGCGACCGGGTACTGAATATACCCGAACTGGGAGAAGAAGGGTTGCTCTTCGCCTCATCCGGATTCAATGTGATAGCAACCGCCAATACCCGCGACAAAGGGATTAACGAAATGAGTAGTGCCCTGAAACGCCGTTTCAACTTCGAGACAGTCGAACCGATACGCAGCGTAGCATTGGAAAGCCGCATCATCACCGACCAATGCCAGGGAATGCTGGCTGCCAACGGCTTGGAAATGCCGGTGCAGGAAGAGGTTGTCGACATTCTGGCCTCCACCTTCAACGAACTACGCAACGGAACCTCCTTCGAGAAAGCCAAGATACAGAAGATGTCGGGCGTAATGAGTACAGCCGAGGCCGTATCCGTTTATTACCAATCCGCCCTGGACGGATATTATTACGGAGACGGAAGCGTAAGCATGCGTTCCCTGGTACAAAACCTGTTGGGTGCCGTCATGAAAGAAAACAAAGACGATTTGCCCAAACTGAAAGATTACTTTAACGGCGTAGTCCGGCTGAAAGCCGAAAGACAAGGAGGAAAATGGAAGGAATATTACGACAACCGGACCTGGCTGAAATAGAGCACCTCTTCGCAACCAGTTTCAATATGGACGGACAGGTGGTGTACTTTCCGGTACGTCACCACTCCCCTGTCTGTGCGCTGCATCTGCAACGTACAATCAACAGTTTCCGTCCGGAACTGATCC
This sequence comes from Parabacteroides sp. AF17-3, assembly GCF_003635445.1. Lineage (NCBI taxonomy): Bacteria > Pseudomonadati > Bacteroidota > Bacteroidia > Bacteroidales > Tannerellaceae > Parabacteroides > Parabacteroides sp. AF17-3. The sequence goes on along the minus strand of NZ_QTMM01000005.1, from coordinate 9,207 downwards.
TGATAGAAGGGCCTTCGGATTCGGCACAACTATTGCCTTACATAGCCGACGGACAATCGGTTCCGCCTTTTTGCATCTATTACAGTTACGATGACAAGGAGGGAAAAGTAAGTGAAGAAAAAGAGAAGTATCGCGCTTACTATCCATTCCTCTCTTATTCGCCGGAGCTGGTCGCTATCCGTGAAGGGGCACGTCGCAACATACCGACCCGTTTTATAGACCTGCCCTATGCACTTCGACTGATAAATAAAATAGAGGAAGAGCCGCAGACACAGTTCTATTATAATGAGAATAAGGAATACGAAGTAAATACCTATACAGCCATGATTGCCCGCAAAGCCGGATGCCGCAGCTTTTCGGAATTTTGGGAAAGCCGCTTCGAACTGGATGCCGGAAAAATGAAAACACACGACTTCGTGCGCAATGTTTTTCATCTCGGTTATTTCATGCGGCTGGCAACACCCGGCAACGAAATGTCCCTGAAAGAAGACCGGCAACGGGAAACTTATATGGCAGCAGAAATACGGGAAGCAATCCCCAACCATCAGAAAATACTGGTAGTGGCAGGCGCTTTCCATATCGCCGGCTTAATGGATGAGTTGCAATCAGACCGGAAACAATCGCTGAAATCAGGCAACCCGGAGCACGTCGCTTCTTATCTGATGCCTTACACATTTAAGGAAGCCGACAGTAAAAGCGGTTACGCCGCCGGTATGCCCTTCCCCGCTTTCTACCAGGAAGTCTGGGAAAAGATGGAAAAACAAAAGAAAGACCCGTTTGCTTCGACCGTTCTCGAATATATTATAAAGACGGCCCGTTATGCCCGTAAAACACAGATAATCTCCCTGCCCGATGAGATTAATGCCTTGAATATGGCACGTTCGCTGGCTATATTGAGAGGCAAACAGAGTGCCGGCGTATATGAATTGCTGGATGGTGTACGAAGTTGTTTTGTGAAAGGCGACCTGAATGCGACTTCGACTTTCGAAGTGGATTTCCTGTATCGTCTTCTCTCCGGGATGGGTGCCGGAAAGATTGCGGCCAACGATTGCATTCCGCCTGTGGTCCGTGAGTTTCGTTCCTTATGTTCGCTTCACCGGTTAAAGACATCGACTATCGAACGGCAGGAAGTAACGCTCGACATCATTAAGAATCCGGCCCATTACAGGAAAAGCCGTTTCCTTCACCAGATGGAGTTTTTAGAGACAGGTTTCGCCACCCTTCAGTCTGGTCCCGATTATGTGAACCAGAAGAACAAAAACCTGGTACGGGAACAATGGATATGCCGTTACGGCACAGGCGTTGAAACCCGTTTGATTGACCTGTCCGTCTACGGGGCGACACTATCTCAGGTTTGCAACTCGCTTATCGAAAAGAATTTTAAAGACAGCATGACGGCAGAAGAGCTGGGCAAACTGCTCATTTCCGTTCAGGTGATGGGGATAGAAGGCTTTTATACCCGGTATGAAGACACTGTCCGGCTGGTAGTGGAAAGCGAAGGGAATTTTATCAGCCTCTGCAAACTTATCAACAGCCTGTTATACCTCGCCAATATGCAGCAATTGATGGACGGAACTATCCAGCCGGTCATTGCCGGATTGGCACGAACCGCGTTCAATGGAGCAGTCGTACTGATTCCGTCACTGAAAAGCACAACGGAAGAAGAACAGGAAATATGTGAACAGATGCGCAACCTCTACAGTTTCACCATGGATACGAAAGACTGGTTCGATACCGCCGCTTTCCTGTCTGCCGTAGAGAAAATATTGAACGATAGTTTCAGCAACAGCCGCCTCTTCGGCCTCTGCCTTGCTATACATTATAAAGAAGGACAAACCGGACAGGCTGTTTTCTGCCGGCAGATAGCCGCCTACCTCGAAAGCAGCATCACGCATCCTGAGCAGGCGGCCTCCTTTATCTGCGGCCTGTTTCTGATTGCCCGCGATGTGTTATTTACCGACCCGCATATTCTGGAAGCGATAGACCGGGTTATCGCCAATGCCGACCAGGAGACTTTCCTGACTATTCTGCCCAACCTGCGTTATGCCTTCACCGGCTTTCTCCCGGCAGAAGTCAACCGCCTGGGACAACAGGTTGCAGAATATCATCAGATAGCGGAAACCCGCTTAACAGGAAGTATCACTGTTTCACAACAGGAAATCACCGAAGCTATGCGCCTGGATAAACTGGCGGCAGAAGCACTAAAAACATGGAGAATCATCGAATGGACAAGCACGAAATAGTCAACCGCTGGCGGCTTATATTGGGAGACTTTGCCGAAAACAGCCTGCCCCTCGACCCGGAGAACGCAGAACTGGACGGTACGCTTTATTTCCTATACAACCGCGAATATACCGATGAACAGGGAATACGGAACGACTTCCCCAACCGGGGAGGCCGTGGCGGCTCCATGCTGACCGTCCCCGGATGGCTGAAAAAAGTAAAGAAGCTGTTCCCCAGAAAGACCGTCGAAATCATGCAGAAACAGGCTTTGGATAAATATAACCTTACCCAACTGCTGACCGACGAATCTGTCCTGAGCCAACTCGAACCGAATATCGGACTGCTGAAAAATATCCTGACGTTCCGCAACATGATGCCGGAACATGTCAGAAAGCTGGCTTATTCAATCGTGGAACAGGTCATAAAAGAGATTCAAAAGAAGCTGGAAATAAATGTACGCAAAGCCTTCTACGGAAAGAAACTTCCGCATACCAATTCCAGCTACAAAATATTCCGGAACTTCGATTTCAAGCAGACCATCGAAAAGAATCTGAAAAACTACAGCCGCGAACACGGGACAATTATCCCCGACCGCCTGTATTTCAACCAGAACATACGTCGTTACAATCCCTGGCATATCGTCATCCTGGTAGATGAGAGCGGCAGCATGCTCGATTCGGTAATCTATACGGCTGTCATGGCCTCCATCTTTGCCAAAATGCCGTTTCTTTCGGTCAAGCTGGCGATATTCGACACATCGGTCGTCGATTTGAGCGAACATCTCGACGATCCGGTCGGTATCCTGATGAAAGTACAGCTGGGTGGCGGAACGGATATACATAAAGCGCTGGAATATGGAAAGAAACTAATCTCCGCGCCACAAAAAACAATAGTAGTACTGGTAAGCGACCTTTACGACGGGAACAACTATAGTTATATGTTCCGCTCCTGCCGCGACATCATCGAAGCAGGAAGTAAGTTGTTCGTATTGCCGGCACTCGACTACTCCGGTGCCCCCTGTTATGATGTCCGTGCCGCACGGACCATTGCCGGCATGGGTGCCGATGTAGCCGCAATAACCCCTGAAGAGTTAGCAGAATGGATAGGAAAGATTATATCATAAACGGAGACGGATGCCACGCTTCCGCCGGACAGTTCGTCCCTTTTGCCAACGAAGCCTTCCTGGTTACGCTGGCAAACAAAGGTCTATATAAACGTGCCCTGAAAGACCTGGAAACGACCGGACAAATCGCCCTGACGGTTACAGGCAGCCATCTACAGGTCCAACTGGACGACATCACCGTCTGCCTCGCCCCCAATGTATCCCAAAGCACATGCAGCTGTCCTTCCAAAACTGTCTGCAAGCATATCCTGATGGGAATACTTGCCGCAGCCGGTTATGCTGCAACCGCAGAAGACGATAAAGACGCCGTGCCGGAAACGTCTCCGGAGCTGCCATCTTCCGCCCCCTGGGAGAAATTGATAAATGCAGACCTTACGCAACTTCGCAAACAGGCCGGCAAGAAATTGTTCGAAGACACCCTCCGTCTTATCCAGGATGGCTGGACGGCCGACTTCACGGAAGGCGATATGCTGGAAGCCACTATCAACACCGAAAACATCACGGTCTATTTTCCCAAAGAAGACAGCCTGAACCGTTCCGTCTGCAAATGCGGAGAAAACGGATTGTGCAAACATAAACTGATAGCCATCCTGTCATACCTGAGCCGGCAGGGAATACTATCGTCCGACTCCGCCGGCAACCAGCCGGAACTCTCCCTACTGACGGAGGATACGGTAAAAGTCTTACAGGGAGCTTCCCGCTTCATCCTCGGCATATTGGAAAAAGGCCTGATCAGTTGCGGGGAAAACGAGGCGGAAACAGCCATCCAGTATTCCATCCGCCTGGAAACCTGCGGAATCGGAAATCTGGCCCGCTTATTCCGTTCGCTCTCCTCCGATATCGAAAATATGCTTGCCAAACATGTGGGTTTTCAGCCTCTGACAACTTTTGCCACGCTCTCCCGGTTGTATAACACGCTTACCTTACTCTTACGGAATACACAAAACAACGAGATGCTCGGCAAACTGATTGAAGGGACACGCTCGGATTATTATACCACCCCTATCGGCCATTTCACCGGACTGGGCGCTTATCCCTGGCAAACCCGTTCGGGTTATTTCGGAATTACGGCTTATTTCTTCTATCAGGAGAAAGAGAGTATCTGCACGCTGACATCGAGCATGGCTGATTATTATGAACATACCCAGTCACTCGTTACACCGGAAAACCTGAGGAAACAACTCGAGATGCAAAGCTTTTGGGGGAACAGCGCATCACTGGCCCGATTATCGATATCCACCCTTACATTGCGCAACTTCAAGCTGAACAGGCAAAACCGCCTCTCATCGTCCTCACAAACACAATGTGAGATAGCAGATAAAGTAACAATCGGTCATCTGAATACATTACTTACGGTTCCGGAGTTATCCGATTTATCCATACGTCCGGACCAATACTACGATTATTTCCGGAAAAAACAACCCGAACAACTGGCTTTAGTCCCTTTCACTCATCTTTCAGAGATACGGTTCAGCTCCTCCGAACAGAAACTCTATTTCACCATGACTGACGGTCAGACAGAGACGGAAGGTTCTCTGGCATACAGCGAACTGAACCGTAATGCCATCCGCAAACTGGAACAACTGGGACAACCCTATACAGAAAAGAAACAGCGTTACATGGTCTGCCAGAAACGACCGGACACACTGATTCCAATCAGTATTATCACCGCTTCAGAGATTGATAACTTCTACTTCTAACTTTTTAAAAGCGAACACAATGATCATAAAGAATCTCCTTGCCGAACTGGAACTCCAGCTTTCCGACATTGCCTTCTCCGGCTTGCGCAACATACAACCGGTCACCCTCCAAAAGCTGGAAGACCTCAAACACTGGATGAATGAATTAAATATGTCTGAAGCCATCCATTTAACAGACCGTTTTATCGATTCAGTCTATGCCTGGCAAGCCGGACAAACAACCCTGGAAACCGTCGCCGCCAATCTATGCGCACTGGAGTTTTATGAAAAGAATTTAGTTAACAATTAATTTTGACATCAAAGGTTTTATTCAAAATATTTCCAACTAATTGTAAGCATATCATACTATATATCTAATAATTTGTTACTTTTGTGGGCGATTTTAAAACGTACACAAAATCTACTAATATCATAAGTCTATGGCAAAGATAACAAAAGAGGAAGCACTTCGGTATCATTCCGAAGGCAAACCCGGAAAGATCGAAGTAATTCCAACAAAACCCTATAGTACACAAACAGATTTATCATTGGCCTATTCTCCCGGTGTGGCAGAGCCTTGCCTGGAAATAGAGAAAGAACCGCTTGATGCCTATAAATATACATCAAAAGGTAATCTGGTAGCCGTTATCTCCAACGGTACTGCTGTTTTGGGACTGGGTAATATCGGAGCGCTTGCCGGCAAACCGGTTATGGAAGGCAAAGGCCTCCTGTTTAAAATCTTCGCAGGAATCGATGTATTCGATATCGAAGTGGACCAGAAAGATCCCGATAAGTTCATCGAAACCGTAAAAGCAATCGCCCCTACTTTCGGCGGTATCAACCTGGAAGATATCAAAGCGCCCGAATGTTTCCAGATTGAACAGCGACTGAAAGCGGAACTGGATATCCCGGTGATGCACGACGACCAGCATGGTACGGCAATCATCTCCGGTGCCGGTCTGCTCAATGCGCTTGAAATAGCCGGAAAGAAGATTGAAGATGTAAAAATCGTTGTCAACGGTGCAGGTGCCGCTTCCATCTCTTGTACGAAACTGTATGTGATGCTGGGAGCCCGCAAGGAAAACATCATCATGTGTGATAGTAAAGGGGTTATCTCTACGCATCGTACCGACTTGAACGAATCGAAGAAAGAATTTGCTACCACAAGAGATATAAAGACGCTGGAAGAAGCCGTTGTCGGTACAGACGTATTCCTGGGATTGTCTGTTGCCAATGTGCTGACACAAGAGATGGTGCGTTCCATGAACGAAAACCCGATCGTATTCGCTTTGGCTAATCCGAATCCGGAAATTTCATACGCCGATGCAATGGCATCACGCGAAGATATTATTTTCGCAACAGGACGTTCGGACTATCCGAATCAGATCAATAATGTTTTAGGATTCCCGTATATCTTCCGCGGAGCATTGGATACACATGCCAAAGCAATCAACGAAGAGATGAAACTGGCCGCCGTACATGCCATCGCCGAACTGGCAAAAGAACCGGTTCCCGATGTGGTAAATGCAGCGTATAAACTGAAACGTACGACTTTCGGACGCGATTATATCCTGCCGAAAGCGCTCGACCCACGGTTGTTGACACGAGTATCGGTTGCTGTTGCCAAGGCAGCTATCGAGTCGGGTGTCTCACGCAAAACAATCACAGACTGGGAAGGCTATGCCAACCATTTGCGTGAAATGATGGGCTACGATAATAAACTGCTCCGCTCCTTCACCGACATGGCAAAAGCAAATCCGAAACGTGTGGTATTTGCCGAAGCCAACCACGTGAACATGCTGAAAGCGGCCGTAGAAGCCAAAGCTGAAGGAATCTGTTATCCGATCCTGTTAGGCAACGAAGAACGTTTGGAAAAAATTGCTGCCGAAGAAAACCTGAGCCTGGAAGGTATCGAAATCGTCAACCTGCGTCACGACCGCGAAGAAGAACGCCGCGACCGCTACGCCCGTATCCTTTCTGAAAAGAGAGCACGCGAAGGCGTTACTTTCTCGGAAGCACGCGAAAAGATGGTCGGCCGGAACGCTTTCGGTATGATGATGGTGGCAACCGGCGATGCGGATGCATTTATCACAGGTGTTTACAGCCGTTATTCGGAAGTGACAAAGTTGGCGGAAGAGATCATCGGTATCCGTCCGACATACGACCATTTCGGTGCCATGAACATTGTAACTTGCAAAAAGGGTACTTTCTTTATGGCAGATACGCTGATTAACCGTCATCCATCCACAGAAGTCCTGATCGACATTGCCCGCCTGACGCATGATGCGGTGAAGTTCTTCGCGCACGATCCGGTTATCTCGATGGTATCTTATTCAAACTTCGGTTCCGATAAGCAGGGAAGCCCGCTGAAAGTGCACGGCGCTATCGAATACCTTCACAAGAATCACCCGGAAATCGTCGTAGACGGTGAAATGCAGGTAAACTTTGCATTAGACAAGAAGTTGCGTGACGATATGTATCCGTTCAACAAGCTGAAAGGCAAAGATGTAAACACATTGGTATTCCCGAACCTGAGTTCGGCCAACAGTGCTTACAAACTGTTGCTCGAAATGGGTGTCGTAGAAACCATCGGCCCGATCCAGATGGGATTGAACAAACCGATCCACTTCACCGACGTAGAAAGCTCTACCCGCGACATCCTCAACCTGACAACCGTCGCCGTTGTAGATGCAATCGTACAGGAGCAAATTGAAAAAGGAGAATAAGGAGTTTATTCTTTATAAGAGCAGTGTCAAAATACACTAAATGGCACTGCTCTAATCTTCAGGCAATCCCCAGCAACTCCACCTCAAAGATTAACGTTGAAAATGCAGGAATCGGACCGGAAGCCCGGTTTCCATATCCTACTGTATAAGGGATATAAATAACCCATTTATCCCCCACATGCATTTGTTGAAGTGCAATCTGCCATCCTTCGATAACCTGGTTCAGACGGAAAGCCTCCGGGCAGTTGCGTTCGTATGAATTATCAAATTCGCGCCCATTCATCAGAGTCCCCCGATAATGAACGGAAACAACGTTATCCAACCGGGGAGAAACAGTACCGCTCCCCTGCTCCGTTACTTTATATAATATCCCGCCAGCCAGTTTCCTTACACCTTCCTGTGAAGCTATTTCTTCCAGATACCGCAGATTTTGCTCTTTATATTCCTCTTTCCTGTTCTTTGCCATTTTAGCCATTCGTTATTAGGGGACAAAGATACGTCATTCTTTATGATTCTCCTGTAATTTACCCCCACCGTTTTCTGAATATATATAACAGAGCACAAATAATAATAAACCCAATAATTATATATCCGGATTTACAATTCCGTTGGTTATTTTTTTCTTTTTGGGTTGTTTGTTTGCTCAACTGCTCAATTGTTGTTTCGTACTGATAGACAAGTTCCTGCAGACTATCGCAGGTAGCAGCGACAAATAACGTATCATGCAGGAGACGGATTTTAGCGGTTGCCTGTCCGCTTTTTTGGATAAAGGCGGCGCCGGCAGGCAACTCTTTGAGGGTTGCAACCGGAATGGAAAGGTCGGCACGGCTTTCGGGGATTCGGGCCGTTTGAACTGTCAGGCGGCTGGTTTGCAGCAGGCTGTCGGTCTGCTGGTAAAAGGAAGCGGTGTGTTTGCGGCTCGAACAATTTGCGAAAAATAAGATGATGAGAATGAATAGGCTGAATTTCATGAAGGTAATAAAATTGTTTATGCATTTTTATCTATAAAGTACCTGCCGGCGGTTAAACCCTTCGCGATAAGACAGATGGAGGAACTTTTTGCGTCGGTAGAGGATTGCCTGATCGAAATCGAGACCGGAGGCTTTCAATATCT